>CAYRJD010000054.1:0-42950 GCA_964424585.1 uncultured Acidimicrobiales bacterium | reverse complement strand
CCTGTGGCACCGCGTCGGTTGCGGTCAGCACGATCGCGGCGTCACGGCTCGCAGCAACCGACACCGCCGACACCGCGTCGACCAAGCTCTCACCAGACACCACCAGCACGTCACGAGTGGCAGCGTCGCCCGCGTCCAACGACACCCCAGCCAAAAGCACCGCGGTGGCGTAACGATCCGAGCCAGCCAGCAGACGCTCGCCCTGCGCGTTCGTCGCGCCCTCGGAGACGGTCGGCTGCGCCGCGATCAGCCGCGAAGGGACCGGTTGCGACGTGTGTGCGGCAGATGGCGTGCCCGCGGCCATGAGCGGCACGCTCAACGCCGCCACCACGCCGACCGCCGCAGCGAACGACCAGCGCGCCGGCCGCAGGCCGGCGCGCCAAACACGAGCGGCTGCGCGCAGCGCAGCCGCAATCCTGATTTCGGTTACGAGATTCATCCGCGCGCTCCTTGTGGTCGAAACGACAAACCGAGCGTCAAGAGTAAGAGCGCGTCCGCACAGCAGGCGAACCCGTCAGACCATGCGCGGGCGGACGTCGCACAAAACACACCGGCGACACCTGCTCGCGCCCAAACGGTGAGTGTGCCCGAACTCCGGTAGTTCAGCTGTGTGAGAAAACAGCGACCGCCACTAGTACGGAATGCTCACCTTCGAGTTTGGCGAGCAACGATTGCCAGTCCTTGTGATCGACGTTGAACCTCGGTGCAATCTGTTCGACAGCCCAACGCACTATTTCATGCGCCAAACCCGTCACGATTACGGAAGGTCATACTTGCGAGCTATGCGCACCACATCGTCGTGGAAGCGACGTTCGTGCCAGCGGTCACCTGAACGGACGCGGCGCGCAGCCCGTCGAGGTGCGAGCGACGTCGCCGGGTTGGCTATCGGCTGGCGCGCGCGGTGGGTATGGAGGGCGGCACCGGCACGAACGTGAGCGTGGCGCTCCCGTAGCGAATGAAGTACTCGTCATGCCAGCCCGCGTAAGCGGCGTGGGTGAAGATCTGAGTGAACTCAGCCGCGATGTCCATTGACTGTGGTGACGGGAAGTAGGCGACATCGTCGGTCCGGCTGGTTTTGAGGTATCCAGCCAGTCGGAGCGTCCCGCCGTCTCGCGCCATCAGCTGAAGCTTCGAGCCGCCGCAGCCGATGGTGAGGTCGGTCTGCCACACATACTCCTGCCCGTCGACGACGAACGGCACGTTGGCAGTGAGTTTGATCACTAGCTCGCCTGTGGGCCTGTAGACGTTGTAGACGTCCTCGCTGGTGTCCCAGAGATCAGGGTTGCGGTAGTTCGGCGCATCTAGGGTGAGGAGGGCCATTGCTAAGCCTCGCCTTTCGTTGGGCGTTGGAATCCGATGGGGTTGGGGTCGGTCGGTTGTGCCGTGACCGCGGCCTCAAACGCTAGTTGCGCCACCTCACGGAGCAACGGAATGATGAACTTGCGCAGCTCGCGCACCGTACGCGCGGCGTTGCGCGCGGATCGCGGAGTTTTCTCGCCAGCACGCGACCGGAGCCAATTGGCGCCGCGTCGGCGCGCTCGCGCGCAACACTGCAGTTCTTGTGAAACAGGCACTTCGACTCGGCCGACAGGCGGGCACCAACCGGCTGCGACGTTGGCGGCTGTGGCGACGGCTGCGAGACGACCCGCGCGCGCTCGCGCCGGTGCTGCTGCCCGACGGCTTCGACGTGCACACCGGCAACATCGGCATCAAAGACGACACCGCCGACGTGATGCTGCTGCGCGCGACCGACGGCGCGGCTGCGGCGGCCGGCGTGTTCACCCAGAGCCTGTTCAGCGGGCCGAGCGTGACGCTGTCGCGACAACACATCGCCGGCGGTCAGGCCCGGGCGATGCTCGTGCTGTCGAAGAACGCGAACGTCGCCAACGGGCCAGAAGGCGACGCCCACGCCACCGAGCTGGTCGAGCTGGCGGCGCGCGCCGTCGGATGCGAGCCCGAAGAAATCCTGCTGGCGTCGACCGGCGTGATCGGCGTGCCGTACCCGATGGCGGTGATCCGTGGCTACTTCTCCGACCTCGCCGGACCGTCGCCCGGCAACTACCCGTCACACCACGACGCCGTGAGCGCGGCTGGCGCGATGATGACCACCGACACGCACGCCAAGGTCGCCGAAGCCACGATCGAGCCGGGACGCGCGCGCGTCGTTGGCATCGCCAAAGGCGTCGGCATGATCGAGCCGAACATGGCGACGATGATCGCGGTGCTCGCGACCGACGCGCGCGTCGAACCTGCCGCGCTCGACGAGGCCTTCCGCGACGTGGTGGCCGACACCTTCAACGCGCTCAGCGTCGACAGCGACACCTCCACCAGCGACACAGCCGTGGTGCTTGCGTCGGGCAAAGCCGGGCCGGTCGAGCTCGACGCGTTCGCCGGCGCGCTGCGAGCGGTGTGCGTCGAGTTGACCCGCCAGCTCGCGGCCGACGGCGAAGGAGCGCGCAAGCTGCTGACGGTGCACGTGGCCGGCGCGAGCGGGCGCGACCAAGCCAAGCGAGTCGCCAAGAGCATCGTCAACTCGCCGCTCGTCAAGACCGCCGTCGCCGGCGCCGACCCCAACTGGGGACGAGTGGCGATGGCGATCGGCAAGTGCGAGGGCGACACCGACATCGACCCCGCGAACGTCACGATCTCCTTCGGCGACACGCGCGTCTACCCGGCCGACACGGCCAACGCCGCGCGGCTAGCCGACTACCTGGCCGGCGACGAAGTGGAAATCACGGTGGGCTTGGGAGTGACCGACCCGACGCAACCCGACGGCCAGTTCACCGCGTACGGCTGCGACCTCACCGAGGGCTACATCCGCATCAACGCGGACTACACGACGTGAGCGCCATGGTTGAACCCGCTGGCGCGGACGAGATTCTCGACCCGCTCAACGACGCCCAGCGAGAAGCCGTGACGCACGGCGACGGCCCCGCGCTGGTCATCGCGGGCGCGGGCTCGGGCAAGACCCGCGTGCTGACGCACCGCATCGCGCACCTGATGCGTGACCGACACGTTAGCCCGCACCACGTGCTTGCTGTCACGCCGCATCAGGTGCTGGCGATCACCTTCACCAACAAGGCCGCCGAAGAGATGAAGGAGCGGCTGCGCGGCTTGGTTGGCCCGGTGGTCGACCAGATGTGGGTGAGCACGTTCCACCGGGCGTGCGTGCGCATCCTGCGCCACGGCGCCGAGCGCATCGACTACCCGAACAACTTCACGATCTACGACACGACCGACCAAGGCCGTCTCGTGCGTCAAGCCACCATCGCCGCGGGCATCGACCCCAAGCGCCAGCCGGTGCGCGCTACCCGGTCGACGATCAGCAACTGGAAAAACCACCTGCTCACGCCCGCCCAAGCCCTCGAACGAGCCGAGATGCGCCACGAGCGAACGTGCGCGGAGATTTACGAGGAGTACCAGTCGAGGCTGCGCGCCGCCGGCGCGATGGACTTCGACGACCTACTCATGCAAACGGTGCGGCTGCTGCGCGAAGACGACGAGGCTCGCAACTACCACCAGCAGCGCTGGCACCAGGTGCTGGTCGATGAGTTTCAAGACACCAACGCCGCGCAGTTTGAGCTGGTGCGATTGTGGTCGGGCAAGCATCGCAACCTGTTTGTCGTCGGCGACAACGACCAGTCGATCTACCGGTTTCGGGGCGCCGACATCTCCAACGTCACGAGCTTCGAGCGGCACTTCGTCGGCGCGCAGACCTACAAGCTCGAGCAGAACTACCGCTCGTCGCAAAACATCTTGTCGGCTGCGAACTTTCTCATCGCGAACAACGAGAGCCGTTACCCGAAGGCGCTGTGGACAGACGCCGGCGAAGGCTTACCCGTCGTCATCTACGGCGCCGACAACGACGCGGACGAAGCGAGCTTCATCGCGCGCCAGCTCACCAAGCTGCCCGACGGCGTGCGGCTGGCCGACGCTGCGATCTTCTACCGCACCAACGCACAGTCGCGGGCGCTGGAGGAGGCGCTGTTTGTCGAAGGCATCCCGTATGTGATCGTGCGCGGCACCGGCTTCTACGACCGCGCGGAGATAAAGGACGCGATGGCGTTCATTCGCGCCGCGCTCAACGAAGCCGACAACATCTCCGTCGAACGCATCGTCAACAAGCCCGCGCGGGGCGTCGGCAAGACCAGCCTCGCCAAGATCGCGGCCTTCGCCGAGAGTGACAATCGTGCGCACGACAACCTCCTCACCGGAGACGAACCCATGACGCTCATCGACGCGATGCGGCACGCCGCGCAAGCGGGCGTCACCAAAGCGGCGCTGCGAGGCATCGGCGAGTTCTTGACCATCCACGACCACCTGCGCGACGCCATCGCCAACGACGAACCGCCGTCGAGCGTGCTGCAAACCGCGCTCACCGAGTCGGGCTACCTCGCGATGCTCGAAGCCGACGACAGCGTCGAGGCGCAGAGCCAGCGCGACAACCTGCACGAGCTGATCCACGCGTCGACCAGGTTCGACACGTGCGAAGAGATGTGCGAGACGATCGCGCTCATCAGCGACTCCGACATGCTGCCGGACTCGCCTGATGTCCGCCCGTCTGGCGCGGGCGCGACCGAGCCCGAAGACCGAGTGTCGCTGATGACCCTGCACACCGCCAAGGGGCTCGAATACGACACCGTGTTTTTCACCGGCCTAGAAGAGGGCCTGTGCCCGCACTCTCGGTCGATGACCGACCCCGATGAACTCGAAGAAGAGCGTCGCCTCGCGTACGTCGGCATCACCCGCGCCAAGCGGCAGCTGTTTCTCACCTACGCCGACGACCGCTATGTGCCGGGCAGCGAAACCTGGGGCGTGCCCAGCCGGTTCCTCAACGAAATTCCCGACGAGCTGATCGAAGACGGCGGCGGCCGCGTCATCGGCCGAGGCGTCCGCACCTAGGCTGACCGCCCGTGGACTTATTTGAGTATCAGGGCAAGCAGCTGTTTGCCAGCTACGGCTTGCCGGTCTCCGACGGCGAGGTGGTGTTTTCGGTCGACGAGGCGGTAGCCGCCGCAGAGCGGCTCGGCACGCCCGTGATGGTGAAGGCGCAGGTGCACACCGGCGGGCGCGGCAAGGCGGGCGGCGTCAAGTTCGTCGCGAGCGTCGACGACGTGCGCACGCACGCCGAGGCGATCCTCGGGCTCAACATCAACGGCCACGTCGTGGCGCGGCTGTGGATCGAGAAGGCCAGCGACATCGCCGAGGAGTACTACGTCAGCTTCACGCTCGACCGCTCCGCGAAGAAGCACCTGGGGATGCTGTCTGCCGAGGGCGGCGTCGAGATCGAGACGGTCGCAGCCGAGCACCCCGACGCCATCTCGAAGATCTGGGTCGACCCGGCCCTCGGGCTGGCCGACGACGAAGTTCGTGCCTGGGTGGAGGGCGCCAAGCTCAACCCCGCCGCCACCGATCAGACGGTCGCGCTGCTCGGCAAGCTCTACCGCTGCTACACGGAAGCCGACGCTGACCTGGTAGAGGTCAACCCGCTCATCTACACGCCCGACGGCAGGGTGCACGTGCTCGACGCGAAGGTGACGCTCGACGCGAACGCCACGTTCCGGCACTCCGACTACGAGCAGTACGACGAGACGCAACCGCGTGACGAGCGCGAGGTCGAAGCGCACAGCAAGGGGCTGCAGTACGTCGGGCTCGAGGGCAGCGTCGGCGTGATCGCGAACGGCGCGGGGCTGGCGATGAGCACGGTCGACGTGGTCAACCAGGTCGGCGGCTCGCCGGCCAACTTCCTAGACATCGGCGGCGGCGCCAACGCCACCGTGATGGCTGGCGCGCTCGAGGTCATCAACAACGACCCCGGCGTGAAGGCGATTCTCATCAACATCTTCGGCGGCATCACCCGAGGCGAAGAGGTCGCCAACGGCATCGTCTCGGCGCTGAGCGTGGTCGACATCGAAGCGCCGATCGTCATTCGCCTAGACGGCACCAACGCCGCCGAAGGCCGAGCCATTCTCGAACCGCACCTGGGCGACGCGCTGATGATGGAAGCCACCATGCTCGATGCCGCCACCAAAGCCGTAGCTCTCGCAGAGAGGAGCGCCCGATGAGCATCTTCGTCGATGCCGACACCAAGGTCGTCTACCAAGGCCTCACCGGTTCGCAAGGCCGCTACTACGGGCTGCTAAACCGCGAGTACGGCACGCAGGTCGTGGCGGGCACCAACCCAAAAAAGGCGGGCACCGACGTCGACGGCGTGCCCGTGTTCGCCAGCTGCGCGGAGGCGGTCGAGGCGACCGGCGCGACGGCGTCGTGCATATTCATTCCCGCGCCGGGCGTGCGCGACGCGGTGATAGACGCGGCGCGCGGCGGCATCAAGTTCATCGTCTGCATCACCGAAGGCGTGCCTGCTCACGACGAAGCGGTGTTTTTCAACGAGCTGCGGCGCGACCACGCCGACGTCCGGCTGCTCGGCCCGAACTGCCCGGGCGTCATCTCGCCGGGCCAGTGCAACATCGGCATCACCGCCGGTCACATCGCCAAGGCCGGAGGGCCGGTCGGCATCGTCAGCCGCTCGGGCACGCTCACCTATCAGGCGCTGTATGAGCTCAAGCAGCAAGACATCGGCGTGACCACGTGCGTCGGCATCGGCGGCGACCCGGTGCCTGGCACGTCGTTCATCGACTGCCTCGCCGAGTTCGAAGCCGACCCCGAGACGAAGGCCGTGCTGATGATCGGCGAGATCGGCGGGTCGGCGGAGGAAGAAGCGGCCGAGTTCATCGCCAGCCAGATGAGCAAGCCCGTCGCCGCCTACGTCGCGGGCGTGACTGCGCCGCCAGGGAAAAAGATGGGCCACGCCGGGGCGATCGTGTCGGGCGGCAAGGGCACCGCTGAGGCGAAGATCGAAGCGTTGCGAGCGGCGGGCGCGGTGGTGGGAATGAACCCAACCGAAGCCGGCGAGCTGACCGCCGACATCGTCGCTGCGCTCTAGCGGGCGGACGGCGACCGGCGGCTTGGGCACGGTGCAGTTGAGGTGACCGCCAAGTTGGGCGTCTTGGTGTCTGGCGCCGGGTCGATCTTGGCGGCGATGGTTGAGGCGGGGTTGCCGGTGACTTGCGTGCTGGCAGACCGCGAGTGCGGCGGCATTGAGCGGGCGCGTGCTGCGGGCGTCGACGCTCACGTGCTTGAGCGCACGAGCTTCGGCGACGACTTCGACCGCGGCGGCTACAGCGACGCGCTGGCGCGCGAGCTTGTGAGTCGAGGCGTCGACGTGGTCGCGATGGCGGGCTTCGGCACGGTGCTGAGCGGCGAGTTTTTCGACGTGTACGCGGGCAGGGTGCTGAACACGCATCCGTCGCTGTTGCCCGCGTTTGCTGGGTGGGGTGCGGTGGAGGCGGCGCTCGCGCACGGCGTGAAGGTGACCGGCTGCACGGTGCACGTCGCGACGCGCAGCGTCGACGCCGGGCCGGTGCTGGCACAGAGAGCGGTGCGGGTCGTCGACGGCGACACGGTGTCTTCGTTGCACGAACGCATCAAGGTCGTCGAGCGCGAGCTGTATCCCGCGACGATCGCGCAGTTCTTGGCGGAGTTGGCTGTCGGCGCGCCGTCGCTCGCCGGGTCGTCGCTCGCCCGGTCGTCACTCGCCGGGTCGCGGGTCTGGTCGTCTGCGAGAGAAGCGTCGACGTGAGGGCGCTGGTGTCGGTCTACGACAAGACCGGAGTGGTCGAGTTCGCGCAGCAGCTGGTTGACGTCGGCTGCGAGATCGTGTCGAGCGGCGGCACGGCGGCGGCGCTCGCGGAGGCTGGCGTGCCGGTCGTGGCTGTCGACGACGTGACCGGCGGCTCAGAGATGCTGGACGGGCGAGTGAAGACGCTGCATCCTGCGATCCACGGGGCGATCCTCGCGGATCGCGCGAAGCCTGAGCACATGGCGCAGCTGGCCGAGCGTGGGCTCACGCCCATCGACTTGGTGGTGTGCAACTTGTATCCGTTCGGGGCTGACCCTGGCGTCGAGCTGATCGACATCGGCGGTCCGGCGATGGTGCGGGCGGCTGCGAAAAACTTCGGCACCGATGCCGGCGGGGTGGCAGTGCTGGTCGACCCGGACGACTACGCGGTGGTGCTCGATGAGCTGCGCGTCAGCGGCGACGTCAGTCTGGCGACCCGTCGGCGGCTGGCTCAGCGAGCGTTTGCTCACACGCAGGCTTACGACGCGGAGATCGTGCGGTGGTTTGACGCAGGGGCGGGCCCGGGCGCCGACGCTGGGCTGCCCGATCGGTTGCCCGATCGACTAACGGTCAGCCTGGAGCGAGCCGATGTTTGTCGCTACGGCGAGAACCCGCACCAGCAGGGCGCTCGCTACCGCGAGGCGGGCACCAACCCGTTCTGGGATCGTGCGGTGCAGCACAACGGCCCGGCGCTCAGCTACCTCAACTACTCAGATGCCGATGCGGCGTGGCGTGTTGCGCACGACTTGGCGGCTGCGACGGGTGACATCGGCAGCGGCGTCGCGGTGGTCATCGTCAAGCACGCCAACCCGTGCGGCGCGGCGGTCGGCAGCGACTTGCCTGACACCTATGAGCGGGCGTATGGGTGCGACGAGCGTTCCGCGTTCGGCGGCATCGTCGCGTTCAGCCAGGCGGTCGACTTGGCGACGGTCGAGCGCGTAGAAGCGGCCGCGCAAGCCGACGTGATCATTGCGCCGGGCTACGCCGACGGCGCGGTCGAGCGGCTGGCTGCGCGGCGTGCGAACACCCGGGTACTGGAGGCTCCTGGGCCCGACGGGGCGACGGGCTTGCACCTGCGGCAGATCGGCGGCGGCTGGTTAGTGCAGACCGCGCACACCTTCGCCAGCGCGCCTGTCGACTGGCAGGTCGTGACCAAGCGGCAGCCCACCGAAGCAGAGCTGGCCGATGCCCGCTTTGCCTGGCGGGTGTGCGGGCACGTCAGCTCAAACGCGATCGTCCTGGCGGCGGGAGGCACTGCCTGGGGCATCGGCGCTGGCCAGCAGAACCGCGTCGAGTCGGCGCAGCTGGCGGCAGCCAAGGCTGCCGGTCGCGCGGCGGGCGGAGCGTGCGCGTCTGACGCGTTCTACCCGTTCGCCGACGGCGTCGAAGCCGCAGCCGCAGCCGGTGTCGCCGTCGTCGTCCAGCCCGGCGGCTCGGTGCGCGACTCCGACGTCATCGCCCGCGCCGACGAGCTCAACCTCGCCATGCTCTTCACCGCCGAACGCCAGTTCAAGCACTAGCCCGCCCACAACCGCCCAATCGCCGCGGTTCTAGCCGCCCAATCGCCCCAGTTTTGGCCGCCCAATCACCTCCAAGATTGCCGCCCAATCGCCTCTGGCATTGCCGCGTCGGTGCTATCCTCCAAGCGTGTCTTACGTCCGCCGCATAGTCGACGAGCGCCTCGACGAACTGTGTGCTGGCTTGCCAGCGGTGGTGTTGCGTGGCGCGCGAGGGGTCGGGAAGTCGGAAACGGCCGCCCGCCGCGCGAACACGATCTACCGGCTGGACATTCCCCAGCAGTTTGCGGTCGTCGAGGGCCACCCCGACGTGCTTACCACTGGTGAGACACCCATCTTGATTGACGAGTGGCAGAAGTATCCGGCGTCATGGGACTTGGTGCGACGCGCCGTCGACGAAGACACATCGCCCAACCGGTTCTTGCTGGCAGGTTCCGCGGCGCCAACTGAAGACCCGTTGCACACAGGCGCAGGGCGATACGTCTTCTTGTTGATGCGGCCGATGTCGCTGGCTGAACGTGGTCTCGCCGCGCCGGCTGTCTCCCTCGGCGACCTACTCGCCGGCGACGCGTCCGACGTGCTAGGTGAAACCGAGGTCGTGTTGCCCGACTACGCGGAGGAGATCGCCGGATCGGGCTTCCCTGGCATTCGCGACCGACCAGCCAACCTTCGCCAGGAGCTGCTGAGCGGTTATTTGGAGGCGACCTTCAGCTATGCGCTGAGCGGCGACGGCACAGAGGTGCCACGACACGACCCAGACGCGTTGCGCCGATGGACGCAGGCCTACGCGGCGGCCACGGCGACCACCGCGACGTATGAGACGATCCGCGACAGCGCGACGCCCGGCGAGGCCGAGAAGCCATCGGAGTCACAGTCGTTGGCTATTCGTCGCGCACTTGCTGATGCGTACATAGTTGAGCCGCTGCCAGCCTGGAGGCCGTCGCTAAACAATCTTCGCAAGCTCGGCAAGGCGCCGAAGCATCACCTCGTCGACCCTGCGCTTGCAGCCGAGGCGCTCGGCACCGATGCGGTGGCCCTGGCGAGCGTCGACGGGCCGCGGCAGTACATCTCAAAGCAGCGGCCGCTGGTTGCCGCGTTATTTGAGTCGCTAGTAGCGCAGTCGGTGCGCGTTTACGCGGAGTTCCATCGAGCCAACGTCCATCACCTGCGAACGCGAGACGAGACGCACGAGGTTGACCTCATCGTCGTCCGGCGCGATGGTGGCGTCGTGGCGCTAGAGGTCAAGTTGTCGGCGTTGCCGAAGCCTCGTGACTTCCGGCATCTGTCGTGGCTCAAGCGCACCATCGGCGACCGTCTGCTCGATGCTGGCATCATCACCACCGGCAAGCACGCCTACCGACACAAAGACACCGGCTTCGCCGTGATCCCAGCCGCCCTCCTCGGCCCCTAGCGCGCGGTCTCTGCCCGCTGCCAAAGCCACCGCGCCGCACCGGCCGGCGCGCTCTCGCCAAGCTCGTCAAGAGTCAGCTCGAGTTCGTGCAGCCAAATCCTTGAAATGGTGTAAGAGGTGCGCTATGGTCTGCTCAATCACCACAGCAACCGGAGGACTGACGTGAGCCAGAACAACACCGTCTTTGGCGAAGTGCGTAGCCGTTGGCAGCAACTTGACCGCTTTGCTCGTGGTTGGGTCGCGCTTCTCGTAGGTGGGTTGCTTGCGCTCATGGGGTTGCAGGTCTTGCTGTACGCCTTGATCGGCTGGCCGAGTGCGATCCTGACGCTCATGGCGGCAGGCGCGTGCATCGGTTGGGCTCTGCAACTCATTGAAGTCGGTGACGGAGCCCAGCAGGATGCGGCTCCGGCCCCTCAAGCGACGGCAGAGGCAGGTTCAGTTGCTTCAGCGCCTTCGCTACCTACTCAGCCCATGGCGTCTCAGGTGGGAACGCAACCAGCCCTCGACAAGAACGGCTTGGCAATCGCAGGTTTCGTGATGGCGTTGGTGTCAGTGGTCGCATTTTGGGGTAT
Source organism: uncultured Acidimicrobiales bacterium (assembly GCA_964424585.1). Classification (GTDB taxonomy): domain Bacteria; phylum Actinomycetota; class Acidimicrobiia; order Acidimicrobiales; family Poriferisodalaceae; genus CAYRJD01. The sequence goes on along the minus strand of CAYRJD010000054.1, from coordinate 31,769 downwards.
GGGTATCAATATCGTAAGCTGGATTCTTGGAGTCACGTTTAGCAGCATCGGTCTGAAGCGCGCCAACGAAGGTGCACCTAATGGCGGACTAGCGAGGGCGGGACTCTGGATTTGCTTGGGTTCCGCAATTCTGATTTTCCTTGCGATCACAATACTTGCGTCCCTCTTCGGCGGACTCCTCTTCTTTTTTCTGTTCTAGCCCATACTAATGCCCTGTCAAGGTAGGGTAAGCCAAGGAGGCAAGACAATGCAGCAGCATCAGACCAACGGATTGGCAGTTGCGGGGCTCACGCTCGCCGTGGTGTCGGTCGTGTTGTTTCTCGTGCCGTTCATCAGCGTCCCCAGTTGGATCTTGGGACTTATCTTCAGCAGCGTCGCGCTGCAGCGTGCCAATCAAGGCGCGCCGAACCGCGGCTTGGCTCTAGCAGGGCTGTGGACTTGCCTGGGTGCGGCGATCTTGGTGATCGTGGGCATTGGCGCGTGCGCTGCAGCCCTCAGCAGCGTGTAGTCCCACGGACGAAATTGCAACTGGCGACATAGGCAGGCTGCTAGTGGACGATGGGACGCGAGGCTGTGATGCCTCTCGGCTGTGTCCATGAGGCACCGGCGCGCGAGTGTTCACGGGCTAGCTGGACTACTCTTCATGATCGAGTTCCAAGAGAGCTAGCTCGATGCGTCCCCTGATGTTGGAACCCAAGCGGCTGAATCCAAGTCGCCTACGTACCTCCTGTACGAGCTCCTCGTGGTCAAGTTCACCGTTGTTGGCTCTTGCCCACTCAATCGCGTCTCGCATTTCCTCATCCGACACATCATCGATGCTATTGTAATACTTCGGAATATCGCGAGCAGTGGAGCTGTCATCGGCTGGTAGAGGCGACTTAGGAGTGGCCCCGACCGTTCCTTCGTCGTCTTCTTCATCTGCAGGTTCGTTGGCTCCCTTAACGCGAACGCCTTGCCGCATCTCGTCCTCCGCGGCCTTGAGCGCGTCACGCAGCTTGTTGACAGCCTTCTTTCGGTTCTGGAACCACTCGGAAATCCACACTCGGTAGTACCGCCACCCGTAGTTCTCAAGCACAGACCGTCGAAGGCGATCTCGCTCACGTGCCGACAGCGCTTGACGATACGTGGTGCCGTCGGTTTCGACAGCAAGCATGAACTCGTCTGAGTGGTTGGGGTTGCGCACTGCCAGGTCAATGATAAGACCGTCTGAGCCTACACGTTGTTCCACGCTATAGCCTAGTTCTTGGATTTCGTCCGCAATGTCGGCCTCAAGGTAGCCGTCGCCGCTATGGCCTCTGATCTTGGCTTGATTGAAAGTCTCGCTCTTTGCGGAGACAAGATAGTCCTTAAGAACTTGTCTCCCTAGGCCGACCGCTCCTCTCGTGGTGATGTCGGATGGCTCGAACGAGCAAAATACGTCACAGCGCCATCGGGCACGAGTAAACAACACATTCAAGCGACGTTCGCCTCCAGGGTGGTTGATAGGGCCAAAATTCATTGTCATGTCGCCATTCTCTTGCGGACCGTAGCCAACGCTGATGACTATCACGTCCCTCTCATCACCTTGCACGTTCTCAAGGTTCTTGACAAAGACCTCCTCTGCATCCTGTCTTCCCTCCAAAGCTGACATCCACTCATCCAACACCTTGTCTCTACCTCGTGCCATCATTATGCGTTCGTCGATGAGATCGGCCTGTGCTTTGGATAGTGCCACGACACCCACAGTTAGTCCTACGTGCTCTCGGGCGTGACGCGCTAGTGCCTCGCATACCGCGTCGGCCTCATCGGGATTTGTGTTTGACAGCCCGCTACCACTGCCTTTGGGGGTGATACATTCCTTGCACCGGAATGAATCGAAGGCCAAACTCATCTGTCTTGGCAATCGGCGAAGGGGGCAGCGCGAGTCTATTGTCATAGAACCTTTGGTTGGAGACTTCAACGAGCGATGGTAGCTTAGATCGATAGTGTTGCGTAAGCATGTGCGTGGGCAGTCCTTGGGCCTGGCACATCATCAAAATGCTCTCGTTCTCCTCTAGTCTTGGATTGGGTTGTTCATCTGGGTCTTCCTCAGCATCGGTTCCGTCACTCGTCATGCGTTGAAAGAACCGTGAAGGTGGCAGCTGCTTCGGATCGCCCACCACGATTACCTGGCCGTCTGGCTTCGCACGCAAGATGGAACCCATGGCATCTTCGGGCGTGATCTGGCTAGCCTCGTCGAAGACCACCAGATCGAACTGGAGGTCTCCCATTGGCAAGTATTGGGCCACAGACGCAGGGCTCATGAGGAACACAGGCTTGATTCTCGGCAAAACATCTTTTGTCGCGCGAATAAACTGTCGCAGCGCGGGATGCTGACGTTGCTTTCCCGCCTCGGTTCTGACTCTGGCCATTGAGCCACCTTCACCTTGAGGGACCGCCTGACGGTGGCTAGACCTGACCGCTGCTCGCGCACCGAGTAGTGACGCCTCGTCAGCGAGGCGGAAACGGTCCACCAGCTCGTCGCAGTCCATGTAGCGAAGCGTGTTGGCCTCTGTGCCGTCAATGATATGCCGTTCGCTTCTCGCAAGCGCCACCGCATATTCGAAGACCTCCAGCGTATGTTGTAACCCAGGATGTTCAGCCTCACAGTATGTGACCAGGGGCTCAAGTTGGGCGTCAACCAACACCTTCCGCCGTCTGAGATGGTCGGCCCAGTCGGGGTAACGATCAAGGGCTCCTAGTATGATTTTGAGTTTCTTGATCACTCGTGGTCGCTGCCCATGATGTAGCCACGAGTCCTCGCCAGTGGCAGCTGTGTTGTTCTCGGTATCACCGATGGCGTGACGGCACAGTTTGAGCTTCTCTGTCGCAGACTTGTATGCGCTCACGAAGTTTTGGTGAGCCTCCTCTAGTCGTGCACTCAACTCTGGGTGTTCAACCTTGACAGTCCGAACGGCCCGGAATGAATCGAGCACGTTATTTCCAGATACTGTCTCTAGCTCAACGCCAGTGACTTTGGCCGCCCAGACTCGAAGTGTATCCCAGTCAACTTCGCTTGCCGCAGCCAGTTCAGATGGCTCCAGGTCAGTCAACTTCAGGGCCCGAGCCAACGGACCGAGCGACCGTCGCGACAGCTCTTTGGTGTCCAGGAGCTCTTTCGCATGGCACAGGAAGCGCACGACCGCTCGGCGTTCGTCGCGACCCCACTCGTCCACCACATCGCCCACCAACTGTTCCAGGTGTTGGTTTGCATTGTGCCGTCTTGGTGCAAACCGTCGGTTGAGTTCTTTGCGAATACGGGTGACGTCGAAATCGGGTGAATCCTTAGCCAAGAGATCAAGCGCGGCTACGTACCGTCTGATTTCGGTCCGCCGAAAAATCCGTAAGAGTTGCATCAGTTCTCTCAGGTCACCGGGTCCTCGTCGCAGCCTCATCTTCCCCAGGTGCTTGCCCAGTAGTCGCTCGACCTCATCACAAGCACTCTGGTACTCCCGGACCGCCGCAAGAACATTCTCCAGTGGCTTGCCAAGTGTGATATCATAAGGCGGCGTTAGCGAGTGGTCGCGCACGGCGCGCAAAGGGTGTTCGTTCAAGTCACCGAGCCCAGCAAGTCCAGTGTGCCATTCTGAAATCAGCTGTCGAAGCTCGTCCAGGCGCGCATCAGTAATGTCCGCTGTAGTGGGAAGCTCAAAGTCCGGGCGTAGTCCAACGCGGTCATAATGCGCGATGACATCCATAATGCCGCGGGCGCTGTATCCACCTGGTGAAAGAGGGCTGTGCAGAACATCCGCGATCTTGTTCACCTGGTCTCGCGCCGCTTCCAATGGTAGTATACTGTCATCGATGTCGGTAGAGCCGTGGTGCCTTGCCTGATTAAGAGTAGCACCAAGATTTTGGTACACCTTGCTCTTTATGGCCCTGTTGGAATGTAGCTCCAAGCACATCGCGTCCAAGCCGATGTTCTTCAGCTTAGAGGACACTACCTCAAGGGCTGCCATCTTCTCTGCTACGAAAAGGACAGTCTGCCCGCGCGCTACAGCTGAGGCAATGATGTTGGTGATGGTCTGGCTCTTTCCCGTCCCGGGCGGCCCCTGGATCACGAGGCTTCGCGCTTGGCGCACTTCCTCAAGCACGCGAACTTGCGAATTGTCGGCATCTACGACATGGCATGCGGTTGAAAGGTCGAGTTGACTATCCAGACGCTCGTTCGCGTCAATGACCGGAGGGTCGGGTTCACCGAACCCATCGGCCAACAGCTGCTTCGCTAGCGTATGCTCCTCCAAGTAGCGTTCGGGCCAAGCGCCTTCCTCAGGGTCTAGGTCTCGGTACATTCTAAGTTTGCCGAACGAGAAGAATCCTAGTTGTGCTTTATCGGCTACTACGTTCCACTTGGCCCGCCTCTTGTGGCTCGCCTGTGTGTCGGTCTCTGGGTCCATGATTGCTTCGCGAACTCTGTCGAAGTATGTGGTGGGAGTGTCACCCTCTGCGTTCGGAACAGGCAGTGTCACATTGAAGTCGTCACGGAGTCGCTTGGCTAACGGAACATTTTGTTCCAGTTCTTCTTCCCGAAAAACAAGCCGATAGCGGTTGAGTTCAATGCGCTCCAGAGTGACAGGCACCAGTATGAGTGGCGACGTTCGCATGGTGTTGCCCGCATCGCTCTCAAACCACTGCAAGAACCCCAACGCGAGATATAGCAGGTCCATGCCATGTTCTTGCGTAGCTATTCTGGACTCTCGGAATATGGAGCTCAAGCGCTTGTCTAGCGAAGTCTGGTCCAGCCGGGTCTGGAGCTGCCGCGCTGCTGGCGAGCGTGCGTCCTCAGTGGCTCGGAACGTAAAGCCCTGGCCTCGAGTGCCGCCCCACATCTGCTCGAAGATCGCGTCGACATCTTGGCCGAGGAGCGTGATGAACCGCCCGCGGTCTGAACTCAGGTTCACGTTGATGAGCCGGCTTCGGCCATCGGTGCCGATGAGCCGTTCACGCAACGCCTCTAGCTGCGCGCGCCGGCGCTGATGCTCGTCATTGCTTGTGCTGCTTGTGCGTGGCATTGAAAGGCAACCCCCTGTTGGCCTGTTGGTACTGATTCGCCGCGTGTCCTCCCGGCGGAACCTCAACAGGCTACAGCAGCCACGCGCCCAGACGCAAACCGCAGGGTGTCAAGGTCAGCCTCGCTAAGGCAAGCGTCTCCGTCCTCCGTCCACGCAGCGCGGGCATCAAGGGTGTTGGGGTGGGCTCTAGGAGGCGTGAGGAACTGCGTTGGTGGCGGGGATGTCGGTGAACTCGCCGTTGGCGACGGCTTCCAGAATTTCACGGTCAAGTTCGCTCACAATGTCAGCTACGTCGGCAGGCGTGATACCATCAACAGGCGTGGCAATACCAGGCGTAAGTTTGCGCTGCTTCCTAAATGAAATGATCGTCAAGCGTTCGTCCGCGAGCAAGGCATCGTGGAAGGGAGCTAAGGCGTTGATCATGGCATCGCGCCATCTGTGAAAATTGCGAATGAGCGTGTCGTCGTCCAGAGCCGGAACAAAGTCGAGCATGTGTCTGTCGCGCCGGTCGCTGGCCAGTGCCTGTGCAAACGCCTTAGCGGTCAGTTGCGTGTAGTTGTTCGCAATGACGAGCTGACCCGTCTTCGGGTGCTGGGTGACAAGTCCGCCCTTCCCTCGGCCGGATGACATTGAACGAGCCGACAACTTCGCAATCAACGGTGCCTTGGCCGTTAGAATCTCAGTCAAGTGTGCCACGTCGTAAGTATCTCGGCCAACTGGCTTGAGATGTTGCCTGCACAACTTTTCCGCGATGTTCTCTTCGATGGCTAACGTCGGTATCATGATGTCAACATCAAAGGAGTACAAGTCGCTTGCTGGCATTGGCAACAGCGGCCGGTTGACGGGTGGCGTGATGCGAGGCGGCGGCGCATCGCGGTCGTCAGTGCTGATGTCGAGCTTGAAAGAAAGATGTCCGCCAGGGAGTATGTCACTCGCGGCCACCACCGTCAACGGACGTGAGTTCGGTGCGAGTCTGAATGTGAAAGGCCCGCACGTGATGCCATTCAGCCGTGCCAACACGCTATCCCTAGCTCGCAGTGATGCCGCGATGAGGTCAATGTCGTGTGAAATGCGCTTGTCAAAACCAAGTCGGTTCTTGCGGGTAGAAGTTCCGCCGATGAAGCGAAGTATGTCGTCCAGGCTAAACAGCCCGAGCCGATAAATTGCGTATAGGAAGTGATCTTGAACTACATCAAGCAGTGCGTGTTGTCGTTCCGTGGGTGTCACAGCTCCGTATCGTTCGTAGACTGCCTCCGCCGTGAGTTCGGGCTTCATACCAGCAGGTCCTCCGGTTCGCCATTAAGCGTAAGTTGTGCTCCAGCTAGTCCGCTCTCGATCATCGCGCGAAGGTCGTCGGGCGTGTCTGCACCGGCGCCTCGACGGCCTTGCTGGAGAAAGTACGCTGTAGGGGAAATGGTGTCGTACAGCTGGTAAGAATGATACCAGGCTCTTAGCGGTTCCTCTGCCATTTCCCGAATTCGATCTTCGTAAACAAAGTAGTATGGCCCACTACCCGGTGGTGCTTTGGCGAACGCGAGATCGGCCAAGTCGCGGCGAAGTCCGTATTGCAGCAACACGCAGGCGCGCATCCACGACGAGCGGGGCAATGGCTCCAGTTCGACCAGCAACTCATCAATCTCCACCAACGCGCAGAGTGGCTCCAAGAACTCAGGCAGGTCGATGAGGTTGTAGTGAGTAGGGTGGGCGGCAATGTAAGTGAGTTCTGTCGCGGGAGCGAACATCGGCAGTCCGCGACCGACCCAGAAGGGCGCGCGGGCTTCCCAGCGTGACACGCCGGCGCTCGCTTGGCGGCGACGAGACGAGGAACGCAGCGGTGCGGGCACCGTCTGCGCTGGAGGCACGTTGATGTTGAGCCCGGTAAAGCGCTTCGTCCAGCCCATCAGCTGCGGTAACGCTGCCCGGCCCCAGCTCATTGCGCTATCGCGGTTCACGTGCAGCGAACTCGCGATGAACTCATCGGGCACCCAGTAGTCGCCGCCGACGAACCGCCACACGCCGTGCGTGCCGGTCGGCTCAACTGCACCTGCTCGCCGCAATGTCTCGATGACCCACCTCGGGCGCTCCACGCCGAAGCCAGCCAGCGACGAGCGCGACACCAGCACCAGCCGAGCCGCGTTCAGCGCGTCGCCGATGTCGCGTGCGTTGGCGGCAGCCGCCAAGTCGGCACGCAGTCGCCGGGCAGCAGGCGCAGGTAGCGACACGCCCGCCAACTCCGCCAGCAGCACGCGCGCAGGCTTCGCCAAGTCGGCGCTCGAAGCTCGGTGGATGTAGCTGGGGTGCCACTTCTCGGGCGTTGTCACAGCGCTAATGATATCCGACGCGCGGCAAAGTCGCGCTCCAGCGTTGCCGGACTACGGCCCGAGTAGGGCGGCGGGGACGACGCCGATGCCGTCGCGCTCCCGTCTATATGCCTTTGCGCCGGCGTAGATCACAATGCCGTCCGCCCACAGAGGGCCAAGTCGTGCGCGCAGCCAGTTGAGGTGCTTGCAGTCTGCGCCTACCACGTGATCCGCCATCTTCACTTCGATGGCTAGCACCCTGCCGTCTTTGTCGGTGACGACGATATCAACCTCGCGTTGATCTGATTTGCTTCGCACTTGCCTCGTCCCAAACCACCAGACTTTCGCATCTGGCAAGACGGAAGCATATACACGCATTGACTGGACAATCAGCGATTGAAACAACTTGCCGAGAAATGATTCACTCACATCTAAGTCGCCAAGATCTGTGGCTACTTCCACTTCCGTAAGCCAAAAGGCATTCACCAGCGCAGCTGCCAACGCTGGGTCTACGAGATGGCGAAGGGATGTCGTCTTGCATCGCTTGATCAGCCCGAGCGGGTGGCTCCAGGCAGGCTGATCTTCGATGACACCAAGTTTCTCGAGCGCCGTCCGAAACCCCGTCGCGGATTCCTCAGATGGAGGATCGCCATCCTCAAAGTGAGCATCGTTGCGAATGGTCACGTACTTTGAGTCCATAGCGGTCGCGCGAGCATAAGCCGCCATCCATCGCCGCAGTAGGTCAGGTGTGACTGAGATCTTCCGATCAGACACTGTCATTATGTCTTTGTCAGCAATCTTTTGGATGTATGCTTCAAGGTATGCTGTGCGAAATCTTTCCGGGGCGTGAAAGACTTCGGGAAACCCCGATCGCACGAGATGCTCAAGATATGTGTCGCGACTTGCGTCGGTGTCCCCGCGTATGTTGATCTGATCGGTGCCGAACAGTCGTTTCAGTGACACGGTAGGTTTGGCCAGCTTTCTTTCCGCCAGCGAGTAAGGACGCATGTGATTCAAGATGACGCGTCCCGCTCCCGAGTGTGCGTCGGACGTTTGAGGCGCAGAGGGTGTTCCGGTGAGGATGAAGCTGCCAGCGGGCGCTCGATTGTCGACCTCGAACTTCACCAAGTTCATCGTCTCTGGGTAGAGTTGCCACTCGTCTATCAGGACTGGTCGTTCGGCTCGCAGAAGTTGGTCGGGGTCTCTCTTGACCGCGTCGAGCACATTCGGCATCTGGAGGTGGAAGGCCGTGGCGGCGTGCAGCCCCGCTGTGGTGGTCTTCCCCACGCCGCGGGCGCCGCGCAACTCCACGGCTGGGACGTGCGCGAGGGCGTCGCTCAGCCAGTCGTCGATGACGCGCGGTTCGGGTTCCCAAGTGCTCACGGGCCCACCCTACCGGGCTGCCAGGTGTTTGGCACAGTTTCTGGGTAGTTGGCACAGTTTCAGGATGTTTGGCACAGTTTCTGGGTAGTTGGCACACGTCGCTGTCGGTGCGCTACTCGTGTCCGTGCTGAATCGGCCCGGGCGTGACGAGATCGTCTGGCGCGGCGGGATCGGCGCGCGTGGGGGCGTTGGCGCGCACGACGGCGTCGGCGAACTGGGTCGCACCGAGCATCTCCGGCACGTCGTGCACTCGTACCACGTCGACGCCAGCGGCGACCGCCAGCGCGACGCTGGCAGCTGTGCCGCACAAGCGGTCGCCCACGTCGGCGCCGGTCACCGCGCCGATGGTCGACTTGCGCGACGTGCCGATCAAGATCGGCAGCCCCAGCTCGCACAGCTCGCCTAGCCGCCGCAGCATCTCCAAGTTTTGCGCCGGGCCAAACCCGAACCCGAAACCCGGGTCGACGATCACACGATCTGCACCTATGCCGTGACGCTCGCAAATCTCCAAGCTCGCTCGCAGCCCAGCGATCACGTCGCGCATCGTGTCGGTGTGGCGACGGCCCCGCTGGTTGTGCATCGCCACGACGCCCGCTCCCGCCTCGGCAACGACCCGCGCCATGGCTGCATCAGACCGCAGCCCCGTGATGTCGTTCACCACGGTCGCGCCCGCATCGAGCGCCGCCCGCGCGACCTCGGCGTGCGTCGTGTCGACCGACACCGGCAGCGACACCGCCTCGCGCACAGCCTCGACCGCGCCAACCGCTCGGCGCAGCTCGACATCGAGCGGCGTCGGCGCAGCACCCGGACGGCTCGAAGCGCCACCGACGTCGACGATGTCCGCGCCCGCTCGCTCAAACCGCACCGCCAGCGCAGCGGCAGCCTCCGGGCAATCCGCCACGCCGTCGTCAGAAAACGAGTCGTCGGTCGCGTTGACGATGCCCATCACGAACGTCTTGGTGCCCCACGCCCAGCGCGCATCGCGCCCGGCGTCAAAGAAAGGCGCTTGATAGTGCCTGCGCGAAGGCCAGCGCACCGCGTCGCTCAGGACGCCGGCACCCGCAACGAAGCCAGCAAGTTGGCGGCGGCTTCGCTCATCCCCCGCGCGGTCGGCGTCGAGCCCGACTCGCCTCCAAGCGCGCCCGCCGGCTCGCCGCCGAGACCGTCGCCGCGCCTCAAGCGCAAGCACCTCACCGCCTCATCGACGTAGCGCCCCGCCGCGCTAACCGCGCTCTCGATGTGGCCGCTCGACAGCACGATGCTGCGAGCGCGCGCCAGCTGATCGGCCGTGGCATCTGTCACCAGCAGCGAGCGCAACTCCGAAGCAAGCGCACCCCCGTCGGCCAAAGTGCGCAGCACCGGCAGCGTGTAGACGCCCTCGCGCAGGTCGTTGCCGGTCGGCTTGCCCATCGCCACGTCGTTCGACGTCAAGTCCAAGATGTCGTCGACGATCTGAAACGCCATCCCGTAGCTGCGGCCGAACTGCTCAAGCCGGTCCAGCTCGTCGCCGCCCAACGGGTCACCGCCCAACGTGTCACCTCCCAAGCTGGCGACCAACCCGCCGATGCGGCACGACGTCGCGTACAGCTCGGCCGTCTTCCCTCTGATCGCTTCTAGGTACTGCGCCTCGGTGCGCGACGTGTCGTAGATGAAGCCCAGCTCGCGCACCTGGCCCTCGCACAGCCGAGCGATCGTCGCCGCCAGCAAGCCAGCCACTTCCGTGCCCAGCCCGGCGGCCAGCTCAGACGCCTTCGCCAGCAGGAAGTCGCCGGCGAGGATCGCCTTCAAGTTCCCCCAGCGGTAGTTGACCGCCTCGATGCCGCGCCGCGTCTGCGCGTCGTCCATCACGTCGTCGTGGTACAGCGAGCCGAGGTGCACCAGCTCGACCGCCACCCCGCCGGTCACCATGTCGTCGCTCACCGCGTCGGGCGCGTCGCCGTCGGGCCGAGCCGACAGCGCGGCCGCAACCACGAACGCTGGCCGCAGACGCTTGCCGCCAGCGGGAATGAGGTGCGACGCCATCTCGGTGAGAAGCGGATCGTCGGTCAGCACCGCCGCCCCCAGCGCGGCCTCGATGCGCGCCATGTCGTCGTTCGCGTTCGGTCGAACCGCCAGCGGGCTGAGGGCGCTCACGACGCTCACGGTATGGCCTGGCCGCCGCCGAGCCGTTACACGGGCAGTCAAACCCACCGGCAGCGACCAGTCGAATGAACTGGCGAACGAACTGGCGAACCGATGCGCGACCAGCTACCGGTAAACTTCCACTATGAGAGCGAGTCCAGCGGTTCAACCAACGTCCGCCCTACCCAGAAACGGAGCTTGAACGATGTTTGAGCGCTTTACCGACCGAGCAAGACGTGTCGTCGTGCTCGCCCAAGAAGAAGCCCGCCTGCTGAGCCACAGCTACATCGGCACCGAGCACATCTTGCTCGGGCTCATCCACGAAGGCGAAGGCGTCGCTGCCACCTCGCTCGAGTCGCTCGGCATCTCGCTCGACGCCGTGCGCGAGCAGGTCGTCGAAATCATCGGCCACGGCACCAACTCACCGAACGGCCACATCCCGTTCACGCCGCGCGCCAAGAAGGTGCTCGAGCTGTCGCTGCGCGAAGCGCTGCAGCTCGGCCACAACTACATCGGCACCGAGCACATCTTGCTGGGCTTGCTGCGCGAAGGAGACGGCGTCGCCAGCCAGGTGCTCGTCAAGCTCGGCGCCGAGCTGGCGAAGGTGCGCCAGAAGGTCATCCAGGTGCTGTCGGGCTACGGCAGCGCCGGCCGAGAGACCGTCGGCGCGACCACCGGCGGCGGCAGCGCGCAGGGCAAGCAGAGCGGCTCGGCGGTGCTCGACCAGTTCGGCCGCAACCTCACCAAAGACGCCCGCGACAAGAAGCTCGACCCGGTCATCGGCCGGCTGCGCGAGACCGAGCGGGTCATGCAGGTGCTGTCGCGACGCACCAAAAACAACCCCGTGCTCGTCGGCGAGCCAGGCGTCGGCAAGACGGCGATCGTCGAAGGCCTCGCCCAGAAGATCGTCGACGGCAACGTGCCAGACGTGCTCGCAAACAAGCACCTCTACACGCTCGACCTGGGCGCGCTGGTCGCCGGCAGCCGCTACCGAGGCGACTTCGAAGAGCGCCTCAAGAAGGTGCTCGGCGAGATTCGCCAGCGCGGCGACATCTTGCTGTTCATCGACGAGCTGCACACGCTCGTCGGCGCGGGCGCCGCGGAAGGCGCCATCGACGCCGCCTCCATCCTCAAGCCGATGCTGGCGCGCGGCGAGCTGCAAACCATCGGCGCGACGACGCTCGATGAGTACCGCAAGTACCTAGAGAAAGACGCCGCGCTCGAACGGCGCTTCCAGCCCATCACGGTCGACGAGCCGACGCTCTCGCACACCATCGAGATTCTGAAGGGGCTGCGCGACCGCTACGAGCACCACCACCGGGTCACCATCACCGACCAGGCGGTCGTCGCAGCAGCCAACCTCGCCGACCGCTACATCTCAGACCGGCACCTGCCCGACAAGGCGATCGACCTGATCGACGAGGCGGGCAGCCGCCTCCACATCAAGCGAATGGGCGCGCCCACCGAGCTGCGCGAGATCGACCAGAAGCTCACCGAAGTAAAGACAGCCAAAGACGTCGCCGTCGAAGAGCAAGATTTCGTGAAGGCGGGCGAGCTGCGCGAGCAAGAGAAAGAGCTGATGAGCCAGCGCGCCGAAATCACCAAGACCGCGAAGGCCGAGGGCGTCGACCTGTTCGACGAGGTCGACGAAGAGGCCATCGCCGAGGTGCTGTCGATCTGGACAGGCATTCCCGTCTACAAGCTCACCGAAGAAGAGACCCGCAAGCTGCTGGGCATGGAAGACGAGCTGCACAAGCGTGTCATCGGCCAGGGTGACGCCATCACCGCGGTCAGCCAAGCCATTCGCCGCACCCGCGCGGGGCTGAAAGACCCCAAGCGTCCCGGCGGCTCGTTCATCTTCTTGGGCCCGTCTGGCGTCGGCAAGACCGAGCTGGCGAAGACGCTCGCCGAGTTCCTCTTCGGCGACGAGTCGTCGCTCCTCAGCATCGACATGTCTGAGTACCAGGAAAAGCACACGGTCAGCCGCCTGGTGGGCGCGCCGCCCGGCTACGTCGGCTTCGACGAGGGCGGCCAGCTGACCGAGGCGGTGAGGCGCAAGCCGTTCTCAGTCGTGCTGTTCGACGAGGTCGAGAAGGCGCACCCCGACGTGTTCAACACGCTGCTGCAGATTCTCGAAGAAGGCAGGCTCACCGATGCGCAGGGCCGCTCGGTCGACTTTCGCAACACCGTGCTGATCATGACGTCCAACCTGGGCACCGCTGAGCTACGGAAGGGCCAGGTCGGGTTCACCCCCAACGACGAGACGCTCAGCTACCAGCGCATGCGAGAGCAGGTGCAAGACGCGCTTAAGCGGCACTTCCGGCCCGAGTTTTTGAACCGCATCGACGACACCATCGTGTTCCACGAGCTCAGCGTCGACGAGGTGTGCCAAATCGTCGACCTGATGATCGCTCGCACCGCCGAGCAGATGCGCGCCCAGGGCATGGGCCTCGAGCTGACCGACGCGGCGAAGCGGTGGCTCGCCGAGAACGGCTACGAACCCGAGTTGGGCGCTCGCCCGCTGCGGCGTGCCATCCAGCACAAGGTTGAAGACATCTTGTCTGAGCGCATCCTCTACAAAGAGTTCGTCGCTGGCCAGATGATCATCGTCGACGTCGATGCCGAAGCCAACGACGGCGTAGGCGAGATCGTGTTCACCTCGATCGAAGGCTTCGACCCCGAGCAGGCTCTGCGCGAGGCGGAAGGCGAAGAAGAAGACAGCTTCTTGATCGGTGCCCCCCGGCAGCGCGTTCCGGCTGGCGGCGGACTGACCGAACCCAAGCAGGTGTCGGTCGGCGACTCGGGCAACGACGACTCTGGCTCAGCCGAGGTGCAAGTCGCCGCCGACTAGCCGGCCGCAGCGCTCAACGTTGTCGTGGCGTGCCACGGCCGCGCTGGGCGCGACGCTCATTGCGACGGCGGTGCTGGCAGGGGCGTGCCGCGTCGACGTTGCTGTCGAGATCGACGTCACCGAACCCACGGGCGCGGGCACGGTCGAGCTGATGGTGACCTTCGACGAGCCCACGCTCGAAGCGGTGCCCGACCTGCTGTCGCTGCTCCGGCTCGACGACGCGCGCGACGCTGGCTGGCAGGTCGACTTCGGCGACGGCGCGGCGGCGGGGCGCGTGCTCACCGCGACCAAGGCGTTCGTCTCGCCCGAGCATCTGGCGGAGGTGCTGGCAGAGATAGACGGCCCCGACGGGCTGATCTCTCACGGCGAGTTGCGCGTCGTCGTCGACGACACCACGGTCGACTACGACCTCACCGTGCTCGTCGACGCTCGCCGGTCGGTGTTCGACCTGGGCGGCGCGATGATCGCCGAGCTGCTGGGCGGCAAGGTGGCCGCGCTCTCGCCCGTCGAACTCGAGCGACGAGCAGGGCGGCCGGTCGATGAGCTGGTGAGGGTCGCGGTCGAAGCCAAGGTGCCGGGCTCGTCGGCCCGCCTGCCGACCGACGGGTGGCTCAACTTGGCTGACGGAGGACGGCACGTGCTGAGCGTTCACGGAACGCAGACTTTCGATGATGTCATCGACGCTGAAGCCCGAGCAGCGGCGACTCGAGCGACCGCGGATGGCACGCGCCGGTGGGTGCGGGTGTGGTGGGCGGTGCTCGCGGTCGTGGTGACGGCGGGCTTGATCGTGCTCGGCATCGGCGCCGCGCGACTGCGCCGACGCCAGCGCGTGGACGGGCCCGCGGGCCAGATGCGCTTGCGGTTGGAGCGCGACGCGCGCTCGCCTAGGCAGCGCACGTGAGCGGTACCGGGCGCGTCGGAGCTGTGGTGGTTGCCGCGGGCAGCGGCGAGCGGTTCGCGAACGCCGCGCGCCCGGCGGTGTCGCGTGGGGCAACGACCGACGCGGCGCCGTTTGCTTACAAGCAGTTCTGTGCGCTGGACGGCGTGCCGCTGGTGTGTCGCGCCGCGCGCACTGCGGCCGAGGTCGCCGACGTCGTCGTGGTCGTGCTGCCCGGCGCGCTGATGGCGGGCTTGCCCGAGGAAAGCGCGCCTACTGAAAGCTCGCCAGCCGACAGCCAGGCAGCCGAGGGCGCCAGCGAGATCGTCGCCGCGCTGCGCGAGCTGGGCGCGACCATCGTTGCTGGCGGAGCGAGCCGCGCCGCATCGGTAAGAGAGGGTCTGCGCGCGCTCAACCAGACAGTCACACAAGTCGTGGTGCACGACGCGGCCCGCCCAGCAGCGCCGGCTGAGCTGTTCGCTCGAACCCTCGCGCAGCTCAGCTGCGCCGATGGCGCGGTGCCCGGGCTTGCTCCTACCGACACCATCAAGGTCGTCGCCGCAACCGAGCGCGCAACCGATGTCTGCCAGGTCGTCGAGACGCTCAACCGCGCCCAGCTGATGGCGATACAGACGCCGCAAGCGTTTCGCCGCGACGTGCTGCAGCGCGCGTACGAACGAGCGCTTGGCGGTGCCGAACCCGCTGCTCAACCCGTTGCCCGGCCCGCTGCTCAACTACCCGACTGCGCGACGCTCGTCGAGCTAGCGGGCGGCAACGTCGTCGTCGTCGAAGGCGACTCTCTCGCGCACAAGGTCACCACTCCCGCCGACCTCGCCATCCTCGAAGCGCTGCTGGCAGCGCAGGCGGGCTCTAGCTAGCCGATGACGTTCCGGGTCGGACACGGCTACGACGTGCACCGCCGCGCGCTGCGCGCAAAGGGCTGCAGCCTCACGCTCGGCGGCGTGCGGTTCGACGACGAGCTGGGTCTCATCGGACACTCCGATGCCGACGTCGTCGCTCACGCCATCATCGACGCCATCGCCAGCGCCGCAGGGCTCGGCGACATCGGCACGATGTTCCCCGACAACGACCCGGCGTTCGCCGACGCCGACAGCGTCGAGCTGCTGGCGCGCTGCTGTGAAGCTGCCGCAGCCGCTGGCTGGCAGGTCGTCAACGCCGACTGCACGGTCATCTGCGACACGCCGCGCATCGCGCCGCACCGCGCAGAAATGCAACGCAACCTCACCCGCGCAGCCGGCGGCCCGGTGACGCTGTCGGGCCGCAGCACCGAGCCGTCGCCAATCACAGCCAAGCTGTGGCCCGCTGGCGCGAGGCGTCGAAAGATCGAAGCGCACGCGGTGGCACTGCTGCGCCAGACCGAGCCCGACAGCGATGGCTAAGCGCTCACGGCCAGGCCCGCGGCCACGCCCACGACCAAGTGGCCAAAGCGACCCTCGTCGGCCCGACGGGCTGGGCGGCGAACAGGTCGAAGGCCGTCACGCCGTGCGCGAGCTGCTGCTGGCCAATCGACGCCCGACTAAGGAGGTCTTGATCGCGCCGCTCGCGGGCGTCACCGGCCGCGGACAAGTCACCGGCCGCGGCCCGTCTGACCGCAAGCGAGCCGACGGTGACTCCGGCGACGAACACGCCGGTGCGTCAGCCGTTCTCGCGGAGATCGCCGACTTGGCAGCCCGGCGTCGAGTGCCAGTGCGAGAGGTAAGCGCAGCCAAGCTCGCCGAGGCGGCTCGCAGCCATGCGCCCCAGGGCGTGGTGGCGCGCGCCCGAGCCATCCAACCCGTGCCGCTCGAGTCGCTCGTCGAGGCGCAGCCGGGCCGCGCGCCGTTGCTGGTGGCGCTCGACGGCATCACCGACCCAGAGAACCTCGGCGCGATTTGTCGAACGGCCGAGGTTGCCGGCGCTACCGGCCTGATCGTGCCGAAGCATCGAGCGGTGCGGCTCACACCCGCCGCGACGAAAGCCGCCGCAGGCGCGATCGAGCACCTACCCATCGCGCTGGTCGGCGGGCTTCCGGCCGCTCTCGCCAAGCTCGCCGACGCTGGGCTGTGGATCGCTGGTCTCGCCAGCGAGGCCGAGACGCCCGTCACGCAGCTGCCGTTCGCTAACGAGCCGCTGGCGCTGGTGCTGGGCTCAGAAGGCAAGGGGCTATCGCGGCTGGTGCGTCAGCGCTGTCATCAGCTGGTGAGCATCCCGGTGCGCGGACGCATTGCGTCGCTCAACGTCGGCGCGGCGGCTGCGGTCGCGTTGTACGAGGTT
Organism: uncultured Acidimicrobiales bacterium; assembly: GCA_964424585.1. Classification (GTDB taxonomy): domain Bacteria; phylum Actinomycetota; class Acidimicrobiia; order Acidimicrobiales; family Poriferisodalaceae; genus CAYRJD01. Next base: position 14,933 of record CAYRJD010000054.1, on the reverse strand, counting down.
GACCGCGTGCGCGCCGTACCCTTACCTGGTACGCCCGGGTAGCTCAATGGCAGAGCATCGCTCTTGTAAAGCGGAGGTTGTGGGTTCAACTCCCATCCCGGGCTCGGCCTTACCGGGCGCGCGGCGTCCGATCTGGTACTAATGGGGAGCAATCATGAGCGCTGAACCTCGTCCGAACAACACCGCCGCCGCTATTCGTGGCGTGCTGTTAGTGCTGGTGGCTGTCGTCATCGGCATCTTGTTGCTGCAGTCGAGCAGCGACGACGACTCGGCCGACGCGCAGGTTGAGACTGAGCCCGGCGACAGCGTCCCCACCACAACGACTGCGGCTGACACCGCAGCGACTCCGGCGGCGACGTCTACATCGCAGGCCACAACCGCCACCATCGCGCCGCCTGATCCGACGACCAGCACGACGGCGGCGTTGGTGCAGGGGTTTACGCCGCGGCCGGCGTCGGAGGTCACGGTGCAGGTGGCGAACTCGACGCAGGTCGGCGGCGCGGCAGGACGGCTGACTGATCGGCTCAAGGCGCTCAACTACGTCACGGGTGCGCCGACCAACATGAGCGGCACGCCGCTCGACACGACGCGGGTCTTCTACCAGTCGGGTTCGCTGCTCGAAGCCCAGCAGGTCGCGGAGGTGCTGGGGCTCGATCGTGACGAAGACGTCGCGAAGATCTTCACCGACACGTCGTCGATCTCGAGCTACGAGACGCCCGACGTGCTGGTGGCGCTGGGGCTCGACCTCGCGCAGTAAGGCGTCGCCGGGCGGCCTGGTCAGCGCGAGCAGCTCGAGGGTGGCGGCCGGGTTTGGCGCGGTGCGTCTAGTCGCTTGCCCTGACAAGTTCAGGGGAACGCTCAGCGCGTTCGACGCAGCAGCGGCGATCGCGCGCGGTGCTGTGCGAGCGGGCGTCGCACCGGCTGACATCGCTGCGCAGCCGATGGCCGACGGCGGCGAAGGAATGCTCGAAGCGTTCGGCGGCGCCAACCGTGCGAACGCGGTAGCAGGGCCGCACGGCGACGAGGTGGAAGCAGGCTGGCGGCTCGACGGCGAGGTGGCGGTAGTGGAGATGGCGCGCGCAGCGGGGCTGGCACTGGCGGGCGGCAGCGAAGCCAACGACCCGCTGGCTGCCACCACCCGGGGCGTGGGCCAGCTGGTGCGCGCCGCGCTCGACGAAGGCGCCACGAAGATCATCGTCGGCGTGGGCGGCTCGGCGACCACCGACGGCGGCATCGGCGCGGTCGAAGCGCTGTGCGGCTTTCCGCCAGGCGCGGCACTGAGCCTCGACCCGTCTGGCCGCGCTCTCGGTCGTCACGTCACCAAGTCGAGCTATCTCCGGCGAGCGCAGATCGTGGTCGCGTGCGACGTGACCACCAAGTTCATGGACGCGCCGCGAACCTTCGGCCCGCAAAAGGGCGCGACCGCCGACGACATCGCCGAGCTAGAGCGTCGCTTAGCTGGCATCGCTCGCCACTACGTCGCGACGTTCGGCGTCGACGTTCGCGAGCTGCCCCGCTCAGGCGCAGCTGGTGGCTTAGCGGGCGGTCTAGCCGCGCTCGGAGCCAGCCTCAAAGACGGGTTTTTGGTCGTCGCGCAGGAGGTGAGCCTCGCCGCGCAGCTAGCGGACGCCGACGTGGTGGTCACCGGCGAAGGCAAGCTCGACGCGACGTCGCTAGCGGGCAAGGTGCCAGCTGGCGTCGCTGGCCTCGCGGACGGTGCCGCGCTGTTGGTCGTCGCCGGCGTCGTCGACGGACCAGCAGAGCGCTACGCGCAGCAGCTCGCCGCTCGCAGCGCCGCAGCGAGCGTCGACGTCGTGTCGCTCACCGAGCGCTTCGGCGAACGAAGAGCGCACGCCGAAACGGCCGTCTGCGTCAGCGAAGCGGTCAGCACTTACGTGCGCGAGCAGCGAATCCGCACGCAAGCACTCGCCTAGCGAAAGTTGCGCGCGGCCGGCGTGCCGCCAAAGGCGGCTGGCACCGCAACCACCTCGTCGATCGGCGTGAGCTTGTCGGCCACCAGGTTCACCGCGCCGTCGTGGCGCTCTAGTCGTCCTCGCACGACGAGCGCGGGTAAATACATCACGTGCCGAAAGTGCAGCCAGCAGCCCCGATGAACCACGACGTTCGCCAAGCCGGTCTCGTCTTCGAGCGACATGAACGTGATGCCGCCGGCGGTCGGCGGCCGCTGGCGATGCGTGACGATGCCCGCCACCGTCACCCGGCCGGTGGGCCGGGTGGCCAAGCTGGCTGCGCACACCACTCCGGCAGCCGCCAGCTCGTCGCGCACGAACACGGTGGGGTGACCGTCGACGGCGATGCCGGTGGCCCACAGGTCGTCGGCGGCTCGCTCGCTGGGCGTGGCGCGGTCGAGTGAGTCGGGCGCTTTGGTGCTGAACAGGCCGCCGAGCTGATCGGGTCGAGAGCGGTGAGCGATGCCGACCGCCCACAGCGCTTCACGACGGTCGAGCCCAAAACAGCCGAACACGTCCGCGGCAGCCAGCGCCTCGAGTTGCGCGAGCGACACCTGCGGCACGGCACGAACCAGCTGCTCGATGCTCTCGAACGGCGCGGCGTCGGCGATGGCGGCAGCCAGCGGAGTGCCGACGCCTCGCACCGATGTCAAGCCAAGCCGCACTCGCACGCCTCCGGTCGAGGAGTCGTCTGGCTCTAGCAAGGCGACCTCGGCCGACGCGTTGAGGTCGGGGCCAGCCACTTCGACGCCGTGACGCCGCGCGTCGCCGACCAGCGTGTGCGGCGAGTAGAAGCCCATCGGCTGCGCGTTCAACAACGCGGCGCAGAACGCGGCGGGGTAGTGGTGCTTGACGTACGCCGACGCGTAGACGAGGTGCGCGAACGAGGCGGCGTGGCTCTCCGGGAAGCCGTAGGTCGAGAACGCCTCCATCTTGCACCAGATGTCTTTGGCTACCTGCGCCGAGATGCCGCGCTCGGTCATTCCGTCGATGAGCCGCTGACGGATTGGCGCCATCCGTTCTCGTGAGCGCTTGGCTCCCATTGCCACTCGCAGTCGGTCGGCTTCGGCGGGCGAGAAACCCGCGACCTCGATCGCCATCGCCATCAGCTGCTCTTGGAACAGCGGCACGCCGAGGGTCTTTTTGAGCGCAGGTTCGAGCAGCGGGTGGGGGTAGGTGACGGGCTCGCGTCCGTGGCGACGACGGATGTAGGGGTGCACCGATCCGCCTTGGATAGGACCCGGGCGAATGATGCCCACCTCGACCACGAGGTCGTAGAAGTTGCGGGGCCGCAGCCGCGGCAGCGTCGACATCTGCGCTCGCGACTCCACCTGAAACACGCCGATCGTGTCGGCGGCGCAGAGCATGTCGTAGACGGCTGGGTCTTGGGGGAGCTTGCCGAGGTCGATGACCGTGTCGTGGGCGGTGGCGATGAGGTCGACCGCGATGTGGAGCGCACTGAGCATGCCCAGCCCGAGCAGGTCGAACTTGACGAGCCCGGCGCCGGCGCACGAGTCTTTGTCCCACTGCAGCACCGAGCGGTCGGCTTTGGTCGCCCACTCGACGGGGCACACCTGCGCGAGCGGGCGGTCGCAGATCACCATGCCGCCGGAGTGGATGCCGAGGTGCCGGGGCGTGTGCTGCGCTTGGTCGGCGAGCTGGGCAACCAGCTCGTCGGTGGGCGGCCGTTCGAGCGCCTTCGCGATGTCGCGCAGCGCCGAGCGGCGCCGGTAGGTGATGACGTTCGCCACCTGCGCGGTGTGGGTGCGGCCGTAGCGGTCGTAGACGTATTGGATGACCTCTTCGCGCCGTCCGCTCTCGATGTCGAGGTCGATGTCGGGTGGGCCGTCACGGTGTGGCGACAAGAACCGCTCGAACAACAAGTCGAGGCCAACCGCGTCGACGTTGGTGATGCCCAGCACGTAGCAGACCGCCGAGTTGGCGGCCGAGCCGCGTCCTTGGCAGTAGATGTCGCGCGAGCGGCAGAAGCTGACGAGGTCGTGCACCAGCAAGAAGTAGCCGGCGAAGCCGAGCTCGTCGATCACGTCGAGTTCGTGCGCGATCATCTCGTGCGCGTCGGGTGCTGCTCGCGCGTCGCCGTAGCGAGCGTTCGCGCCCTCGATGGTGAGTTCGCGCAGGTAGGTCATCTCGCTCGTGCCGCCGGGCGTGACGAACGGCGGCAGGTTCGGAGCGATGAGCTGTAGGTCGAAGGCGCAGTCGCGCCCTAGCTCGGCAGCGGTTTCGACCGCACCGGGCCAGCGGGCGAAGCGGCGCAGCTGCTCGGCTCCGCTGCGCAGGTGCGCCGAGCTGTTGGGCGCGAGCCAGCCGTCGTGCGCGGCCAGCGTGCGCCGGTGGGCGACCGCGTCGAAGCACGCCGCGAGGTGCCACTGGCTGGTCGTCGCGAAGCGAACGTCGTTGGTGCACACGAGCCCGACGGCGTGCGTGGCGGCGAGCGCCGCGAGCGCGTCGTTGCGCTGGCTGTCGAGCGGGTTGCCGTGGTCGAGCAGCTCGACGAACACGTTGTGACGGCCCGCCGCGTCGGCGAGGCCAGCGATGAGTCGGCTCTGCGTGCTGGAGGTCAGCACCGCCCAGTGGTCGGCGGCGTTCGCGCACGCAGCGAGAAACTGACCAAGCGTCAGCTTGGGCGCGCGCTTGGCGCCCGCCATGTGCGCTGCCGACAGCATCGTGCCGAGCGCCGCGTAACCGGTCGGGTCGCGAGCCAGCACCACGAAGCGGCCGTCGCTCGGCGTGTCGCTCGCCGTGTCGCTCCGCGTGTCGGTCGGCGTTGGTTCCGACAGGCTGACCTCGGCGCCGAAGACCGTGTTCAGGCTCATGTTCGTCGCCGCCTGCGCGAACTCGACCACTCCGTAAAACCCGTTGACGTCGGTCAGCGCGAGCGTGTCGATCTCTAGGCGAGCCGCCTCAGCAACCAGCTCTGCCGGGCTCGACGACCCGCCCAGAAAGCTGAAGTGCGACCTCGCATGCAGCTCCGCATACGCCACCCGCGCCACTGCGTCAGATTACAAAATCACCTCCAACCGGCTGGGCACTACGTTTGCGGCACGCGGCGCTGGCGGTCAGTGCGCGCGAAACAGGCCAATCGAACAGGAGGCAAACATGACGCAGCACGACGCACCACCCGATGCGGTGGCCCTGGCGCAGATGATCGCCGACGGCGAGGCGACCGCAGCCGAGCTGACGCAAGCGGCGATCGACCGAGCCGCGCAGGTGAACGGCGACATCAACGCCGTCATCTTGCCTCGCTACGAAGCCGCGGTGCGCGAGGCCGCCAGCGTCGACGAGCGTCGGGCAGCGGGCCGGGTTGGGCGGGAGGCAGCGGGCCGGTTTGCGGGCGTCCCGTTCCTCACCAAAGACCTGGGCTGTGAGACCGCTGGCGAGCCCACCCACATGGGCAACGTGGCGCTGCGCGACGCCAACTTCACGGCGAAGACCACGGCGCACCTGGCGACGATGTTTGACCAGCTCGGCTTCGTCAACTTGGGACGCACCAACGTGCCCGAGTTCGGCCTCACCGCCACCACCGAACCCGAGGCGCACGGCAAGACCCGCAACCCGTGGAGCCTCGAGCACTCGGCCGGCGGTTCGAGCGGCGGCTCGGCTGCCGCTGTGGCCGCAGGCATCGTGCCGGTCGCGCACGCCAACGACGCCGGCGGATCGATTCGCATGCCCGCCGCCAACTGCGGGCTATTCGGGCTGAAGGGCTCGCGAGGGCGCGTGTCGCTCGGGCCCACCATCGGCGAAGGCTGGGGCGGCGCGCACGTCGAAGGCGTCGTCAGCCGCACCGTGCGCGACACCGCCGCGGTGCTCGATGGCATCAGCCGTCCTTGGCCGGGCGACCCGTATTGGGCGCCGCCGCCCGAGACGCCGTTCACCCAAGTCATCAGCGAGCCGCCGCCTGTGCTGCGCATCGGACTGTGCCCGCAGTCGGGCTGGGGCGGCACGCACCCAGAGTGCGTGATGGCGGTCGAAGACGCAGGACGCTTGCTGGAAGGGCTCGGCCACGAGGTGAGCGTCAGCGCGCCCGACGACCTGTTCGCCGACGACTTTCTCTACTGGCTGCGACAGGTGATGTCGGTGGCGACGGCCGCTTCGTTCGACCGCATCGGCGAGCAGCTGGGGCGGCCGCTCGAGCGCAGCGACGTCGCCGGCGACGTGTGGGCGCTCGTTGAGATGGGGCGTCGAGTGAGCGGCGTCGACTACGCGAGAGCGGTCGACTGGTGGCACGCGTATACCCGCCAGATGCTCACCTGGTGGAACGACTTCGACTTGCTGGTAACGCCCGTGTTGTCAGAGCCGCCGCCGCGCCTGGGCGAGCTGCGTGACCCGCAGACCGGCAGCAAGCGGCTCGACGCGCTGATGCACTTCACGGCGCAGTTCAACGTGACCGGGCAGCCGGCGATGTCGGTGCCGCTGCACACCAGCGCTGACGGGTTGCCGGTCGGCGTGCAGTTTGTCGGCAGCCAGAACGCGGAGGCGACGCTGCTGGCGCTCGCCGCGCAGCTAGAGCAAGCCAAGCCGTGGGCCGCGCGCACGCCCGCGGTTTGGGCTGACCCTCTATTGGCTAGCCGCGCGACCGGGTAGACGGATGCCGGTTGACCGCTAGCTCCGATGGTGTCGCGCTCGGTCAGGCGTACGCCGCTTCGCACGTCAAGCCAACCGAGGTCGTCGACGAGGCCATCGCCGTCATCTCGCGGCTCAATCCGACGCTGAACGCGATCATTCACCCGAGCCTGGACGAAGCAGCCGAGACGGCGGCCCAGCTAGACGACCAGCTCGACGGCGATCTCGACCGGCAGCCAGCCGCCGTCGGCTCTGCTTTGTGGGGCGCGCCGATTGCAGTGAAGGACTTGGGCGCGCAGCAGGCGGGCAAGCCGCACCAACGCGGATCGGCGATGCTGCGCGACGTCGACTGGCGCGCCAAGTCGTCGAGCTACCTGTGGCAGCGACTAGAGGCCGCAGGCGTGGTGTGCGTGGGTCGCACGAACACTCCCGAGTTCGGCAGCACGATCACCACCGAGCCGGTGGCGTTCGGCGCGACGGCTAACCCGTGGAGCCCCGCGCACACAGCTGGTGGTTCGAGCGGAGGCTCGGCGGCGGCGGTCGCGGCGGGGCTGGTGGTTGCGGCGCACGGCAACGACGGCGGCGGTTCGCTGCGCATTCCGGCGGCGGCTTGCGGCCTCGTCGGGTTGAAGCCGACGCGTGGCCGGGTCAGCACCGGCCCGCATCGAGGCGAGCACCGGGGCGCGCTGGCGGTCGACGGCGTGCTCACTCGGTCGGTGCGTGACGCCGCCGCGTACCTCAGCGCGATTGCCGGCCCATACGCCGGCGACTGGGTGCCGACGACCTCGTGGCAAGCGCCGAGCGCGCCGGCTGACAGCGCGGGCAACCGGCGACCGGCGAGCTTGCGGGTGGCGGTGGCGACCCACACGGCGACGCGAGAGGTGGCGCAGGTGGTTGAGCAGGCCGCGGCGACGCTCTCGCAGCTGGGGCACATGGTGGGTGAAGCAAAGCCTGACGGCTGGTTTGACGACGAGCTGCGCGACCGGCTCGTCGTGCTGCGAACCGTCTCGATGGCCGCTGAGCTAGATGAGTGGGCGCAACGGCTGGGCCGTGAGGTCACCGAAAACGACGTCGAGCCAGCCAACTTCTACGCCGCGACGGTGGGACGTTCGCTCGCCGCCAGCACCTACGTCGAGGCAGTCGACTGGTTGGCGCGGTGGCGTCATCAGGTCATGGGCTTCTGGCGCTGGCCGAGCGACACCGCGGTGCTGCGCGAGGTGACGTTGGGGCGTGCGGCCAGCTGGGCTGCGCCAGACGGCCGCGACGGGCGCTTTGATCTGCTGCTCACGCCGGTGCTGGCAGACGTCACGCCCGAGCTGGGCTTCTTGTCTGACCCGCGCCAGGGTCAGCAGCGGCTCGGCCAGCTGCTGGGGTTTGTCGACCAAGCCAACGCGACCGGCCAGCCCGCCGTCAGCCTTCCGCTCGGTGTTGACAGCCGAGGGCTGCCGGTGGGCGTGCAGCTCATCGGTGCGCACGGCACCGAAGCGTTGCTGCTGGCGGTGGGTGAGCAGCTCACCGAAGCGGGCGCGCTGGTGCCGTGCGAGCCGGCCGTGCGGGCGGTGCCCATCTGGTGATGCCGCCAGCCGACGGTGCGCCCGACGACGGTGCGCCCGACGACGACGGCTCGACGGAGGTGCCGCGCTGGGTGCAAGCGATAGAGGCGCACCTCGGCCACATCGTCGTTGCGGTGACCGCGGTGCGCGACGACGAGTGGAAGCGCCGCCGCCGTCGGTCGATGACTCGGCGCAGCTTGTTCGCGGCGGCGGCCGTGGTGCTCGCGACGGTTGCCGGGCCCGGGTGGCTCGTGCTGATCGCGCTGCCGGTTGCGCACCTGCTGGCGTTCGAGCCACGAAGAGTGTTGGTTGCCACACCGGTTGGGCTCACGGTGCTCGAAGTGGTGGCTCGTCAGGTGCGCACCGTGTGTGTGCTGGGCCTCGGTACGGCAGCGACGCTGACGCTGGCCCGAGACAAGCCGTGGGTCGCGGTGACCGTCCAGCCAGCCGCAGGCGCGCGGTTGGCCGCAGCCGACCACGGAGACAGCGAGCCGTGGGACGGCGAGGTAGAGGGAACGAAGCTGACCGCGTTCGAGGCGACCGTTCGGGCGGGCGGCGGCGAGCCTGTCCGCCGGGTCGCATGACCGCGAGCAGCCACCTGGCCGTGCGCCGGCATCTACGGTGACGCCGTGAAGATCTTGCGGTTTCGCACCGCTGCCGACCCGTCGGTTCGTCTCGGCATCGCCACCACCGACGGCGTGGTCGACGTGACCGCCCGCGGCGCGCGCACCGCAGATGGCACGCCGGTCGACACGCTGCCGGTGGCCCTCACCGCGCAGGGCCGCCGAACGCTCGCTGAGCGCGCCAGCCAGCCCGCCGACGTCGAGTGGAGCGACGTCGCCCACCTCGTGCCCATCGATGCTGGCAGCAAGATTTTGTGCGCTGGCGCCAACTACCACAAGCGCTACCCGCTGGGCGGTGAGGTGCAGGCGTCGCCGCAGCCCGTCTACTTCAACAAGCCGCCTGGCGTGCTGGCTGCGCACGGTGAGCCGCTGGTGGTGCCGACGGCATCGCCGCAGCTCGATTACGAGGTCGAGCTCGCGGTCGTCATCGGCGAGCGCTGTCGCCACGTCGATGCCACCGCCGCGCTGGCTGTGGTTGCCGGATGCACGGTGCTCAACGACGGCTCGGTGCGTAACTACCAGCGGCACAGCACCGCTGCCGGCAAAAACTTCCACCACGCAGGCTCGGCCGGCCCGCACATCACCACCGTCGACGAGCTGGGTGCGCTCAACGAGCTGTCGGTGTCGTGCTGGGTGAACGGCGAGCGTCGGCAGCACGCGTCGGTGAGCGAGATGATCTTCAGCGTCGGCGAGCTGATCGCCTACCTCTCGTCGATCATGTGGCTGCTGCCTGGCGACGTCATTTCGACCGGCTCGCCGGAGGGCACCGGCGGTTCGCACGACCCGCCGCGCTGGCTCGTCGCTGGCGACGAAGTGCGGTGCGAGGTGAGCGGCGTCGGCGTGCTCGAAAACTCGGTCGTGGCCGAAGCCGCGCCTTGAGAGCGTTCAGCTAGCGCTCAGTTTTGCCTCGACGCGCGTTCGTTACCCTTACCTCTCAGCTATGCATCGGGCTCTACTGTGGCGCTGGCTGGGCGCGATGACGTTTCTGGCGCTAGCTGCGGTGCTGTTCGGCTCTGCCGCCGTCGCTGGCGCGCAGACCGACGCCGAGCTCGAGCGACGCAAACGTGAGCTGCGCGAGCAGGTGAACGAGCGCAAAGCCGAGCGCGACGCCACCCAAGCCGACCTGCTGGCTGGCATAGCCCGGCTCGATGTGGTGGAAGCCGACCTCGCCGACGTGCTGGCGGCACTCAATGACTTGAACGACCTGGTTTCGCAGCAGCGCGACGACCTCGACTTAGCCGAGCTCGAGCTGGCAGCCGCCGAGCAAGCCGTGGTCGCGATCACCGACCGAATCGCGCAGATCGAAGACCGCCGTGAACGTCTTGAGACACGCATGAACGACCTCGTCATCCAGAACTACATCGGCAACGACGCGGCCGCTGCCGGTTCGTTCGGTTTGGCCCGCACCGGCGACATCTACGAGGCGGCTCGCATTCACACGTTGGTCGGCGTGGCGCTGGGCGATTTGGCGTCGACCGCAGATGAGCTGCACTCGCTCAACGTCGACGCCGATCAGGCTTACGTCGAGCTAGAGGCGGCGGTGGTGTTTCGCGAAGATCGTGTGGCAGAGGCCGACGCTCAGCTTCAGCAGCTGCTTGAGAGCGTGTCTAGTCAAGAGCAGCTGCGCTTCGAGGTGGTAGAGCGCTACGACCGCAAGCTGTATGAGGCGCAGACGTTGGAGGCGATTGACGCCGAGGCGGCCGAGAACCTGCGCGCGTCTGAGCAGCAGCTAGTCGGGGTGATACGAGAGCAAGAGCGTCGTGAGGCCGAGCGGCGGCGGCGTGAGGCAGAGGAGCGACGCCGCCGAGAAGAAGCGGCGCGGCTGGCTGCTATCAGGGCGGCCGGCGGGTCGGCGCCGCCCACCGGCACGGTGTCTGAGAGCGAGCTGGTCTGGGTGGGCGGCATTCGTGTGCACGCGTCGATCGCCGTTCCCCTGCGCAACCTGCTCGACGCGGCCGCGGCCGACGGCATCGTGTTCGGCGGCGGCGGCTATCGCAGCGGCGCTCAGCAGATCTACCTCCGGCGGGCGCACTGCGGCACCAGCCAGTGGGCGATCTACAGCAAGCCCGCGTATCAGTGCAGGCCTCCGACCGCTCGGCCCGGCAACTCGATGCACGAGCGAGGCTTGGCGGTCGACTTCACCTACAACGGCCGAACGATCACCAGCCGCAACAACGCCGGCTTCCGCTGGCTGCAAGCCAACGCCGCGCAGTACGGGCTCTACAACCTGCCGAGCGAACCCTGGCACTGGTCGACCAACGGCAAGTAGGCGTTGCGCCCGTCACGCTACACCATATCAGCAGCTACGAAACACTTGCGATTTTAGGCACGAAACGCTTGTGATTTCAGGCACGAAACGCTTGAGCTCGCGCCGCTAAGCGGTAGCCTCACGGCATGGCTTACCAGCGCCGCATAGTCGATGACCTACTCGATGAGGTCGGTTCTGAACTCTCGACGATCGTGGTGCGCGGTGCCCGTGCGGTCGGCAAGTCGGCAACTGCGGCTCGCCGGGCGAAGACCACATACGCGCTAGACGACCCGAACACCCTGGCGTTGGCACAGGCCGACCCAGACTTGCTGGTCAGAGGCGAGCGTCCAATCCTCATCGATGAGTGGCAGAAGTGGCCGCCCTCGTGGGATCGCGTGCGTCGGGAGGTAGACGTCGACCCGTCGAGCCGGTTTCTGCTAGCTGGCTCGGCAGAGCCGCAAGAACAGCCGTCTCACTCTGGCGCGGGACGCTTCGTGTTTCTCCATCTGCGTCCGATGTCGCTGGTCGAACGTGGGCTCGAGGCGCCGCACGTGTCGCTCGCCGGGCTGTTGAGCGGCGACCGCGACGAGGTGGGCGGCGGCAGCACCGACGTCGGTTTGGCCGATTACGCCAGCGAGATCGTGCGCTCGGGCTTTCCGGGCATTCGTACGTTGTCGGAGCGGGCTCGTCGTCTGCGGTTGGGCGGCTACCTAGAGGCGACGTTCGGCTACGCCATCAGTAACGGCAGCGACGAGCCTCGTTATGACCCCGGGGCGTTGCGTCGGTGGGCGCAGTCGTATGCCGCGGCGACCGCGACAACGTCTTCGTATGAGACCATTCGCGACGGCGCAACGCCCGGTGAGTCTGAGAAGCCGTCGTATGAGCGCACCGCCGCCATTCGTCGCGCCTTGGAGCGCGCTTACGTCATTGACCCCGTTCCAGCCTGGCTGCCGTCGCTCAACCAGCTCAGCCAGCTGGGCAAGGCACCAAAGCACAATTTTGTCGATCCGGCTCTGGCGGCCGAGCTACGCGGCCTAGACGCTGAGGCGCTGGTGCAGCCCGGCGGGCTGGTGCAAGGCACCGGAAGACACCGGCCGTATATCGCGGCGTTGTTTGAGTCACTAGTCGCACAGTCGGTGCGCGTCTACGCCGAGCACAACGAAGCGACGGTTTATCACTTGCGAACGCACCGCGGCGAGCGTGAAGTTGATCTCATCGTTGAACGACGTGACGGCAGCGTGGTGGCGCTGGAAGTAAAGCTCGCCAGCACGCCGGGCCCGGACGACTTCAAGCATCTCACCTGGCTCAAGCGACGCATCGGCGACCGCCTGCTCGATGCTGGCGTCGTCACTACTGGGAGTCACACCTATCGCGATCCTGCCACGAGCTTCGCCGTGATTCCGGCCGCATTGCTTGGCCCATAATCGCAGTCTGCGTCGCGCGTTGCTAGCGGCTTTGCTGAAACTCAAAGTGCGTTAGGGGCCCAGGAGGGCGGCGGGCACAACCGCAATGTCGTCTTGGTGACGACGGTACGCCTCGCTGCCCGTGTACAGCACGACGCCATCGGCCCAGCGTGCTCCGAGCTTTGAACGCAGCCAGTTGAGATGTCGGCAATCTCTGGAGGTGACGTTGCCTCTGGCTTTGACTTCGATGGCGACGACGCGGCCGTCGCCGTTTACGACCACGATGTCAACTTCGCGTTGTTCGCCGGCAGTGTTGTTGCGAGTGCCTAGCCAGAATACGTCAGCGCCACAAGCTGTGGCGTATACCCGAACAGATTGCGTGACCAGCGACTGAAACAACTTGCCGATGAACGAACGCTCAAGTTCTGAACTGCTGCTCGCCTGAAATGCCGAGAGCTCGTCAAGCCAAGTGCCGTGCAGCAGGTTTGCGGCCAGTGCTGGGTCGACCAGATGATGAAGTGCACTGGTCTTCTTTCGCTTGATGGTGACAAATGGATGATCCCATGCGGGCTGTTCGTCAACGACTCCTAGCTTCTCTAGCACCGTCCGATAGTTGCTGGTTGAACTCCGTGCCGGAGGGTCGCCTTCGCCGTCGTGTGCTGCGTCTCTGATGGTATCGAACCGCGCGTCTGTACCGACCACAGCTGCGTATGACCGTAGCCACCGGCGAATGAGTGCAGCCGACATCGTTTCGCGTTGCGACATCACCGCGACCTCTCGCTCACACAGCTGCGCGACGTACAAATCGAGCAGAGAGCGCCACACCTTTTGCCCTCCTACTTGTTGCTGGCCTGCCAGCCAGATGGCTGGAAAACCAGAGCGCACCAGCAGATTGGCGTAGTCGTAGAACGTCACGTTCGTTGTTGCTTCAACGTGCGTCGCCGAGCCTCTGAACAAGTCAGCGAGCGACACCACGGGGGTCGCCAATCGACGCTCGGCCATCGACATTGGCCACATCGGCAGCTTGACGAGCCTGCCAGCTCCCGAATGGATGTCTGGGTCAGGCGCGAACGAGGGCGTTCCGGTGAGCATGAACCGACCGGCCGTGAAGTCTCGGTCGACCGCCGTCTTCACGATGTCCATGCTGGCTGGGTAGCGCTGCCACTCATCGATGAGCACGGGCGGCTCGGCTTCGATCAGCAGGTCGGGCCGCGCCTTTACCTCTCGTAGGACGTCGGGATGGCTGAGGTCGAACACGGTGTTGGCGAACGCGGAGGCAGTCGTCGTCTTGCCTATGGCGCGGGCGCCCGTGATGAGCACCGCAGGTAGGTGCGCCAGAGCCTCTGCGAGCTGCACATCCACGACGCGTGGGAGCGTGTCGGCCATAGCGTCATGTTATCAGCGGTCGGGCACCACGTCGCTCGTCGGACATCTTGGCAAGCATCAGACATTCTGGCAACCAACGGACGTTCTGGCAATCACTGTGCCCCCGTAACGCGGACAATTTCCCGCAACGCGCGCACTCACCCGCAACCAGCACGTACACTGCGCAGCCGGTTTGCCCCGTTGACCACAAGGAGTGTACGGATGAACCCATTAGCAACAACCAAGGTTGCGGCTGCGCTGCGCGCATCCGCTCGTGTTTGGCGCGCCGGCCTGCGGCCGGCGCGCTGGTCGTTCGCTGCGGCGGTCGGCGTGGTGGCGGCGTTGAGCGTGCCGCTCGTGGCCGCGGGCACGCCACCCGCCGCACACGCGTCACATCTGACCGGGTCGCAGCCGTTCGCGGCGGAGCCCGTCGCGTCGCAGCCGTCGGTGGCTGAAGGTGCCACGAACGCGCAGGGCGAGCGTCTGCTGGCTGGCGCTGACCGCTACGCCACCGCTGTCCTCCTGGCCGAGGTGCCGTTGGACGCTGGCGACGCTGCCACTCGCGATGTGCTGGTGGTGTCTGGTGAGAGCTTGGTCGACGCGGTGTCGGCGGTGTCGGTTGCCGCGAGCCGCGACGCAGCGATCGTGCTGACCGCAACCGACGCGGTGCCACAGGTGGTGGCCGAGTTCATCACCAACCGCGGCTTCGACCGGGTGACCGTCGGCGGCGGCACCGCAGCGGTGAGCGAGGTGACCGCAGACGAGCTTGCCGCGCTGATCGGCGACGCGAACGACGATGCTCCCAGCGGCGGATCGAGTGGCGCGTCGGGTGGCACGCCCGGCGGCGGATCAAGTGGCGGGTCGAGCAACGCGGCTGGCGGTTCGGCTGGCGTTGTGCCGCGTGTGGCGGGTGCGACGCGTTTTGAGACGGCGGTGGCGGCGGCGCGGGCTGCGGGTCAGCCGGGCGACTGGTGCGACACGGGCTATCGCGGCGCGGTTGTGGTGTCTGGTGAGAGCTTGGTGGACGGCGTGATCGCCGCGCCGGTCGCGTACGCGTGGCGGCTGCCGCTGCTGTTCACCGAGCCCGACGCGCTGCCGGAGGTGGTCGCCGAGTTCTTGAGTGGAATCGCGAACGTGCGGCACGTCACCGTCGTCGGCGCACCGACCGACGTCAGCGACGCGGTGGTGCG
>CAYRJD010000053.1:0-8504 GCA_964424585.1 uncultured Acidimicrobiales bacterium | reverse complement strand
GTCGCGGTGCGGGCGAGTTCGTCGCGAAACTCAACCGAGGTGGGGCACTTGTAGCCAGCCAGCCGCTCCTTGCAGTACGCGATCAACGCGGCTTCATCGAGAGTGGCACCGGCATCGGCGACGACCAGCGCCTTCACCGTCTCGCCCCATTTCTCTGACGGCACGCCGATGACGGCGACCTCGTTCACCGCGGGGTGGCCAAACAGCACGTCTTCGACTTCGATAGACGAAACGTTTTCGCCGCCAGAGATGATGACGTCTTTCTTGCGGTCTGAAATCGTGACGTGGTGCTCGTCGTCGAGCTGGCCACCGTCGCCGGTGTGAAACCAGCCATCCACAATCACCTCGGCGGTCGCGTCGGGCTGGTTCCAGTAGCCGTCCATTACGACGTTTGAGCGGGCCAAGATTTCGCCGTGAGTGTCGATGTCGATCTTCACGCCAACCGCCGGCGCACCCGCGCGAGACAGCTTCTTCGCCCGCTCTTCGACGTCGAGCGAATCCCACTCGGCTCGGCAGCGGTTCATCGTCAGCAGCGGCGCGGTTTCGGTGAGCCCGTAGATCTGAATGAACTCCCAGCCCAGCTCGGCTTCCATGCGGGCGATGGTGCGCGTCGGCGGCGGCGCACCGGCCACGACCATGCGCACCCGGCCTGCGCCTGGTATCGGTCCGTGCCACTCAGCTGCGGCGTCGAGCACCGCCGCGACCACCGCCGGCGCGCCGCACATCAGCGACACGCCGTGATCTTCGATGCGACGCAAAATCTCGGGGCCCCGCACCTCGCGTTGCACGATGTGCGTGCCGCCCATGCCGGTCACCGCATACGGCATGCCCCAGCCGTTGCAGTGGAACATCGGCAGCGTGTGCAAGTAGACGTCTCGGTCGGTCAGCGCGGTGTGCCAGCCGAACGTCGTGGCGTTGACCCACAGCGAGCGATGCGTCTGCTGCACGCCCTTCGGCTTCGCGGTCGTGCCAGACGTGTAGTTGATCGTGGCGGTCACGTCTTCATCGGGCATCCACGGCGTCGGCTCGACGCCGCGCGCGTACATCTGGTCGTCGGAGTCGGTGCCCATCACCACGTAGTGCTCGACGTCGAAGTCTTTGCACGTCTCGGCCAACGACTGGTCGACCAGCAACATTCGCGCGCCGCAGTGGTCGACGATGTAGGCGAGTTCGTTGCGGCTGAGCCGAAAGTTGATCGGCACGAAGATGCGCCCGTAGCCCGACACGCCGTAGAACGACGTCATCAAGCGTCCGGCGTTCTGCGACACCATCGCCACACGTTCGCCCGGTTCGATGCCCAGCTCGTCGAGCTTGGCGGCTTGGGCACGGGTGAGCGCGGCGAACTCGTTCCACGTGAGTTCGCCCAGGCCGCCGCCCGGCGCGTCGGGTTCGTCGACCAACGCCAGCCGGTCGCCGTAGACGTGCTCGGCGCGATAGAGAAAGTCGGAAACGCTGAAGTCAACCTTCACACTTGCCTCCTTGAGTGCTGCGGGTGTGCTGAACTGTGGAGGAACTCTAGAGCCAGTTCGATGAGCCAGTTCGATGAAAGGGCCGAAGCTGCGATGCGAGTTCACCTAGTCGACGGCACCTATGAGCTGTTTCGCAACTTCTTCGCCGTGCCCAGCCGACTGACGGCGAGCGGCCGTGAGGTGGGCGCGCTGCGGGGCGTGCTGCGCGGCACGCTCAACTTGCTGGAAGACGGCGCCACGCACGTGGCGGTCGCCACCGACCACGTGGTGGAGAGCTTCCGCAACGAGCTGTGGGACCGCTACAAAGATGGCCGCGACATCGACCCGGCGATCGCGCAGCAGTTCGGTCCGCTGGAAGACGCGCTGGCGTCGATGGGCGTCACGACGTGGCCGATGAAAGAGTTTGAGGCCGACGACGGGTTGGCGGCGGGCGCGGCGATGGCGGCCGCCGATCCGGCGGTGACGTCGGTGCTGATCTGCACGCCCGACAAAGACTTGGCCCAGTGCGTCGGTGGCAAGGTGACGCAATGGGATCGCCGCAACGACGTCTACTTCGACGTCGACGCGGTGGTTGCCAAGTTCGGCGTGCCGCCCGCTTCTATTCCCGACTACCTGGCGCTGGTGGGCGACAGCGCGGACGGCTTTGAGGGGCTGGCCGGCTGGGGCGCGAAGAGCGCGGCCGCGGTGCTGACCCGCTACGGACAGATCGAGCAAATTCCTGACGACGTGGTTAGCTGGGATGTCGCGGTGCGCGGCGCCGCGAAGCTGGCGACCACGCTGGCCGACGAGCGCGACAAAGCGATGCTGTTCAAGCGGCTAGCCACCGTGCGCACCGACGCGCCGGTGAGCGAGACCGTCGACGAGCTGCGGTGGGTCGGCCCGGCGCCTGGCTTCGCAGCGCTGTGCGACGACATCGGCGCGGCCGATCTGGCCAAACGCGCCGACGCGCTGGCCGACGCGCGAGCCAGCTGAGCTAGCGGGTTGAGCTAGCCAGCTGGCTGCGTGAGTTCGATCATGTTGCCAGCGGGGTCGAACAAGAACGCCTGCCGCCCGCCGGTGTCGCCGATTGTCACCGGGTCTTTCACCTTCACGCCTGCGTCGCGCAGCGCGCCGACCGTGGCGTCGATGTCGTCGACGTGAAAGCTCCAGTGCTGACCCTTAGGCGCCACCCAGTCGGCGACCTCGAGCAGGTGCACCTCGGCGCCGCCGGGCGACCGCAGCCACGCTCCGGCGAAGCCGAAGTCGGGTCTGGGAATTTCGGTGAGCCCCAGCGCTTCGGTGTAGAACGGCTTGGTCGCTTCGACGTCGGCGACGTTGATCGACACGTGGTGCACGGCACCCAGTTTCAGTTGCGGCGTTGACATGGCAAAGAGCGTATGGCTCGCCAGCACTACCCTGCCGCCGATGTCTAGCTCAACGCCTTCAGAGCAGTCGAACGCCGGGCCGTCGAGTTCTGTGCCGTCGAGTTCTGGGCCGTCGATGGCGAGCCGTCTAGCCGAGCTGGATGAGCGTCGCTCACAGGCCATCAACGCCGGGTCGGAGCGGGCGGTCGAACGTCAGCACAGCAAAGGGAAGATGCTCGCCCGCGAGCGCATCGACTACCTGTTTGACGAAGGCTCGTTTCACGAACTCGACCAGCTAGCCCGTCACCGAGCACACGACGTCGGGCTCGACGCTCGTCCCTACACCGACGGCATCGTGACCGGCTGGGGCACCATCGACGGGCGCAAGGTGTTCGTCGCCAGCCAAGACTTCACCGTGTTCGGCGGCGCGCTGGGCGAGGTGTTTGCCGAGAAGACACACAAGGTGATGGACTTGGCGGCGTCGGTCGGCGCGCCCATCATCGGGCTGAACGACGGAGCGGGCGCTCGCATACAAGAGGGTGTGGTGTCGCTGGCGGGCTACGGCGGCATCTTCCGTCGCAACGTGATGGCGTCGGGCGTGATTCCGCAGATCAGCGTGATCATGGGGCCGTGTGCGGGTGGCGCGGTGTATTCGCCGGCGATGACCGACTTCGTGTTCATGGTGGAAGAGTCGAGTCACATGTTCATCACCGGCCCGGACGTGGTGAAGACCGTCACCGGTGAAGACGTCACGCTCGAAGAGCTGGGCGGCGCCGGCACGCACGCAGCAAAGTCGGGCGTCGCCAGCTTCGTGTCGCCAGACGAGCGGGCCGTGCTCGACGACGTGCGGCATCTGCTGGGCTTCTTGCCGTCGAACAACATCGACCCCGCGCCGCTCGTCGAAACCGACGACCCGGCCGACCGTGAGTGCGAAGGTTTGCGCGACGTGCTGCCCGACAGCGCGAACATTCCCTACGACATGGTGTCGGTGATAGCCGAGGTCACCGACGACGGCGAGTTCTTTGAGGTGCACGCCAGCTGGGCTCGTTCGATCGTGTGCGGCTTCGCTCGGGTGGGCGGGCAGACGGTCGGCGTAGTCGGCAACCAGCCGATGGTGATGGCGGGCGTGCTCGACATCGAGAGCTCTGAGAAGGCCGCTCGGTTTGTGCGGTTTTGCGATGCGTTCGGCATTCCGCTGGTGACGTTCGTGGATGTGCCGGGCTTTCTGCCGGGCGTCGACCAAGAGCACAGCGGCATCATTCGCCACGGAGCGAAACTGCTGTATGCGTACTGCGAGGCGACGGTGCCGCGGGTGCAGATCATCACCCGCAAGGCGTACGGCGGCGCGTATGTGGTGATGGACTCAAAGAGCGTCGGCTGCGACATTTCGTTCGCTTGGCCGACCGCCGAGCTGGCGGTAATGGGGCCCCAAGGCGCGGTGGAGGTGCTGTATCGGCGTGAACTGCGCGAGGCGGCCGACCCCGAAGCGCGCAAGGCCGAGCTGGTTGACGACTACGCGCAGCGTTACGCCAACCCGTACGTGGCGGCCGAGCGGGGCATCGTCGACGCGGTGATCGACCCGGCGCAGACTCGCGCGAAGTTGTGCGCGGCGCTGTCGGCTATCCGCACTAAGCGGGAAGAGCTGCCGAAGCGCAAGCACGGCAACATTCCGCTATGAGCGCGGTTCGGTTGCGCGTGGGCGTCGAGCGGGAGCCGCCGAGCACCGACGAGGCGGTTGCGGCTGCGGCGGCGATGCTGCTGCTCTGGCCGGTGCCGGTCGCGGCTGGCGAACAGCGCGGCGTCAGCACCGCGTGGCGATTTAGCGGGCGCAGCGACGCCAGCTGGGCGACGGGTTCGACGTGGGCGGGCTACCGGTTTTAGCCGGGCCGCTCGCGGATTTGCGGGTGGTCGACTTGGCGACAGTGTTTGCGGGGCCGCACTGCGCTCACTACCTAGCCGACTTCGGCGCTGATGTGGTCAAGGTCGAGCACCCGAACGGCGACACGGTGCGCAACATCGGCTGGCGCGACGAGTACGGCGAGACGCTGTGGTGGCGTTTCGTCAACCGCAACAAGCGGTGCGTGACCCTCGACTTGAAGACGTCCGACGGGCTCGCGGCGATGCGCCGGTTGCTGGCTGAGGTTGACGTGCTGGTGGAGAACATGCGGCCCGGCAAGCTGGAAGCGCTCGGGCTCGTGCCCCATGAGCTGATTGCGGCCAACCCGAAACTGGTGGTCACTCGGGTGACCGGGTTTGGCCAGCGCGGCCCGTATCGCGACCGGCCAGGATTTGCGACGCTGGCAGAGGCGATGAGCGGGTTCGCCGCGATGAACGGCGAGGTCGACGGCGCGCCGCTGCTGCCGCCGGTGGCGCTGACCGATGAGATCGCGGGGCTGGCCGCGGCGTTCGCGACGATGGTTGCGGTTCACGCCGGCGGCGGTCAGCAGGTCGACGTGAACCTGTTGGAGTCGATGATGGGCGTGATGGGGCCGTTGTTCGCTGCGTGGCAACAGCACGGTTACGTGCAGCCGCGGCTGGGGTCAGGCATTCCCTACAGCGTGCCGCGGGGCACGTATCGAACGCTCGACGGCCGGTGGCTGGCGATCAGCACGTCGAGCGACAGCGTCGCGGCGCGGGTGATGACGCTGATCGGCTGCGACGACGACGAGCGCCTCGCCACGTTTGAGGGGCGCATGGCGCGTCGCGACGTCGTCGACGCGGCGGTGGCCGCGTGGGTTGGCGAGCGGACGCTCGCTGATGCGCTGGCCGAGTTCGACGCCGCGCAGGCAGCAGGCGCGGCGGTGCTCGACACGGCCGAGATCGCGGTCGACGAGCACGTGCGCGCGACCGACGCGCTGGTGACCGTCGACGGCGTGCTGATGCAGAACGTGATCGCGCGGCTGTCTCGCACGCCAGGCTCGGTGCGCTGGGCTGGCCGCTCGCTCGGCGCCGACAAC
The DNA here is from genome assembly GCA_964424585.1 of uncultured Acidimicrobiales bacterium. GTDB lineage: Bacteria > Actinomycetota > Acidimicrobiia > Acidimicrobiales > Poriferisodalaceae > CAYRJD01. The sequence continues at coordinate 2,735 of CAYRJD010000053.1, read as the reverse complement.
GACACTCTCAGTTAGGAACTGGCAGCTAGGAGTTGGCTGGTCGCGACCGCAGTTAAGTCCCTAACTGTTATGGTTTGACTATGAGCGTCGAGAGCCACACCAGAGCGGTCGACCCAGACGGCGAGCTGTGGGGCGAGGGCGACTGGTCGTTTTTCAGCGACACCGCGCCGCCCCCGCCGCCGGTGCCCGACCGCTCAGCGCTGCCCAGCGCGCCGGCGCGGCGTCCGGCCGAGGTGGCGGAGTGGCTGGTCGACGCTGGTGTGGTGATCGTGTCAGAGCGAGACTTGCGGCACTGGGGCGTGCCGAACGCCAAGCGGGTGCTGCGAGCGCTGCGCGAAGCCGAGCTGGTGTGGCAGAGCAAGACGCGCGGGGTGTTCACGCTTCGTGATCGCCCGTCGTCCGAATTGATGAGCTACTACGACCTCCAGCTGGCTTGTCACTTGCACGCTCACCCCGACAGCGGCGTTATGTGGGGGCCGATGATGTTGCCGGTCCACGAAGGTTGGACTCCTCGCTCCTGTCCGTTCCATTACTGCCTGCCGCCCAGTGAACATATTCCGTGTGCACTCCGCGGATTGTCGCCTCGACGAGTTCATCGGTGGGAGGTGAAGGCACCGACGGTGTGGTACCAGAGAACACCTTGCTGGCGCTACGAAACTGAAATCGTCTACGCGGCAGCCCGTCCTCGAAAGTACCCTGTGGAAGGCATTTTTGATTTTCTGCGCAACCTCGCCGATGCGTCACAGGCACACTGTCTGATGGCAGAACTCACAGATCAGCCACGCTCGGTGTGGATGCGCACCTGTCTTCTGCTGCGCTACGGCGGACGAAGCGATCTAGCGGAGGAGTTGCACTCCTTGGCTCCAGTCGGCAGCGGACCGTACTACTTTGTCAACCAGAGTGGTTCTCGCTCATGGCGCCACAACGTCACAGACATGGTATCATCTGTATGGCATCCAGACCTCGAACTTGTTGACTTCGCCGTGGATGACGCGCTAGTCGATCGCACCACCAAGTATGGCTACTTCGATGCTATGCCCGAGTGGGCACAAACCGCTTTCACCCAAGGCCGAGAGGGAGCCAATGCCCAACGCTGACGACAACCACAGTGACGATATCACCATCGCTGATCTAGATATCGCCTACGGGATCAATCCGCTTTCGTTGAGTGAAGAGGCACTAGCCACTGCTCGACGCTTGGCAGCTCTCGACTTTGCGGTGGATTGCTTCCTCGTTGCTCTCTACAATCACGACCTTCTCTCGGACCAAGGCTCGCCCATCTTTCTTGGCGGTACCGTGATCGCAAAGACGCGGCTCGGCCGAGGGAAGCGGGCATCCAACGACCTCGACTTCAACTGGCTGCGACGTGATAACGCGCGCTTCATGGAGATGCTGCGCAGAGGGCTGTCCTGCGGACCTTTCACTTTTACGCTGCCCAACCGCAAGACCAAGAGAGGCGATAGACTAGACTACATCTTAGTGAAAAGCCCTCTGTTCAAACTAGGACGAGCGCGCTTGCACGTCGACTTGGTCAGTTACCCGCGCGTCATGGCGCCGACACCCATGCGGATAATCGACAGCGCGTTCCCTGATGTGATTCAACAGCCATCCGGAAACTGGCTTCCAGCACTTCCTGTGTTTGAAAATGTTGCTGGCAAGTATTGCCGCTGGAACCATAGTCCAAATCCGAAAGATCTGCACGACGTTGCGCTGTTGCAGCCCGTACTGAAGGGATCAGAGGTTGAAATCGCGGAGCTAGTTACGTGGATATCTGCGAAGCATCAGCCTAGGCCACTTATTTCGTCACCCAAGATAGCGTCAACTGCGGGCGCGGGCAGACAGATCGCGCGCATTCATCCGATCGAAGCGTTTAACCTAGACCAGCTTCTGTTTATTCCTGACCTCTCCGAAGACGAGAAGATGCATTTGATCATGCAGTGGCAGCGTGACATTGCAGGCTTTACCGCTGAAGTCGACGACATCATCCGTAGCGATCCCCGGCTTCTCAGCATCGCTAGCCGCAGCGACGGCTTTGAACCGTTGCTGCACACCTTTGATGCAGAACTGCACGAGCGTTACGGCACGGCCGACAACCCGTATCGCCGCCCAGAGCTAGCAGCCAGAAATCGTGTGCAGCCTGCGCCACCAGACGCTCAACAATCGTGAGACTGTAAGCACGTCGTGCCCTTGGTGAACTGACACCAGCCGCACCTGTGAGCCACGGCGCAGCGCGCTGGCATGCCCGGCTTGGCTGCGCCTGAGCATGGCATCAGGTGATGCGCTGCGGGCGGACGTCGCTGATGCTCTTGTGCGACGCCCGCCAGCGCGCGGCCCGACGGGTTCGGTCGCTGCTGCGGATGCGCTATTACTCTTGATGTCCGGTTTGTCGTTTCGATCACAAGGAGTGTCTTGATGAACCCATTAGCAACAGTCAAGGTTGCGGCTGCGCTGCGCGCAGCCGCTCGTGTTTGGCGCGCCGGCCTGCGGCCGGCGCGCTGGTTGTTCGCTGCGGCGGTCGGCGTGGTGGCGGCGTTGAGCGTGCCGCTCGTTGCCGCGGGCACGCCATCCGCCGCACACGCGTCACATCTGTCCGTGTCGCAGTCTGAGGCAGCCGTAACCCTGGTGGGCAGCACCACGCTCAGCGCCACCGCGGTCGCACCCGCCTCGCAGCCCATCGCGGCGCAGCCGACCGTCACCGAGGGCGCGACGAACGCGCAGGGCGAGCGTCTGCTGGC
>CAYRJD010000052.1:0-9128 GCA_964424585.1 uncultured Acidimicrobiales bacterium | reverse complement strand
GATGACCTGTCGAAGTGGCGAGTGGAAGGCACCTATGCCGACGACGTCGACGTGCTGCGCCAAGAGGCGCTCGCGCGGGCCGACGTCTACGTGCGTACCGCGATGATCGTCGCTCACTTCATGGCCGACGAGCTCGCCCGCCGCGGCGCCGCACCCGCCGACCTGGCCCCCTTCCGCCGCGAGATCAACAGCATCTGGCGCGGTTATGCCGAAATCTCCACCTTCGACGGCGAGCCCCGCATCACGCCGCTCCCGACTTCACCTCTGTTAGAAACTCCAGCACCGCCGCAATGAAGATGTCGTTGCGGTCGCCCGCGACCATGTGCGCCGCGTCGGTCACGTTGGCGTAGCGAGCGTGCGGCACGAGCGCCAGGAACGCCTGAGCACCCTCTTCTGACAGCACGTCAGACAGCCCGCCGCGCACGAGCAACGTGGGGCAGCGCACGTTCGCCGCGGCTGCCTCTTGCTGCGGAACGCGGTCGGCGAGCTGGCGCGGGCGGTGCATGAACGCCGGGTCCCAGTGCCAGCGGTAGCGGCCGTCGGGCCACAGGCGCACGTTCTTCGCTAGTCCGTCGAGCGACCGAGGCCGCTTGCGATGCGGCTGGTAGTTGGCGATGGCCTGCGCCACCTCCTCCAGCGAGTCGAACCCGTCCGGCGCCTGCGCCATGAACGAACGAATCTTCTTCACGCCTGCCCGTTCGATGCGCGGCGCCGTGTCCACCAGCACCAACGCCGCGGCGTCGACCGCGCCCTCGCCGACCGCCGTCAGCGACGTGCCGCCGCCCATCGACGCGCCCACCAAGATCGGCTGCTCGCCGAAGTGCTCGGTCACCGCCACCAGGTCGGCGACCATCGCCGCATTTGTGTAGTCGCCGTCAGGCGCCCACGACGAGTCGCCGTGGCCGCGCGCGTCGAGGCTCACCGCCCTATAGCCCGCGTCAGCCAACGCCGCGCCCGCGCCCTTCCACGCGTGCCGGGTCTGACCGCCGCCGTGCTGCAGCAGCACCAGCGGCCCGGCCGACCCGAACGTGTCGGCCGCCACCGTCACCCCGCCCGACGCGGCGATCATCACGTCAGGCTCGGGCGCGCCAGCCAAACGCTCGCCGCGCTCCTCCGGATGCGAGTAGACGTCGGCGCCCGCCCGCTCGGCGGGAACGAACCCCGGCTCGCCCTCGGTGCCCGCCTCGATGCGGCGCAGTTCGTCGCTCAAGTCGTGCGAGCCCGCCCGTCGGCCTTCGCCGCCGCCTGGTCGGCTCGCCGCGCCTCACCCGCGGCGGCCAGCGCCGCTCGGTTGGAGTCGTCGACCCGCATGAAGTTGTCGCGCCAGCGGTCGTCGTCTTGCGCGTCCCATACGAACGGCGTCTGCACCGTCGTGCGCGGCATCCACGCTCGCTCCAGCAGGTCGAGCGCGATGCCGACGATCTCGCGCTGCATCTTCGCGTCGCCCGGCTTGCCCAGCGGGTTGCCCAGCGGAAAGTCGGTGAACACGAACCGCGCCACGCCGCACTCCTCAACGATGTCGCGCCCGCTGCCCGCCACGACCGTCGGAATGCCGGCCGCCTCGGTGTGCCTCGCAACCAGACTCACGGTCTGGTGGCACACCGGTCACAGCGGCACCGCCAGCACCACGTCGACCTCGTCTTCGCGCATCCACTCGACGAGCTGCGGCGCGTCGTTGCGCTGCGTGCGCCGCTGGCTGTAGTCGGTGGGCACGCCGTAGAACCGAGGCGACAGCGACCCGATGCGCCCCTCGTCGGCCAGCTCGCGCAGCTGCTCAACCGGCAGGTAGGTGCCCAAGTCGTCGGTGTGCGTCTCGTCTTTGTCCCAGAACAGGTCGCGGTTGTAGAGCCCGCCCAGCGCGTCGTCGCACAGCGCCGCGTACGGCGTCTTCGGACGCGCCGCCGGCACGCCCACGGGCTCCGCGCCTTTCGCGAAAAACGACGTCGTCACGATGCCGACCCGACACTCGGCCAGCGGCTTCGCGAGCGGCGTGAACGGCACGTCTCGGTGATACGCCCACTGATACGGCTGCTCGTATCCCTGCGCCCCGTAGTAGTTGCGGCTCTTGTCGATGTAGCTGACGAACGAACGATGCGCTCGGCGGTCTGCGGTCACGGCTTCTCCCTTTGTCTTGTCGGTTGGTGTTGCTCGGCTGCGCCCGGCATCAGCCAGGACGACGGCACCCCACAATGTAGAGCGCGGGTGAGACATCGTTCAGGCGAAGCGCCGTCATGCGCCGTCTTGATGACGACCCGTCACCTAACCTGGGTGCCATGAGCCGATGGAAGAGTTCGTTGAACCTCGCCCGCACGTCGTGGCGGGTCGTGAAGGCAGACCGAGAGCTGCTGTGGCTGCCGATCATCGCCTACGGCGTGGGCCTCGTGCTCGCGGTGGTCGCGCTCGGCGTAATCGTCGGCGCTGGTGTCGCCGATACTTCGCCCGGCGTGGCGTACGCCGTCGGCATCGCCGCCGCGCTGGCGATCGTCTACGTGTGGGTCTTCGTCAAGGCGGCCATCGTGTCCGCAGCCAACGAGCGCCTCACCGGCGGCGACCCGACCATCGCGACGGGCCTCGCCGGTGCCCGCAGCGTCGCACGCAAGTTGCTCGGCTGGGCGGTCATCGAGGGAACAGTCGGCTGGATCATGTCGTCGCTCCGGCAGTCCGACAACCCGCTCGCCTCCATCATCGGCATGTTCGCCGACGTCGCGTGGAAGGCGCTCACGTTCCTGGTGCTGCCGGCCATCGTCATCGAACGCAACGGCGCCCGCGGCGCGATCAAGCGGTCGTCGAGCCTGCTCAAGTCGACCTGGGGCGAAAACCTGGTCGCCCAAGCTGGCCTCGGCGTGCTCACGATGCTGGCGATCTTTGCTGCGCTGCCGGTGGTGGTAGTCGTCGGGGCTGTCTCTCAGCTGGCCGCCCTGGCAATCGCCGGCGCTTGGGTGCTGGTGGTGATCGCCGTCAACGTGACGCTGACGGCCGTCTACCAGACGGCGCTGTATCGCTACGCGGTCGACGGCGCGGCACCGGCGCTGTTCGACGAAGCCGACCTGCGAGCGGTGTTCGCCACGAAGAGCTAGCACGCCGCCGTCTTCGCACCCGACGCTGAGCCGGCCCGACACCCTCAAGCTCGTCGCAGCCGACGTCAGCCAGTGTCGTCGCTGCGACCGGCTGGTCGCCTGGCGTGAGCAGGTCGCACGCGACAAGCGCGCCGCGTTCGCCGGCGACGACTACTGGGGAAGGGGCGTGGCTGGCTTCGGCGATCCCAACGCCGCCGTCGTGCTGGTCGGGCTCGCGCCGGCCGCGCACGGCGCTAACCGCACCGGCCGCATGTTCACCGGCGACCGGTCGGGAGACTTCCTCTACGCGGCGCTCCACCGCTGCGGCTTCGCCAACCAGCCAACCGCAACCCATCGCGGCGATGGCCTGGCGCTCACCGGCGCGTACGTCACCGCCGCGGTGCGCTGCGCGCCGCCGCAGAACAAGCCCACTCCCGCCGAGCGCGACAGCTGCGCCGACTACCTCGTGCGCGAGCTAGCGCTGCTGCGCGACGCGCGCGTAGTCGTCACGCTCGGCGGGTTCGCCCACAACGCGCTCTGCGCACTGTTGGGGCTGAAGCCGAAGCCGCCGTTCGGTCACGGCGCGGTCGCGCAGCTCGACGACGCCGACCGTCGACAACTCCCCGACCATCGCCGCGTCGACGACGAGCCGCCGCTCACCACCCTCACGCACCTCGTCGGCTGCTACCACCCCAGCCAGCAAAACACGTTCACCGGCAGGCTCACACCCGACATGCTTGACGACGTGCTCAGCCACGCCCGCGCGCTCGCGAACCTGTGAAGGCAGCCGCACTCGCGCTCGCCCTCGCGCTCGCTGGCGGCTGCGCCATCGGCGAACGCACGTCGGTCACGCCCGACGAGCCAAACGACGCAGCCGCCGACACCACGCTCGCCGCCAACTCAGCCATCGCGCCGCCCCCGTCGACGGTGCCCCGCGCCGGCGACCAACCTCTCGACGTCGACGTGGTCGTGGCGTTCCTCGACGGCTGCGTGCGCACCGCCGAGTCGGTCAGCCGATGCCACTGCGCCATCGAGCGGCTCGAGGCCGGCTTCACGATGGACGACCTCACCGTGTTGGAAGACCGCATGACCGGCAACCTCGAATACCCGCCGCAGGTCGCCGGCGCGCTCGTCGACTGCCGCGAAGACGAAGCGCCTCGACGCTGGAGCGAGACGACTCGCGCCCGCTACGTCGAGGCGTGCACCAAGGGCTCTGACCGGCTCGGCGAGCTGTGCTCGTGCTCGGTGTCGCGCGCCCAAGACGTGGTGCCCGAACGCCACCTCGAAGCGTTCATCGATTCGCCAGGTGTGCGCCCCGGGTTCGCCGAACTCATTCGCACCTGCCTGTAGCGCCCAGCGCCGCGCCTACGTCCTCGCCGGCTCCGGCAGCAACGCAGGGGCGGGCGTCGCAAAGCTCGGCCATCGCGTCCGGCTCTTCTCGCTCAGCCGATGCATCAGCGCAATCGCGGCGGGGTTGTCGTCGCCAGGACGACCGATGAGCGACCCGTCGGCGAGCATCTTCATGATGATCTCGCGCCCGATGTCGGTGCGCACGATGGTGAGCGTCCAGTCGTTGTATTTCCCGATGCCGCCGGTGGAAATGTCGGCGTGCTCGGCGGCGAAGTCGGGGCAGTGGTTGCAGCCCTCACGCGTCCAGGCGTGACACTCCTTCAAGTTGATCTCGTAGTAGCCGCCGTCGTGCGTCCAAATCTGAAACACGCCCTTGATGTTCGTCTTCTTGATGCGGTGCCGGTCGAGTCCGTACTTCTGCTCAAACAGCTCCTCGAAGATCGCCTCGTCGAAGCTCTTCGAGCACAACAGCCCGATGTTGAGCACGAACCGGTTGCCGACCTTGCCGATCTTGCGGCTCTTCGCGACCGGCACGATCGAGCTTTGACAGCTCATGCCGACCAGCGCCAGCTTGGTCGCGCCCGCCTCGATGGCTTCGCTGTAGGCGAGCGTGTTCGCCGAGTAGGTGTAGCGACTGCCGGCGCCCGCCAGCACCTGGTCGCGGTTGTAGGCGACGCCCGGTGACGCCGTCCACTGCTCGCCTTCGCCCTCGCCGACGTACGACGTCAGCGCCGCGTCGATGTAGCCGTGCTCGAGCGCCCAAATCAAGATCGCCGAAACCAGTCCGCCGTCTTGGCCGATCTCGTGCACGTAGTCGTCTGACGCCCGCGTCAAGATGACATCTTTGTAAATGCCCGACGGCTCATCCGCGTTGCGCTCACGGTCGAACAGAAACCCGTCGGCTTCTTCTTCCCAGCTGCGAAAGCGCGGGCACGCCCGGGTGCAGCTGGTGCAGCCTTTCTGCCCGTGGCCGCAGTCGGTCGGCCCCAGCTCGTCTTCCAGGTGAAACGGCTTGAACCCGCCTTGGGTGTGGTCGTAGCCGATGACGTCGTGCGGGCACGCGATTACGCAGCCCGCGCAGCCGGTGCACAGGCCGCTGGTGATGACCTCGTCGTGCAGCTCCTTCCACTGGAACGTCCAGCGGGCGGGCGGAGCCGGTGCGTCGGTGGCGGTCGCGCCAGTTGTGTCGGTCACGCCAGTCAGCCTAGGCAGGCGGTCGCCCGACAACCAGCCGAGCGCAAGGCTGCGGGTCAGGCACCGCTAGCGTGCGGCGCCGACCGCCAGCCGTGCGGCGGGGCACGCGCACATCAAGCCACTCCAATAGACCACTCCAATAGAGGGGACGGGAAACGCAATGAAGGAAGCCGACTGGCTCGACCTGTTCATGACCGCCCGAGTGGCGACGCTGTCGACGGCGCGAGAAGACGGACGCATCGACCTGGTGCCGTGCACGTTCGCGCACGAAGATCGCTGGGTGTTCACCGCGGTCGACCGCAAGCCGAAGCGCACGCTCGAGCTGAAACGGCTCGAGAACGTCGAGCGGTTTCCCGAGGTGACGCTGCTGGCGCACCACTACGACGACCAGAGCTGGGACGCGCTGTGGTGGGTGCGGCTGCGCGGGCGAGCGGTCGTTCACCGTGAGGGCAACGTGTACGAACAGGCGCTCGACCTGCTCGCGCAGCGCTACGGCCAATACGCGGCGAAGCGGCCGAAGGGCGCGGTGATCGCCATCGACGTCACCGAGGCGGTGGGATGGAAGGCCACGCCCGCCGCCGGCACCAAGCGCAAGTCACGCCCGAAGAAGCTGCCCGCCCGCTAAGCGCGGCGGGGGGTTGCGCCCTCGGCGAGATTCGAACTAAAAGCCCAGAGGCCTGCTGGAAGCGCAACGCCGTTCGCCCTTGCGCCGCCCACCTAGCGCAGAACACCTTTGCGCCCTCGGCAGGATTCGAACCAAAAGCCCAGAAGGCCCGCTGGAAGCGCAACGCCGTTCGCCCATGCGCCGCCCACCTTGCGCAGAACACCTTTGCGCCCTCGGCGAGATTCGAACTCGCGCACATGGCTCCGGAGGCCACCGCTCTATCCCCTGAGCTACGAGGGCACTGCGTTAGCCCTTCACGGTAGCCTTACCAAGCCGCAATCACGTTCCGGAGGCCGCTGTGATCGCCGAAACCCTGGCCGCGGCCATAGCCAGCGCACTTGAGCGCCAGCAGATCACCCTCGCCGCCGGCGACGTTCACCTCGAACGTCCCGCTCGGGCCTCACACGGCGACCTGTCAACCAACGCGGCGCTCGTCACCGCGAAGGCAGCCGGCCGCAACCCTCGAGAAGTCGCCCAGCAGCTGGCCGACGATCTGCTAGCCGCCGACGTGCGCCATCTCGTCGCCGCCGAGGTCGCCGGCCCCGGCTTCGTCAACGTGCGGCTCGCGCCGGGCTGGCTCCACGACGTGCTCGTCGAGGTCGTCACCGCAGGCGTCGAGCGCTACGCCACCAACGACGAAGGCGCAGGCAAGACGGTCAGCATCGAGTTCGTCTCCGCCAACCCGACCGGCCCGCTGCACGCCGGCGGCGGACGCTGGGCTGCCTACGGCGACAGCCTCGCCCGCTTGTTCCGACGCTGCGGCTGGAAGACTCGCACCGAGTATTACGTCAACGACGCTGGCCGCCAGATGCTGCTGTTCGGCGAATCGCTGCTGGCGCGGCTGGCTGGCGGCGAGCTTCCAGAAGACGGCTACCACGGTGACTACGTAGCCGAATGGTCGTCCGAAATGCCGTCCGACCTCAGCCCCGAAGACGCCGCCCGCTGGGGCTGCGACCGAGCGCTCGCCGAAGTCCGCGAGGTGCTGGGCTCGATGAACGTCCGCTTCGACCACTGGCAGCACGAAACCGAACTCATCTCATCGGGCGCAATGACCCGCGCGGTCGAGCGGCTCGACGAGGCTGGCTTCGTCTACCAAGCCGACGGCGCTCGCTGGCTCGCCACCACCCGCTTCGGCGACGACAAAGACCGAGTGCTGTATCGCAGCGACGGCGAGCACACCTACTTCGTGCCCGACATCGCGTATCACCACAAGAAGTTCGCTCAAGGCTACGGAGCGAGCACCCCCGACCGAGCCACCCTTGCCATCAACGTGCTGGGCGCCGATCATCACGGCTACGTCGCGCGCATGTCTGCGGCGCTTGCGATGCTCGGCCACGACGCCGCCCGCTACGAGCCGATCATTGGCCAAAACGTCACGCTGGTGCGCGACGGCCAGCCGGTCGAGCTGAGCAAGCGCTCCGGCACGATGGTCGAAGTCAACGAGCTGCTCGACGCCGTCGGCCCCGACGTCACCCGCCTCGCGTTCCTCCAGCAGAGCATCGACACGCCGCAGACCATCGACATCAACCTGCTCACCACGCAGGGCAACGAAAACCCCGTCTACTACCTGCAGTACGCGCACGCTCGCATCGCGTCGGTGGCGCGCACCGCGGCCGACCGCGGCGTGACCCGCCCGCCGCTCAGCGACGTCGACCGGGCGCTGCTGACGCATGAGCGCGAGCTTGAGGTGCTGCGCCAGCTCGCCGTGCTGCCCGAAGTGGTCGCCCTCGCGCTGGGCGCCCGAGCCCCGCACCGCATCGCCGCGTGGATGCGCGAACTCGCTGGCGCGTTTCACGGCTTCTACCACGACTGCCCGATGCTGCGCTCCGACGTCGCGCAGGCCTTGCGCGACGCGCGGCTGTGGCTCACCGAAGCGGCGCGCATTGGGCTGGCGATCGGGTTCGACGTTCTCGGCGTGTCCGCGCCGGAGCAGATGTAGCGATGGCCGGGCCGATCCCGCTGCGCTTGCTGCCCGACACGGCGACCATCGACGGCCGCGGCCGGATGAGCGTCGGCGGCTGCGACCTGGTCGACCTCGCGCACGCGCACGGCACGCCGCTGTTCGTCTACGACGAAGCCCACCTGCGGGCTCGATGCGCGGAAGCGTTGGCGGCGTTCGGCCCGGGCGTCGCGTATGCGGCGAAGGCGTTCTTGTGCGTCGAGATGGCTCGGCTCGTCACCGAGGAGGGTCTCGCGCTCGACGTCGCCAGTCACGGCGAACTGCACACCGTGCTCGTCGCGGGAGTCGACGCGCGCCTGGTCGTGCTGCACGGCAACAACAAGTCGCACGAGCTGCTGGCGGCGGCCATCGACGCCGGCGTTGGGCGCATCGTCGTCGACAGCTTCGACGAGCTCGACCGCCTAGAGGCGCTGGCGGCGCGCGCCGAACGACCCGTCGACGTGATGCTGCGGGTCACGCCCGGCGTGGCAGCGCAGACGCACGAGTTCGTGCAGACCGGCAAGAACGACTCCAAGTTCGGCTTCGGCGTCGCGAGCGGCGACGCTCACGCCGCGATGCGCCGAGCGTTAGATGCCGCGGCGCTCAACGTGGTCGGCATTCACTGTCACATCGGCAGTCAGGTGTTTCGGGTGGCTAGCTACGCGCAGGCGCTGGAAGTGGTCGCTCGGTTCGCAGCCGACTACGAGGTCGCCGAGCTTTCGATTGGCGGCGGACTGGGCGTCGCGTATGTGGAAGACGAGCACGCACCCTCCATCACCGAGTGGGGCGCCGCGCTCACCGACGCCGCCGCGCAGCTGGGGCTGCGCTGTCGTCTCACCGCCGAGCCGGGCAGAGCCATCGCCGCGGCGGCAGCGGTCACGCTGTATTCGGTTGGCACGATCAAGCGACTCGAGGGCATCCGCAC
>CAYRJD010000051.1:0-6628 GCA_964424585.1 uncultured Acidimicrobiales bacterium | reverse complement strand
GATTGGGCGACGGTCGCCACAGCCACCGACATGTTTAACCGAGTGCGTGAAGGCTGTGAGTCGATCTGGGAGCGTTGCGATGAAGAGCACCCCGATGCCCTTGTCTGGCAGGACCCCGAGAGCGGCTGTGTGGTGTGGGTGGAGAAGGTGTTCCCGCGCTACAAGCCGGCGGCCGCTAAGCGGTTCCGCCGCACCCGGGCGTGGCTGCGGCGGCGCCGGTGGCTGCCGAGCCGGTGGTATCGCAACAGGAGCAAGTCGCTGCGCTAAGTCGCGACCAGCCGCTAGCCGCTCGCGGGATGAGCCGTCGGGCCGCTCGGCTCGACGTCCGGCTCGAACTCGATCTCCACGCCCGCCAGTTCGGCGAGCATCGTGCTGCGGGCTTTCGCCGTGAACAGCTCGACCGACGCGTCAGCATCGGGGTCGATGCGACACAGCACGCGCATGCGCTCCGGCTCTCGCAGCGACGCTGGGTCGACGGTCACGCTGCGCACCAGCGTGCGGCAGGTGCGGTCGAGCCCGATGGCCACCCGCAGCACCGCCGACATCCACCGCACGAGGTGCTTGTCGGGCTTCGACAGCGCCGCAAACTCGGCGTGCTTCGGCTTGGGCGCGCTCTTGCGGTGGTAGCGAGCGACGAGCGCGACGACCTCGATTTCCCGCTCGGTGAAGCCCGCCAGGTGCTCGCTGTTGCGGATGAGGTAGTAGCTGTGGCGGTGGTGCGCGCTGTGCGAAATGAACATGCCGACGTTGTGCAGCAGCGACGCCGCCTCTAGCAGGTCGAGGTGCGCGTCGATGCCGTGAAGCGGGGAGAGCCCCATGAACAGATCGAGCGCCAGGTCGGTGATGTGCTCTGCCCGCTCGGTGTTTTCGTCGAACCGCTCGGCCACGTACAGCACGCTGGCTCGGCGCACGTCGGTGAGCTGACGGGCACCGAGCCCGTCGGGAGTTTCCGGCGCGGTCATCCGACGGATTTGCTCGACGATCAAGCCCTCGCGCAACGCGAAGTCGGACACCTCGAGACGTTCGATGTCGAGCAGCTCCATCAGGCGGGTCGCCAGCAGGGCGCCGGCCACGATGATGTCGGCCCGGCGCTCTTCCAGCCCGGCGAAACGCAGCCGGTCGGCGGGGCTGCGCGCCTCGGCCAGCTCGCTGGCGAGCCGACGCAGCGCGGCACGGTGCAGCGTGAGCCCGCCCGCCCGCACGAAGCCGACGGCGTTGGGGTTGGTGGCGCTCGTCGGGTCGCACATCCGAGCCAGCGTCAGCAGCGTGCCGGACGAGCCGACGGCCAGCTCGAACCCGACGTCCGCGACCTCACCGGGCAGTCCGCCCAGAAACGAGTCGATGTAGGCGACGCACGCCTTGACTGCCGACCGTTTGGCGACCCCGCCGGGGAAGAACCGGTCGGTGAGGCGGATCGTGCCCAGCTTGAGGCTGCGCAACCACAGCGGCGTGGCGCCGTCGCCGATGACGATCTCGGTGGAGCCGCCGCCGATGTCGACCACCAGGTGACGCTGATTGGCGACGTGCGCCGAGTGCGCGACGCCCTGGTGAATGAGCCGCGCCTCCTCGATGCCCGACACCACCTCGACGTCGACACCGATCTCGGCGCGCGCCCGCGCCACAAACTCATCGCCGTTCGTCGCCTCCCGCACCGCGCTGGTGGCGACCGCCAGCATCTCGGTCGCGCCCAACGACCCGGCGATGCTGCTCATCCGCCGCAGCGCCGCCAGGCCCCGCTCGACCGCTTCGGGCGCCAGCTTCGTCATGTCGCCGCCGCCCGAGCCCAGCCGCACGGTGTCTTTCTCTCGGGTGAGCACGCTGAAGTGCCCGGATGGGTCGAGGCTGGCGACGATGAGGTGGAACGAGTTGGTGCCCAGGTCGGCAGCCGCCACGACGCTCACTCCCTGAACGTAGCGTTTGGGGCTTGCCCGCACACCTCTGGCGGTTGACGCCACGCTTTGGCGAGCTAGACCCCTACAACCACGTCAACCACGCGGTCTACGTCAGCTACTTCGAGGCCGCTCGGTCGGCGGCGCTGGTCGAGGCTGGCTTGGCGTTGCCCGACCTCGCCGAGCGTGACGTGCAGATCATCGTGACGCAGCTGGCGGTGCGGTTTGTCGCGCCCGCGACCGCGCGGGACGAGCTAGAGGTGCGCACCGAGGTCGCCGAACTGCGGCGTGCTAGCAGCCGCTGGCACCAGCGCATCGTGCGGCTCGCCGACGGCGCGTTGATGGTGGAGGGAGAGGTCACCGCGGCGGTGTGCGACAACCGGGGCAAGCCACGCCGTCCACCTGCCGACCTGATGGAGAAGCTGGAACGCCTGACGGCTGACTAGCCGAGGGCGCAGCGCGAACGGCTGGCGCCGCAGGTGTCTCGCTTGGCGGCGTCCGGGTTGATCTTCGTCGGGTCAAACGGGAGGCTCAGCTGGTTGGCGATCTAGAGGTATGCCTCAAGTGGGCTGCGGTATCGCCCGTCCGACAGCACGGTCTGGGTGACCTCCTGGTTGTGATGGCGATGCGTGACCGACACGTATCGCTCGATGTCCCAGTCGCCGGGCTTTCGCAGGATCGCTGACAACTTCCACCAGCGATCTTGTGCGCGCCACCACCATTGAAGCGGGAAATACGTGTTGGGCGCGTACTGCCCTGGTGTGCCGCGCCACAGATGATGCTGGTACGACCCTGTCTCGATGCCCTTGTATTCCGTGGCCCGGCTGACGCGGTGCCCGGCGCGTTCGATGGGGCTGCCGAACCACAGGATGAGCAGCAGCACGACGGCTGAGAGCGACCCGATGGCGGCGATCCATTGGGCGGTCATCATCGATCTGTCCGAATGTTGACCTGGGCCTGTGACGGCGTAAAGGGCCTGCCTCTGACGGTGCCAGGCTCGCGCCTAGCTCGTTCTTCGTCGTCCTCGACGATGATGAACTCGATCTCCTGCTCGGGCGGCTCGGGCTCTTTGTTCTTGCGTTTGAACCACATGGTGTGTCCTCCTTCGTGAGGTCTTCGGTTGGGTGCGCTCAATCGTAAGCACCGTGGCGCGAGCGTTTGCTCGAGTTTCTGCGACCACCCAACGCCCGGCGCGCTGGCGAGCCCAACCGACCCGCTACACCACCGGCGACAGCCCGCCGTCGACGTTGATCGCCGCGCCCGTCACATACGACGCGGCGTCGCTCGCCAGAAACAGCGCCACGTTCGCGAACTCCTGCGCGTCGCCCATGCGCCCGAGCGGAACCTGCTCACCCATCTTCGCGACGAACTGCTCGAACGAGCCGCCGCCGCCCTGACGCTCCCACCTCGTCTCCCACTGGTGGCTCACGAGCAGCCCCGTGTTGAGGCAGTTGACCAGCACCCCGTCGCCCGCGACCTCACTCGCCAGCGCCTTCGTCATCGCCATCCCCGCGGCGCGGCTCACCGACGTCGGACAGCTGCGAGCGCCGGGCGCCTTTGCCGCCATGTTCAGGGTGTTGATGATGCGACCCCAGCGCTGGGCGCGCATGTGCGGCAGGCACCAGCGGCTCAGCCTGACGGCCGAGAACAACTTGAGCGCCAGGTCGCCCTCCCAGTCGTCGTCGGTGACGTCGGCGAACGGTTTGGCGTGAGATGTGCCGGCGTTGTTGACCAGCACGTCGATGGGCCCGCACGCGGCGACCACCTCCTCATAGCCCCGCCGCAGCTCGTCCGCGTCGGACACGTCGGCGCACGCCGCAGCGTGCGCGGCGCCAGACGAACCAGCGGCCCGCAACGCCGCCAGCGTCTCCGCCAACACGTCGCGGTCGCGGGCGATGACGCCGACCGACGCGCCCGCCCGGGCGAACGTCTCGGCCATCGCCCGCCCCAGCCCTCGGCTGCCGCCGGTGACTAGCGCGACACGGTTGCTCAAGCTCACGTCCATGCGCTCACCCTAAGATTTGCGAGCGCTGTGACCTGGCAACCCGAGATCGACGAACTTCGCCGCCGCGAGGCGTTCGCCGATGCGCTCGGCGGCCCCGACAAGGTCGAGCGCCAGCACCACTTCGGCAAGCTCACCGTGCGCGAACGCATAGACGCCATCGCGGACGCGGGCTCGTTTCACGAGATCGGCAAGACCGCCGGCGTGGCGACCTACGACGACGACGGCAACCTCGTCAACCTCACCCCGTCGAACTTCGTGTTCGGGCTGGCGCGCATCGACGGCCAGCCGGTGGTGCTGAGCGGCGACGACTTCACCGTGCGAGGCGGCTCGGCCGACGCCACCATCGGCGAGAAGCGCAACACCGCCGAGCAGATGGCGCTAGAGATGGCGCTGCCGCACGTTCGCCTCGTCGACGGCATGGGCGGCGGCGGATCGGTCAAGACCATCGAGATGGCTGGCCGCACCTACATTCCCGAGCTGCGGGGCTGGGA
The DNA here is from genome assembly GCA_964424585.1 of uncultured Acidimicrobiales bacterium. GTDB lineage: Bacteria > Actinomycetota > Acidimicrobiia > Acidimicrobiales > Poriferisodalaceae > CAYRJD01. The sequence continues at coordinate 2,243 of CAYRJD010000051.1, read as the reverse complement.
AACCATCGTCAACCACCTGAGCGTCGCACCGTCGGTGTCGCTGGCGCTCGGCTCGGTGGCCGGCATCGGCGCCGCTCGGGTGGCGACCGCGCACTACTCGGTCATCGTGCGCGACACGGCGCAGATGATGATCGCCGGCCCGGCGCTGGTCGAGCAGGCGTCGCTCGGCGACCACGGCAAGGAAGAACTCGGCCACGCCGACATCCACACAGCGAACGGGGCGATCGACGACGTGGTCGACACCGAGGCCGAAGCGTTCGAGCGGGCGCGGCGGTTTCTGTCGTACCTGCCGAACTCGGTGAACGAGCTGCCCGAGCGAGACGACACGAGCGACCCCGTCGACCGGCGAGAGGCGTCGCTGCTGTCGGTCGTGCCGCGCGACCCGCGGCGGGTGTATGAGATGCGTTCGATCATCGAAGCGGTCGTCGACGTCGGCAGCTTCTTTGAGATCGGCGAGAGCTGGGGGCGGTCGATCATCGCGGGCTTGGCGCGCTTAGACGGCTGGCCGGTCGCGCTGTTCGCCGAAGACCCGTACGTCTACGGCGGCGGCTGGACGGCCGACAGCTGCCGCAAGCTGGTGCGCCTGCTCGACACCGCGTCGACGTTTCACCTGCCGGTCGTGCACCTGGAGGACTGCCCGGGGTTTCTGATCGGCAAGGAGTCCGAGGAAGCCGGCACGATCCGCTTCGGCTCTCAAGCGCTCGCCGCGCTCGGGCAGGCGACCGTGCCGTTCGCTTGCGTCGTCATCCGCAAGGCGTTCGGCGTCGCCGGCGCCGCCAACAACAAGCCCGGCGCCAAGAGCTTCCGCTTCGCCTGGCCGTCGGGCGACTGGGGCTCGCTGCCCATCGAGGGCGGCATCGAGGTCGCCTACAAGGCCGACCTCGCCGACAGCGACCAGCCCGACGTGCTGCTGGAGGAGATACGCGAGCGCCTCAACCGGCTCCGCTCGCCGCATCGTGCGGCGGAGTATTTCGAGGTCGAGGAAATCATCGACCCGCGCGACACCCGCCCGCTGCTGTGCGAGTGGGTCGACCTGGCAACCCGAACGCTCACGCCGGGCCCGTCGTCCTTCGGCTACCGCCCGTAAGTTCGCCGACCGCCGACCTACCGACACCCTCAAAGGTCGCTGCGCTCGGAGCCCGCGTGTCCCACCCCCGCGCCATCGTGGCGGCAATGAACCAAGCGCTGCCGCTAGCGACCTCGCCCCAGGTGCGACCATGTGGCGTGGCTCACAGCACGACGACCTACCGCACCATCGACCTGTTCGCTGGCGCGGGCGGGCTGTCGCTGGGGTTCGAGATGTCGGGCTGCGGCTACCTGCCGGTGTTGGGCGTCGAGGTTGAGCCGGCGACGGCTCGCACGTTCAAGGCCAACTTCGGGTGCTCGGTGTGGGACGCCCCCATCGAAGAGCTGCGTGACTTTCCCGACGCAGAGGTGATCGTCGGCGGCCCGCCGTGCCAGGGCTTCAGCCCGCTGGGCCGTGACCGAGACGACAGCTCGCGTGCCTACATGAACGCGCTGTGGCGGCACTTCTTGCGAGCGGTCCGCTACGTGTCGCCACTGGCGTTCGTGATCGAGAACGTGCCGCAGTTCCACAGCTCGGCTGAGTTCGGCGCGCTGACCGAAACGATGGCGAGCGACCCGCTGCTGCGTCGCTACGGCTTCGCCCACGGGGTGCTCGATGCGACCGACTACGGCGTGCCGCAGGCGCGCAAGCGCGCCATCTTGATGGCCGTTCGCGATCGGCCAGACGTGCCGTGGCCGCCGCCGCCGACGCACGGAGATGCGCCTGGCCTCGCGCCAGTTCCGACCGTGCGTGACGCCATCGGCGACCTTCCGCTAGAGCCGACCGACGCAGACATGCACTGGCGCCGCAACCCACGGCCGACGTCGCTGGAGCGGTATCGGGCGATCCCCGAAGGCGGCAACCGCTTCGACCTGGCGCGCAACCGCCCAGACCTGCTCCCGCGCTGCTGGGCTGAGAAACCTTCTGGCACGACCGACGTGATGGGGAGGCTGTGGTGGGATCGCCCAGCGTTCACCATTCGCACCGAGTTCTTCAAGCCAGAGAAGGGGCGCTACCTCCACCCCACCGCCGACCGTCCCATCACCCACCGAGAGGCCGCCCGCTTGCAGACGTTTCCCGACACGTTTGGCTTCTGTGGCACGAAGATCGAAATCGCCCGCCAGATCGGCAATGCCGTGCCGCCGCTGCTCGGCGCCGCCCTCGGCCGCCACCTCGC
>CAYRJD010000050.1:0-14334 GCA_964424585.1 uncultured Acidimicrobiales bacterium | reverse complement strand
CTGATGGGCCAGGCAGCGTCGATCATTCCTGCCGCTTGGAGTTTCATGCTGGCTGCCCGCGAGCGGCAGCTGGGCACGTGCTGGACGAGCCTGCACTTGGGTTACGAACGAGAGGCAGCCGACGTGCTGGACATTCCGTTCGACGAGGTGCGCCAGTACGGGCTCAGCCCCGTCGCGTTCACGCAAGGCACGTCGTTCAAACTGGCGACGCGCACCGACCTCGACTCGGTCATCAGCTTCAACAACTGGAGCCGCTAGTGCCCCAATCCGGCGACAGCCCGGATGTTGAGCCAGAGAGAGGGTCGGGTGCCGAGCCCGACGGCGACCCGCTGTTCGACTTGACCGGCAAGGTCGCGGTCGTTACCGGCGGCAGTCGAGGCTTGGGCAAGCAGATGGTGCTGGCGTTCGCAGCACGAGGCGCCGATGTCGTGATCGCCTCAAGAAAGTTCGACGCTTGCGAGCAGCTAGCAGCCGAGGTGCGCGCCACCACGTCGCGCCAAGCCCTCGCGGTGGCCTGTCACGTTGGCCACTGGAACCAGTGCGACGCGCTGTGCGAAACCACTTACAGCCACTTCGGTCGCTGTGACGTGCTGGTCAACAACGCTGGCCTGTCGCCGCTCTACGACTCGCTCTACGACGTGAGCGAGGCGCTGTATGACAAGGTGATGGACGTCAACTTGAAGGGTCCGTTCCGCTTGTCGGCTGCGTTCGGCAAGGCAATGTTTGAGGCGGGCGGCGGCTCGATCATCAACGTCAGTTCGGTCGCCGCCACCGCGCCGACGCCGAACGAAACCGCTTACGGCGCAGCGAAGGCGGGGCTCAACGCGCTCACCAAGAGCTTCGCACGCGAGTACGCGCCGCAGGTGCGGGTCAACTGCATCATGGCTGGCCCGTTCCTGACCGACATTTCCAAAGCGTGGGACATGGACGTGTTCAACCAGCGAGCCGCAACCGAAATCGCCTTGCGGCGTGGCGGCGAAGCCCACGAGATCGTCGGCGCCGCGCTCTACTTCGCGTCTGACGCCAGCAGCTACACGACCGGCGCGATCTTGAAGGTCGATGGCGGCACGGTGTGGGGTGCCAGCTAGTTGGTCGGGCCAGCTAGCGGGTGCGTAGTCGTCTGATGATTTCTTCGTTGTAGCGGCTGGCTTCGGCGGCGTCGGCGTCGCCGAAGCCGGTGATGGCGCCGGCGCGAAAGATGATGCTCCAGTCGTCGGTGGGCAGTTCGTCGCCGACTTCGGTTGCGGTGACGTCCCATTCGATGTAGAAGCTGTCGCCGTCGTGGGCGCTGCGTTCGGTGGGGAACCAAAAGCGCGGCACGTTGGTTGGTGGTAGGCGGTCGTTGCGGCAGCTCTCGATGCACACGTCGGTGAGTGATTCGTCGAACGCGAGTATCGGTTGGTTCCATTCGGCGGTGACGGTGACCGACGTTTCGCCGCCGGTGAACGTGAACACGGGCTGGCTGACCCGGATGATGGCGTCGTAGTCGCTACCGCGCAGCTCGTTGCGGCCGAGCACCTCAAAGTTGCGGGTAAACACCGGGTCGTCGTCGAGCACCTCCAGCAGGTCACGCAAGGTGACGGGCCCGTCGTTGGTCGAACGTGCCACGCCGACGCGGATCACCCGACGAGCCAGGTTGACGCCCACGTTCGTTCGCGAGTCCGCGTCAAACTCCAGCACCCAGCCGTTGCCCTGCCACCCGGCATGCTCGCTGCCCTCCCTGATGGCGAACCGCAGCCCTTGCACGAACGTCTGCGTCGCCGCTTGCTGGGAGTGTTTTGGCTCACTCACCGACAGCTCAGACAACCGCGGCGGCGACTGCCGCGCGACGATGATCTGCGTCACCCGGTTGGTGTTCCCGCCAGCGTCATAGAGCGTGCGAGCCGGCAGTGTCACCTGATCGCCCACCGCGAACACCGCGTCGCTCGCCGACCACAACAACGGATCAACCGAATCAGCGTGCTGGCTCAACGTCACCTCATAATCGTTCTCATCCGGCCGACGCACCGTCACATTGAACGTCCGCACCGGCGCACCGATATCACCAGTCGACGTCAGCTGATGAATCGTCTCACTCAGCCGAGCAAACACAAACTCGCCCCCCGTCGGCACGATCAGCTCAGCGCGCGGCGCGTAGGTGTCAACCGGAATCTGATGTTCTGTCATCGGCACCACACGCTGATCAGCTGGATAGTCGTACGCCCGCACCGCGTTCCCGAACACCGTGATCGTGTCACCCGCAGCCAAAAACGGGCTATCACTCGCCAACTCCACCGTCACCGAGTTATCCCCGAACTCATAGATCAACGTGTCAAAACTCAACAACCGCTCCAACTCACCACCCACCGCCGTAACCCCGTAATTCCGGTAATCCTCAGCCGTATCAGGGTCGACCTCCTCAGAAAACGACACCTTGAACGTGCGCGTCCCCGGCATAGCCGTAATCGTCGCCGTCAGCGCGGCTGCTTCGCCTGCTGCTGCGATGGCTGCTTCGACGACCGCTGGGCGCACGGCGGCACTCCCTCCCAGCACGTCCAGCGCGATGTGCAGCGGGTTGCCGGAGACGAACTGGGGCGTTCGGGCGAGAAACCGCTCTGATGCGTCTGGCAGAACTTGCTGCTCAACTAGCAGCAGCCCCTGGCCGCGGATGCCCAGCAGCGGGCCGCCCGAGAGCGCGTCGAACGGGCTGCGCCCGTTGGCCAGCGCGACGCGGCTCAGGCTGAAATCGCAGGCTGCGTCGTCGGTCAGCTCGTCGAGCACCATCGCTGCGGTGTCGAAGCGGTCAGCGCCAGACCAGCGCACGATGTCGAGGATTTGGCTGCCCAGTTCGTCCGCCACGTTCGACGACACCGCCGCGGTGCCGCCCAAGATGATCGCTTTCTCAATGCCCGCGTCGGTCAGGTAGCCCTCGACGCCCGCTGGCAGGCTGTCGCCCGGTGTCAGAATGACCGGATGCGGGCCCTGGTAGGCGAGCGGGCCGCCAGCCAGCGCGTCGGCGAAGCTCTGGCCGTTGGCGATGAGCACCGCCGTGTCGTTCGTGCCGCAGTAGCCGCCGACACCACCCTCTTCATCGAGGTGCCGCGCGACGGCGAGCGCCGTGGCGTAGCGGTCTGCGCCTGCCAGGCGAGTGACCTCGACGCGTCGGTCTTCAAGCGCCTCTGCGACGTCAGACGACACCGCGGAGATGCCGCCGACGATGTACGCGTCGCGGATGTCGTTGGCGTTGATGAACCTGCTCACCGTTGGCGAGAGTTCGTCTCGCTCGGTGAGCAGGATCGGCGCGCCGTAGAGGCCGGCGAGGGCCGAAGCCGAGAGCGCGTCGGCAAACCCCTCACCCGATACCAGCACCACCGTGTCGACGTAGCGACCGAGCTCAAGCTCGCTGTAGCTCGCCATCTGCTCGGCGATCTTCAGCGATGTCTCGTAGCGGGTGTCTCCGGCGAGCGGCCGCTCGTCGTCTTCGTTTAGCTCTTCGGCGACGGTGTTGGCCGCGCCCGCCAGGCTCACAGCTCCTAGCGTCAGCAACATCGCCGCCGCCGCGGCGAAGAATCGCTTAGCCGCCCTCGTCGTATCGCTCGTAACCATGGCCTTCAAGGTACAAAGTACCCGAGCACTAACTCGGCATATTTCCGCCGAGCCTGCCGCGGGCGCGGCGCGCAGCTCGGCGCGCTACGCGTCGACGCGCAAAAACAGGTGGCGCGGGCCGCGCACCTGCACGCCGCCCCACTCGATGCCGTCGCGCCCGTGGTCGGTCGCGAGCGTGAAGTTCGGGAACCGCGCCAGCCACTGCTCAAGCGCGACCCGCAGCTCCATGCGGGCGAGGTTCGAGCCCAAGCAGCGGTGGATGCCGATGCCGAACGCGAAGTGACGGTTTTGCTCGCGGTCGATGATGACCTCGTTGGGCCGGTCGAACTTTTCTGGGTCGCGGTTGCCGGCGCCGAACGGCAGCAGCACCTTCTCGCCCGCGGTGACGGGGCAGCCCGAGATTTCGGCGCCCTCGTTGGCGACCCGCGCCATCGTGACCGGCGAGAACACCCGCAGAAACTCTTCGATGGCGGTGGGAATCAGCTCGGGCTCATCGATCAGCCGCTGGCGGTCGTGCGGGTTGGTCGCCAGGTGATAGAGCGCCGCGCTGATCGAACTCCACGTGGTGTCGATGCCCGCGATTAACAGCAGCAGCGCGGTGCCGCTGACGTGATGCGGCGTGAGCGGGTCGCCGTTGGGCATCGTCATGTTCAGCAGCTGGCTCGGGATGTCGTCGAGCGGCTCGTCTTTGCGGTGCTCGAAGATTTCGCCGAAGTAGGTGAGCACCTCGCGCACGGCATCGGCGCGCCGCTCGAACTCGTCGCCGTCTGACTGCAAGATGTCGACCGCCCACTGGGCGAACCGCTCTTCGTCGCTCTCGGGCAGCCCGAGGATCGCCGCGATGATGCGGATGGGAATGTGCTTCGAATACATGTCGGCGACGTCGACCGCACCGTCGCTGTCGGGTTCGCGCAGCGCATCCGCGATGGCGTCGAGACGCTCGACGGCGATGCTCTCGGTGAGCGGAATCATCTCCTCGACCGGCTTGGGCGAGAAGAACGGCAGCAGCAGCCGGCGAGCGTCGGTGTGGAACGGCGGGTCAGACGTGATGGGCGGGGCGGTCAGCAGGCCGGCGCCTGGCTCGTTCGGCGCAACCGCGATGTCGCGGCTAGAGAAGTGCTCGGTGTCGTAGGCGACCTCGACGATGTCGTCCCAGTTGACGGGTATCCAGTGGCCGCCGTTGGCTGGCGTGTGGGTGACGGGGCACTTGCCGCGCAACTCTTCCAGCACCTGGGGCGCGTTTTGCACGTAGTGGTCGCTGTAGACGTCGAGGTCGGTCTCGTTGACGAGCGGCTGGCCGCTCGGTCTGGTCGCAGTGGTCTGATCGGTCACAACATTCCCCTCCTGTGTGCCGGTTGGCTGTGCTTGCCGTTCATTCTAGAACACCGGCAAATCGTCGTGTTGCCTCAGCCGTCGTCGCTGACCTCGGGCGGCGGCCGTGGCAGCGGCGGCAAGTTCAGCGCGCCTTCGACGCGCGCCAGCCGGTCGTCGGTGTGCGCCTGGCCCTCCTCCAGAAATCCGAGCCGCACGAGTATCTCTGCCACCTGGATCTCGATGGAGCGAAGCCTCTCCTCAAGCGCGTCGATCCTGGCGATCAGTCGAGCCTCAAGCTGACCCAACTCAGTGTGAAACTCCGCGCGCAGCTCGGCACCCAGCGCGTCGATCCGCTCATTCGTGTCGTCGATGCGCTCATTCGTGTCGTCGATGCGTGCGTTCGTGATGTCGAGCCGGTCGTGGATGCCCTGGAACTGGTCGCCGATGAAGACGAGCCCGCCCGAGTACATCACCGCCATGATGCTCAGCATGCTGATGAACAACCACCTGCTGACGCCGTTGCCGTTTGACTTCGCCTCGGTGTGCTCCGCGGCGAGCACTGGCTTCGGCGCTGCGACGGGTGGCGCGGAGGCTTGCGTCGCCGGCGTCTGCTGCGCCTGTTCGATTTCGTCGAGCCGGGTGCGGAGGTGGCCGAGTTCGGTGAGCACCGGTTCGAGCACTCGGCCGAGCATCGCCTCCATCCGCTCCGACTCGTTAGGCACGTGCTTCACGGTACTGCGCTGGCTGCCGCGGCCATGTCCCACCCCTGTGGCACACTCTGTGACCGTGTCCGACACCGCCGTACGAGTTGCCCGCCGACGCTTAGGCGAAATCAGCTACCGCCATCCAGACCACGCTGCGCTGCCGCACATCGTCAGCTTCTCCGGCGGCAGGTCGTCGGCCGCGATGACGTTCATGGCCGCCGAAGAGGGCCTGCTGTCGCCCGAGCGAGGCGATGCCGTGCTGTTCGCCAACACGTCCGCCGAGCACCCGGGCACCTACGAGTTTGCTGCTGCCTGCAAGGAGCGTCTCGAGTCCGAGTTCGGCTTGCCGGTGTTCTGGTTTGAGTTCTGCACGATCGAAGACGCCTGGCGCGGCGAGTATTGGCGCAAGCTCAGCTACCGACTGGTCAAGCCCGTGCCGCTCAGCGACGCCGAGCCCGACGGCTACCGCAGCAACGGCGAGCTGTTTGAAGAGCTGGTGAGCCTCCAAGGCATGTTGCCCAACCCTCACAGCAGAACGTGCACGGCAAAATTGAAGCTCTTCCCGTCACACCTGCTGTTGGGCGAGTGGCTGGGCGGCACCGACGGCCCCGCGCACGCGGGGCACCACTGGTTGGCCGACTGCGCGTGCGACGTCGATCGCCCGTGTGAGTGTGACGCCGACGGTGATGTGCTCGACGCGACCCTCAGCGACGATCGAGTTTTGCGGGGGGGGGGGGGCTAACTAGAAAGCGTCTCGCGCGGCCCGAACTCGTCGCGGCGCGCTATCGGCGCGGCGGCGGCACCGCGTCGCACGAGGCGGTTTTCAAGCGAGCCGCTCATCTAGCTAGCCGAGAGCCCGCGCGCCCGCCGCAGCAATGGAGCGATTTCACCGCCGCGCCCATTCCCCGAGTTCACTCCGGCGAGCGCGCCCGAGCGTTGCCGGTGTCGATGCGCGGCCCGAACGGCGCGCACCACGTTCGCCTGCTGGGTCTGCGGGCCGACGAGCCGAGACGGGTAGACCGCGTGCTGTCGCGAGCGCTGCTCGCGGAGGGCGCGACCAGCTCGTATTGCACGGTGCGCACGCAGCCTCCAGGAGAGCGCCCGTATTTCCCGCTGTTCGACTCGGGCTTTGGCGAGCGCGAGGTCGCCAACTACTGGCGCCGCAAGCACCGCAAAGACTTCGCGCTGCGCATCCCTAAGGGCGCGGGCAACTGCGTGTTCTGCTTCATGAAGGGCACCAAGCAACTCTCCGCGATGAGCCGCGGCAGCGACGACCGTCGCCGCGCCGACACGCCCACCGACATTCGCTGGTGGGCCGACTTTGAGCAGCGCCACGCTCGCGTCACGCCCAAGCGAGACGGCGAGGGTATGTCGCGCTTCGGCTTCTTCGGCGTCAACTCGATCTCGTTCGCCGAGCTAGCCGACGGGGCTGACGCGCCGACCGACCGCTACCTGAAAGGAACTCCCGCTTGTGACTGCACAGATTGACCTGGTCTTCGGAACCACTCATGCGCCTGCTGGGTTCACCAACCCGGCGCTGTCGCAGTTCGACGCGTCGCCCGAGCCTGTGGTGCGCGAGCTGCTGCAAAACAGCGTCGACGCGGCCGACAAGGCAGACCGCCCGTGCGAGGTGAGGTTTGTCTACCTCGAGGTCGACGCCGCCGAGATTCCCAACTGGGATAGCTATCGCGCGAAGTTCGACGCCGCCAAGCGCGACCGCACCAAGCGTGACGTGCCGCCGACGCACGACGAGGCGACGATCATCGCGCGCATCGAAGCGATGGCCGACGCGCCGAGAGTGCCGCTGCTGCTGTGCATCGACAACGGCATCGGGCTAACGCCGCAACGGATGGACTCGCTGCTCACGCCAGGTAACAGCGACAAGGGCGCGGGCGGCGCGGGTTCGTTCGGTCTGGGGCACCTCGCGCCGTTCAGCGCGTCAGACCTCCGCTACGTGCTCTACGCCAGCCGCTACGCAGATGACGACGGCGACGAGCGTGTCGTCGCGTCAGGCCAAGCGATCTTGGCGACGCACATGGAGCACGACGAGCACGGCAAGCCGACGCGTCACGTGTCTGCCGACGGCTTTCGTGTGGTGCTCGGCCAGCAGACGCTGATGTTCAGCGGCGACGGCAGCCAATACCCGGCCGAGGTGTCGCCGCTGTTGCAGCCCTACCTAGATGCGCTCGGCTCGAACGGCACGATCGTGTGCATCACGGGCTTCAACAGCTTCCAGCGAGACGAAGACGACCCTGAGGTAGCCGACTCGATCCTGCAGGTCGCGGCGGGCAACTTTGTCGACGCGATCGTGTCGGGCCAGCTCACCGTCACGGTCGATCAGGTGAGCGACGATGGCACGACTTTCACCGCAGTGCTCGACGACGACAGCATCGAGCGCGTGCTCGCACCGCTGCGCGAGCGGAAGGTCGCCGCGAAGGCAGGGCAGATCTCTGGGGTCATCGCCAACCAGGCACTAGACACCCTGCGAGGCGGGCGTTCGGTGGTGGTGAATGAGTCTGATGGCGATTTCATGCGGGGCATCTCTGTCAGGTGGCTGCCGCACGCAGAGGGCGTGCGTGCCACCACGCGCGTCATCTTGTTTCGAAAGGGAATGTGGATTGCGTCAGCAACCAGATACCTAGAGGCCACGCAGTTTTCTCGTCAACCCGGGTTCACCGCAGTGCTTTCGTTGAGGCAGGGACAGCTGGAAGAACTGGTCCGCAGCGCGGAAGGCCCCGAGCATCGCGGGCTTGAAACCAAGCGCCTGACCAATCAAGAACGCCAGGAACTGAAACGACTCATGGAGAAGATCGCAGTGAAGCTGCGCGATGAGGTCGGCGAGAAGGAAGACATCCACGAGTTCACGCCGGAAGACTTCATGATGGTCGACGGAAGCGTCGCGAAGCAGCTCGAGTCGGTGAAGCCGAAGCGCTCGCTCAGCCCGACTGGTCCAAAGCCAGATCCCTCCGACCGGAGGCCGCCGAATCCGCGCCCCAAACCTCGCAAGCGCGCCGCGCCGCGCGCTGGCACCCGTCTCGGCTACCGGTATGTGCTGCGAGCCGCCGAAGGCGACACTGAGATCGAAGCCGAGGTCGACCTAGGTGACGACTCTGCGCGCTACATCGGCGTGCGACTGGTCGCGCCCAACGGCTCCGACGAAACCTGCGAGGCGCAGCTGCCGACCCGGTTCGTTCCAGTGAGCAGCATCGCCAGAACGCACGACGACGACCGCACCGTTCTCGACATCAGCGAACCTGCCGACGGCGGCGAAGCTCTGCTGACGGCATTGTCAGGAACACAGCGGCTCAAGATTCGGCTGGCAGAGCCACTAGCTGACACCCGTGGGCTCGAACTCGACATCGTCCGCCGAAGCAAGCCGCAACCTAAGGCCCAAGAAAACAAGACCCAAGAAACGGAGCCCGTCGCCGCATGACCAACAACGACCGACTACCGGTGCTCACCGAAGACGGCGTCAGCCTCGACTGGCAAGACGCCCAATACGACGTCGACCTGATGCGTCGTGGCCATCAGGCCGAGATCGTCGTTGAGCACCGCATCCCTAAGGCGCATTCGCTGCAGGAGGCGATCGCCGCCGAGCGCGCTCAGTTCGCGGCCGAGCTGCGCAGCCCACGCTCGCTCTACGCGCGCGAGTATCAATCCAGCGAGTTCAAGCAAGTCATTGCGTGGGAGCCGAGCGATGTGCGACCCGACACGACCTTTCTGCTCGCTGGTGTCGTGGCACAAGACGACGTAGACCTCGACGCCGCCGAGCTGCACCCCCTCATCAGGCCTGAGCCCACTAGCGATGAACTAGCCGACGACGACCTAGCCGACCAGCACCTTCCGCCGGTGCGCATTCCTCAAGGCTGGTGGGCGGCTAAGGCGATCACCAGAAGGCTCAATCCGTTGTTGAACTCACTCGTCACGTTCGCCGTTGACGAACAGCTAGATCCCGGGCAAATGGAGATCGCGGAGCAGCCCGGCGACGCACCGCATTTTCGAGTGAACTTAGCTCGCGAACTGTATGAGGCTGTTCGGGTGCCGAGTGAGCGCAACCTGCGGGTAGCCGCGCTGATCGGCGTGTTCGCGCGACTACCCAAGAGTTCGCTTGCTGCGGACGGCGAGCATTTTGAACACCCGATCACCAAAGAGCTGATGAACCGACTGGAGGTGCGAGGCATTCCTGATTGGCTCGACGCTGACTACGACGCAGCCTGCGCGGCGACCGCTCTAGAGAAGTTCAGTACCGAGTTTGACGAGGAGGGCGAGCAGTGAGCAGCGTGACGCTCGCCGCGAGCGTGATCGTCCGTCACGCCGACTGGCAGGCTGGCCTGATCACTAAGTCGAAGAAGAAGGCAGCCTCGACCGACGACGACAATCAAGACGAGTCAGAGGCCGAGACGCAAGACGAGATCATCGCCGACCGGCAGGCCGCACTCATCGCCGCGGTCGGCGAGGGCCCCGACGCGACTCACGCCTATCTGCGTCGCGAGTTGGGCGACGACGCGCCCGACGACTCCGAGCTGCCCAGCCTCACCACCGAGCGAACCAACGGAGAGATGGCTACACCTCCAGTTGAGGTAGAAGTCGACTGGCATCGCGACCTCGGCGGTTCTACCCTCGGGCGCAACCTGGCCTCTGAGCCTGCGTTTTGGACGCTTTGTCACGCCAAGTGGATCAGCCAAGGCACCTTCGGCGCAGACGTGTTCGCGGTGTTCTGCAATGGGGGAGCAGACACGCCAGAGAATCAAACTCGCAACTTCTTGCGTCGCACCAGCGGGCTTCACGCGGCGCGCGGCGCGGTGTCGGTTCTCAACGACTGCCTGGTGTCTCGCGGCTGGTGGCGTGTTGAGCTAGCGACGGAGATTTATCGCACGCTTGAGCACGAACGCTCCCAGTTGAGCGGCGCACCGGCCGCAGTGAGAGCCCGAGTGCCAGAGTTGTCTCGCGAGCAGGTTCACCGCATCTTGTGGCCGCCAGTCGTTTGGCCGAACCTGGTGGGCGAGCTTGTGCGCCGGGTTGCGTCGGTGAACGCCCCCCGAGCACGCGCCGCGGTAGTCGCGGCGCTGGCCGAGCGTGGTCTGCTTACCGATGGACCCAACAAGGGGCGCGTCACCAAGGCTGAGCTGTTGTCGTGCGTCGCCGCGCTGGGCCAGCTCGCTCACAGCTACAGCCTTCACAGCTCGCCGTGGGAGCGACTGGTTGACACGGCAGTTGCGGGGCTGAACAACCCACCCGAGAAGTCATCGGACGAAGATGACGAGGGTGCCGACGCCGACGATCAAGAGGTCGACGTCTAGGTCTTCTTCGCCACTCGTGCTGGTTCGCGAAACACCTGCTCGCGGTGCCACTTGACGAACTCTCGGTTGGGCGCATACGAGCGATCTTGCGGCGCGCGCATCGGCTTGCCCGAAAAGGCGAGCACCAAGGTTTCGGTCATCTCGTCGTCGCGCAGGAAGTGCTGCGACACGCATACGTCGAGGTCGTCGGTTAGTCCGATGGCACCCGTGTCGAACAGCTTGTGGTGCAGCACGCACAGGCACAGTCCGTTGGACACCGCGTCGGGCCCCTCGTTCGCCCACCACTGAATGTGCGCGGCGTCGAGCGCCACCGGTGAAGCGTCCAGGCGACCGCCCCAGCCGCAAACCGCGCAACGGCGCTCGTATGCCAGCAGCACGTGGCCGCGGAAAGCAGGGTCTCGTCGCCGGGTGCTCGTGTCGCTGTCTGTTCCGCCGCTCGACTCTTCAGCCGCCGCGCTAGCCACTTCTTCGGTGGCTGGGTCGGTCAGCCCAGACAGCGTCAGGCCCACTCGGCTGAGGATGTCGTCGTGCAGTGACGGCGGCCAGTTCGACTCGAGCAGGTACGTCGCGATGCGATCAACCAGCGAGCTGTCGGCCAGCAGCGCCGCCTCAAACTCTGGCGAGAACCTTCCGACCGCGTGACGCTCGTTGAGCGCGCCGTCAGCCAGGGGTTTCGCGCCCGCGGTCACGAGCTGTTCGTCGTCAACCGTCACCACCCACAGTCCGTCGTCGTTCGCCAGATACTGAAACGGGTAGTACAACCGGGGCGGCTTTCCGGGTCTGCCGTACTCCGACAGCAAGCCCTTCAGCACGTCGACGCTGGTTTCGTAGCGAACCCGCGAGTCGTGGTCGTTCCGTAAACGCCCCAACGCATACAAGATGAGCAGCGGCTTGTGCGGTGCCCGTTGTTTCTTGTGGACCTGGCGCCGAATCTTTTGCACTCGCGCCAGCCAGTCGACGGCGGCTGGGTCGGCACTCGCCGGCTCGCTTGCCAGCGGCACCTCGCTTGGCGGCTCGGCTGACAGCGCCTTACTCCTCGCTGGTGCTCGGCGGAGGCTGCGGCAGCGGCGGCAGGTCTAGCGCTCCTTCGAGGCGTGCCAGTCGGGTGTCGGCGTGTGCCAGGCGGTCCTCGACGACCCGCAGCCGCACCAGTATCTCCGCCACGGCGACCTCGATACGAGCGACACGCTCTTCAAGGGCATCGACCTTGTCGGCCACCTGGCGAACCTCGGTGCGAATTTCCATGCGCAGCTCGTGTCCTTGGGTGTCGATGCGGCGGCTCAGGTCGGCGACCTGGTAGCCGACGAAGCCGAACCCGGCGGCGTAGATGACGGCGAAGGCACCGAGCACGGCGAGCAACTGCTTGACGCTGAGGCCGTTGCCGTTGTTCGTCTTGGTCGTCGACTTCGCCGCCGCCGCCGCCGCTACTGTCGCGGGTGCGTCAACCGCGGATGCCACAGCATCTGTCGTCGCTGCTGTCGCGGGTGCCGCGGTCGGCGTGTCATGCGCAGGCACGGATGGCGCGTGCTGCTCGATGATGTCGAGCCGCTCGACCACCTCGCTTTGGGTTTGCTCGATCGAGCCGAGCCGTTGCAGCACGGGTTCGATCGCTCGGCCGAGCATCGCCTCGATCGAGTCTGAGCCGCCGCTGCCGGGCACGCCGTCAGCTTCGTCGCCGGTCGACGCCTCGCGCGACCTGTTGTGCGGCGGCTCGGCTGACAGCGCTCTACTCCTCGCTGGCGCTCGGCGGAGGCTGCGGCAGCGGCGGCAGGTCTAGCGCTCCTTCGAGGCGTGCCAGTCGGGTGTCGGCGTGTGCCAGGCGGTCCTCGACGACCCGCAGCCGCACCAGTATCTCCGCCACGGCGACCTGGAGGGCAGCGACCTTGTCGGCAAGCATGTCGATCCGCGCGTTGATCCGTGCTTCTGATTCACGAACCTCGGCGCGAATTTCCGTGCCTTGGGTGTCGATGCGGCGGCTCAGGTCGGCGATCTGGTAGCCGACGAAGCCGAACCCGGCGGCGTAGATGACGGCGAAGGCACCGAGCACGGCGAGCAACTGCTTGACGGTGAGGCCGTTGCCGTTGTTCGTCTTGGTCGTCGACTTCGTCGCCGCCGCAGTCGCGGGCGTCACGGTCGCTTCGGTCGCGTGTGCGTCAACCGCAGATGCCACAGCATCTGTTGTCGTCGCTGCTGCCCCGGGTGCCGCCGTCTGCGTGTCATGCGCAGGCACGGATGGCGTGTGCTGCTCGATGATGTCGAGCCGCTCGACCACCTCGCTCTGGGTTTGCTCGATCGAGCCGAGCCTTTGCAGCACGGGTTCGATGGCTCGGCCGAGCATCGCCTCGATCGAGTCTGAGTCGCCGCTGCCGGGCACGCCGTCAGCTTCGCCGCCGGTCGATGCCTGGCGTGACGCGTCGCGCGACATGTTGCGCAGCTCGTCGGGCGACGTGTCCGGTGCTGATCCGCGCGGCACGTCGCGCGGCGGCTCGGCCGCCGGGTCGCGCATCGGGTCGTGGGGTTTGCCGTTGACGCTGGGGTCTTCGGTCATGTATTTCACGGTACTGCCTCCTTGGGCTTGCCTTCGCGCGCGACGGTCGCGCGCTGGCCATAGTTGAAGCAGGTTTGGCGCGAATTGCCAAGAGGGTTTTTCAAACCCACCGGCGCGGCCGTCTCTCGCGGGTGTCACCCCCTCCGCGCATCAGCGCTCGCGAGGTCGTCAGCGCTCGCCGCCAGCTCGCGCCAGCGGCCCGTCAGCGAGTCGTCCGCGCGTAGGCGCCAGCGCGCGATCTACGCGGGGCGAGGCGTTACGCGTCGCTGGTGTCGAGTGAGGGTTGCGGCAGCGGCGGCAGGTCGAGCGCTCCTTCGACGCGCGCCAGTCGGGCATCGGCGTAGGTCAGTTGCTGCTCGACCGCCGCGAGCCGCACCAGTATCTCCGCGACGGCGACCTCGATACGAGCGACACGCTCCTCGAGTGTCTCGACCCGGTCGACAAGCATGTCGATCCGCGCGTTGATCCGTGCTTCCGATTCACGAACCTCGGCGCGTATCTCCGTGCCTTGGGTGTCGATGCGGCGACTCAGGTCGGCGATCTGGTAGCCGACGAAGCCGAACCCGGCGGCGTAGATGACGGCGAAGGCACCGAGCACGGCGAGCAACTGCTTGACGGTGAGGCCGTTGCCGTTGCCCTTCGTTGTCGACTTCGTCGCCGCCGCCGCAGTCGCAGTCGCGGGTGCCACGGTCGCTTCGGTCGCTTCGGTCGCGTGTGCGTCAATCGCGGATGCCACAGCATCTGTTGCTGTCGCGGGTGCCACGGTCGCAGCCGCCGCGTCGTGCTCGAGCGCGGTTGGCGTGTGCTGCTCGATGATGTCGAGCCGGCCAGACATTTCGTTCTGGGTCTGCTCGATCGAGCCGAGCCTTTGCAGCACGGGTTC
>CAYRJD010000049.1:0-55345 GCA_964424585.1 uncultured Acidimicrobiales bacterium | reverse complement strand
GTGGGGCGACAGACACGCTTGAAGGAGAGCGTCAGGATCGGACCAGCTTCCACACGCCGCCTTCCAGGTCGAGCGCGTACAGCTCGCCTGCGAGGTCGACGTCGATGCTGGCGATGCTGGTGAGATGCACCCCGAGGTCGGTTACGCCTGCGTGGCTGGTGGCTGTGCCGCCGCTCGCGACGTCGGCCGGTAGCGCGTACACCCGGCCGCCGCAGAAGTCGGCGAACACGAACCGGCCGAACAGCTCTGGGTGCGCTTCGCCGTAGTACGCCTGCCCGCCGACGGTGGCGCACGCGCCGACGCCGTTGCGGTACTCATAGTCGGGTGCACGATGGTCGATGTTTGGGTCGCCGACGAACGGCCGGGTGCCTTCGAATCGGTTCCAGCCCAGGTTGGCTCCGGCGTCTGCGTCAGACAGCGCGTTGATCTCTTCCAGGCACTGCTGCCCGGCATCGGCGACCCACACCAAGTCGTTCGCCGCGTCGTACGCCATGCCGAACGGGTTGCGCACGCCCCAGGCCCAGATGCGGTCGTCGACGTCTGGCTCACCGACGAACGGGTTCGTCGCGGGCGCGACCGCTCGCTCGCTAACCGGCGCGAGGGGGTCGACCGACAGCCGCAAGATCGACCCGAACGGTGTCGAGCGATCTTGCGCGAAGTGCTGCGGGTCGCCGAGGCCGCCGCCGTCGCCGGGTGAGAAGTAGAGGTAGCCCTCGGCATCGAAGACCATGTCGCCTCCGTTGTGCTGCGCGGTGCGCTGGTCGAGCGTGAGCACCTCGAGCGGCGGGCCCAGCAAGGCGTCGTCGCGGATGATGTGCGCGGTGATCGCCGTGTCGCCCGCGCCGTTGGTGCGGTTGACGAACAGGTACTCACCGGTCGGGTCGACGACCATCGACACCAGCCCCTGGTCGTGTTCGGCTGCGGTGTCGCCGCTCAGGTTGAGCACGAGGGTCAGCTCGTCGGCAGATTCGTAGGCGAACCGGTGCACCTGCCCGTTGCGCTGGCCGACGTAGCCCCAGCTCTCTTCGACGAACGCGATCGCGGTGGGCTCTTCGATGTCGATGAACAGCTCGGCGGTCACTCCGGTGAGCGTCTCGGCGACCTGCAACGGCACCAACCCCTCGGGGCACGGCTCGTTCGATCTGATGTACTCGACGGTCTGCGTGATGTCGAGCGGCTGTGAGTCAGAACCGCTCGCGGGCTCGGCGGCCGCAGTCGTGGCGGGCGCGTCGGCAGCCACCGACGAACTCTGATACTGAGCGGTCGAGCAAGCGGCGGCGACCAAGCTGGCCACAGCCAGGACGAGCAGACGCCGATGGAACGCGAGACGAGACACTGGGCGAAACATCGGCAGCCCAAGCTACGGCGGCGCTCGCCGTCTGCCCGCCTATCGTTAGGTGCCGTGTTGACCGGTGCCGAAGCGTTGATGCGCAGCCTCGAACAATGCGACGTCGAGGTGATCTTCGGTCTCCCGGGCGGCGCCATCTTGCCGGTCTACGACCCGGTGCTCACCTCACCCATTCGCCACGTGCTGGTGCGCCACGAACAAGGCGCCGGGCACATGGCTCAGGGCTACGCGCAAGCCACCGGCAAGGTCGGCGTGGCGATGGTGACGAGCGGGCCAGCCGCGACCAACATCGTCACGCCGCTGTGCGACGCGTATATGGACTCGGTGCCGCTGGTGGTCATCACCGGGCAGGTGGCGCTGAGCGCCATCGGCTCAGACGCGTTTCAAGAGTGCGACACCACCGGCATCACGATGTCGGTCACCAAGCACAACTACCTGGTCACCGACGCGGCCGACATTCCCACGACCGTCGCGGAGGCGTTTCACATCGCGTCGACCGGGCGGCCCGGACCGGTGCTCATCGACCTGCCCAAAGACGTGAGCAACCAGACGCTCGAGTGGTCGTGGCCCGAGCGCGTCGAGCTGCCCGGATACACGCCGCCGCTAGCGGTCGACGACGAGCTGATCGGCGCGGCGGCGAAGCTCATTCGGGCCGCCGAGCGGCCGGTCATCTACGCGGGCGGCGGACTGCTGAAGGCGCGCGGCGCTGACGCGCTGCGCCGGCTCGCCGAGACGTGCGACATCTGTGTGGTGACGACTCTGATGGCGCGCGGCGTGTTCCCCGACTCGCACCCGCTGTGTCTGGGCATGCCGGGCATGCACGGCAACTACACGGCGGTCACCGCGCTGCAGCAAGCCGACCTGCTCATCAACCTGGGCGCACGCTTCGACGACCGCGTGACCGGCAACCCCGCGCACTTCGCGCCACACGCGAAGGTCATTCACGTCGACATCGACCCCGCCGAGCACGGCAAGGTGAGGGTGCCAGACGTCGCCATCGCCGGCGACGCGCGCGTGGCCGCCGAAGCGCTCATCGAGGCGCTGGGTGCGCCGGCGTCCGCCAACGGCGCGGGCGCGCGCGACGGCTGGGCCGACACGAGCGAGTGGAAGTCGACCATCTCCGGCTGGCAAGAGCGCTACCCGCTCACCTACGACAGCGCCGATGCCGGCGGGCCGCTCAAGCCGCAGTTCGTGCTGGAGGCGCTGCGAGACAACACGCCGAACGACACGATTGTCGCAGCGGGGGTCGGCCAGCACCAGATGTGGGCGAGCCAGTATTGGAGCTTCGACTACCCCTACACGTGGATCAACTCGGGCGGCTTGGGCACGATGGGCTACGCCGTGCCTGCCGCCATCGGCGCGAAGGTGGGTCGCCCCGACGCGACCGTCTGGGCCATCGACGGCGACGGCTGCTTTCAGATGACCGCCCAAGAGCTGATCTCGGCCGCCGCAGAAAACATTTCCGTGAAGGTGGCGATCATCAACAACGCGTATCTGGGCATGGTGCGCCAGTGGCAAGAGCTGTTCTACGGCGAGCGCTACAGCGAGGTGTACCTGAGCGCCGATCACCCCAACTACGTGATGTGGGCCGAGGCGATGGGTTGCTTGGGAATAAAAGTCGAGTCGCCCGAAGAGGTGGTGCCCGCCATCGAGCTGGCGAACGCCACCAACGACCGCCCGGTGGTCATCGACTTTCGGGTCGACCCCGATGAGAAGGTGTACCCGATGGTGCCCGCGGGAGGCTCGAACGACGACATCATCTTGGGCCCCGAAGGCGACAAGCTGGCCGCCGAGCGCGGCACAGCTCCGTCGTAGGCGCCGGTGGTGAGCGCGCCGACGGGCGGCAACGACGCAGAGCTGCACATCCTCGCGGCGATAGTGGAAAACAAGTTCGGCGTGCTCGCCCGCATCGCCGGGCTGTTCAGCCGACGCGGCTTCAACATCTACTCATTGGCGGTGGCGCCGACGAACGACCCGACGTTCAGCCGGGTGACGATCGTGGTGGACGTGGCGCAGACCAACCTCGACCAGATCGCCAAGCAGCTCAACAAGCTGGTCAACGTCGTGCACATCTCCGAGCTGCCGCCGGCGTCGTGCGTCGAGCGCGAGCTGCTGATGGCGAGGGTGCGGTACGACGACAAGGCGTCGCGCACCGCCATCGAGAGCACCATCGCCGCGCTGGGCGGCAACATCTTGGACGAGCGCAGCAACGAGGTGATCGTGAGCGTCAGCGCGCACCCCGATCAGCTCGACAGCTGCGAGCGGAGCTTGCGCGACCACGGCATCGTCGTGCTGCAGCGCACGGGACGCATCGCGCTGCGCAGCCTCGACCAAGATGACCCGCCGATCACCATCGGCAGCTGAACAACCACCAGAGAAAGGCAACCTGCCATGGCAGCAACCATCTACTACGACGACGACGCAGACTTGGGTCGCCTAGCCGACCGCACGGTCGCGGTGATGGGCTACGGCTCGCAAGGTCACGCCCACGCGCTCAACCTGCGCGACAGCGGGGTGAGCGTGGTGGTCGGGCTGCGTGAGGGTTCGGCGTCACGAGCCAAAGCCGAAGCCGAAGGGCTCACGGTGATGTCGGTCGCCGACGCGGCGAAGGCTGCCAGCGTGATCATGATGGCGCTGCCCGACACCGACCAGCAGGCCATCTACGAGCACGACATCGCACCCAACCTGTCGGACGGCGACGCGGTGGCGTTCTCGCACGGCTTCAACATTCACTTCGGGCTGATCGACCCGCCAGCCAACGTCGACGTGTGGATGATCGCGCCGAAGGGGCCCGGCCACAACGTGCGCCGCACCTACGTCGAAGGCGGCGGCGTGCCCGCGCTGGTTGCGGTGCACCGCGACGCGACCGGCCACGCGCTCAGCGACGCGCTCGCCTACGCGAAGGGCATCGGCGGCACCCGAGGCGGCGTGCTGTCGACCACGTTCGCGGAGGAAACCGAGACAGATCTTTTTGGCGAGCAAGTGGTGCTGTGCGGCGGCCTGACCGAGCTGATCCGCGCCGGCTACGAGACGCTGGTCGAAGCTGGCTACCAGCCCGAGTCGGCGTACTTCGAGACGCTGCACGAGGTCAAGCTGATAGTCGACTTCATCTACGAAGCGGGCATCTCGGGCATGCGCTACTCGATCTCGACGACCGCCGAATACGGCGACATGACGCGAGGCAAGCGCATCATCACCGATGAGACCCGCGCCGAGATGAAGCGCATTCTCGCCGAGATCCGTGACGGCAGCTTCGCGCAAGAGTGGATCGAAGAGAACCGCAACGGGCTGGTGAACTACAACCGGATGGTCGAAGAAGGCAAGGCTCATCCGATTGAAGAGGTCGGCACTCGCCTGCGGGCGATGATGCCGTGGATCACCGCTGGCCGCCAGGACGTGACCGAGGCGTCGGGCGGCTAGAGCGTCGTTAGTCGGCGGCTTCGGCTTCGGCGATCAGCCGTGGCACCAAGAAGTCGATGCTCGCGGTTAGCCCCATCAGGTCGGCCAGGTCGATCGCGGGGAACGTGCCGATGCGCAGCTGGTTGCGACCGAGCTTGCGGTAGCCCTCGACGTCCAAGATGCCGTTGGCTCGGAGCGCGGCCGCTAGGTCGTCCGCGCTGACGCCGTCGAAGTCGATGGTGCACACCACCGGTGAGCGTTTGGCGGGGTCGGCTACGAACGGCTGCGCCCACGGTCGCTCTTGCGCCCAGCTGTAGATGTGGCCGCTCATCACGCCGCATCGGTCGACCACGTGGGCCATGCCGCCGCTGTCGAGCAGCCACTCGGTCGTGTTGAGCGTCATCAGCAGCGTCGCCAGCGCGGGCGTGTTGTAGGTCTGGTCGCGTTTGGCGCTGGTTAGCGCCAGCGACAAATCGAGCGACGCGGGCGTGTGCCGGCCAGATGCCGCCAGCTCGCCGATGCGCTCTTGCGCGGCGGGCGACACAGCGGCGATCCACAGGCCGCCGTCTGCGGCGAACGCCTTCTGCGGTGAGAAGTAGTAGACGTCGACGTGCTTGGGCAGCCAGCCGATTGCGCCCGCGGCGGAGGTGGCGTCGACCAGCACGAGCGCGCCCCACTGGCCGCCGACGGGTCGGGTGAGTTCGGCCGTCACGCCGGTGCTG
Source organism: uncultured Acidimicrobiales bacterium (assembly GCA_964424585.1). Lineage (GTDB taxonomy): Bacteria > Actinomycetota > Acidimicrobiia > Acidimicrobiales > Poriferisodalaceae > CAYRJD01. The sequence continues at coordinate 49,876 of CAYRJD010000049.1, read as the reverse complement.
GTCTCGTTGTGCGTGAACGCGTACGCGTCGACCTCGCCAGGCTCGGCGACGGGGTGAGTGCCCGGCTCGCTCTCGATGACCCACGGGTCGTCTAGGTGCGGCGCGGCGCGCACCACTTCGGCGAACTTCGCCGAGAACTCACCGAAGCTCAGGTGCTGGCTGCGCTTGCCGATGAGCTGGTACGAAGCGGCGTCCCAGAAGGTCGTCGCGCCGCCGTTGCCGAGCACGATCTCCCAGTCTTTCGGCAACTCAAACAACGACTTGAGCGCCGCGCGGAGCCTGCCGACCATGCTGGTCACGCCTAGCCGCCGGTGGCTCGTGCCCATGATGTCGCGGGAGTGCGCCACCAGGTCGTCGATCGCGTCGCGACGCACCTTGGTGGGCCCAGAGCCGAAGCGGCCGTCGTAGGGGAGAAACTCGGGGTTGATGGCCGGCCACTTGCCGACCCGCCCGTAGTCGCCGCGGTCGTCCAGTATTCGCTCTTCCATCGGTGGAACTATCGCAGCGAAAACTCGTCGCGGCGCACTTTGAGCGCCGAACCGGTGAAACTACGACCCATGACCAACCACACAGCGGGCCGTGTCTCACGAGCCGTCAGCCAGATCGCACCCTCGGCGACCCTCGCGGTCGACGCCAAAGCGAAGGCGCTGGCGGCGGCTGGCGAACCCGTCATCGGCTTCGGCGCGGGCGAACCAGATTTCGCCACGCCGCCTGAAATAGTCGACGCGGCCGTGGCGGCTTGTCGCGACGCGAGCAACCACCGCTACTCACCGGCCGGAGGCCTCCCCGCGCTGCGCGAGGCGCTCGCCGCCAAGACGCTGCGCGACAGCGAGGTCGACCTGCCCCCCGCCAGCTTCTTGGTGACCAACGGCGGCAAACACGCCGTCTACAACACGATGGCGACGCTCGTCGACCCGGGCGATGAGGTGATCGTTCCGGCGCCGTACTGGACGACGTATCCGGAGGCGGTGCGCACCTTCGGCGGCGTGCCGGTTGACGTGTTCGCCGGCGCCGACGCGGGCTTCAAGGTGACGGTGAGCCGGCTCGACCGAGCGCGCACCGAACGCACGAAGGTGCTGCTGTTCGTGTCGCCGTCGAACCCGACCGGCGCGGTGTACGCGCCAGACGAGATCGTCGAGATCGGCCGCTGGGCGGTTGACAGCGGCATCTGGGTAGTGACCGATGAGATATACGAGCACCTCACCTACGACGGCGTCGAGCACCGCTCTATCTGCGCGCTGGTGCCGGAGGTGATGGATCGCTGCGTGATTTTGAACGGCGTCGCCAAGACCTACGCGATGACCGGCTGGCGGGTCGGCTGGATGGCCGGGCCGACCGACGTGATCGGCGCCGCGACGAACCTGCAGAGCCACGCCACGTCCAACGTATGCAACGTGGCGCAGCGAGCGGCGCTGGCGGCGGTCAGCGGCTCGCTCGACGCGGTGGAGGAGATGCGCGCGGCGTTCGACGAGCGACGCAGGCGCATCGTGGGGCTGCTGAACGCGATCGACGGCGTGAGTTGCCCCACGCCGCAAGGCGCGTTCTACGCGTTCGCGGACATGCGCGGCCTGCTAGGGAAACAGATTGCGGGCCGCACAGCCGCGACGTCGCTAGAGCTAGCCGAGCTGGTGCTGGAAGAGGCGAAGGTGGCGTTCGTGCCGGGCGAAGCGTTCGGCGCGCCCGGCTACGCGCGGTTTTCGTTCGCGCTGGGCATCGACGACCTCACCGAGGGCATCGAGCGCATCGCCGCGCTCGTAGGTAGCTGACGTGGCGCGGGTGCTGGTGACCGAGCAGCTGAGCGACGCGGGGCTGGACGTGCTGCGCGCCGCCGGTCACGAACCAGACGTCCGGCTCGATCTGACGCCTGCCGAGCTGCTGGACGTAATCGCCGGCGCCGCTGCGCTCGTCGTGCGCTCGGCAACGAACGTGACCGCCGACGTGCTCGACGCGGGCGCAGACCTGCGGGTCGTCGCGCGAGCTGGCGTCGGCGTCGACAACATCGACGTCGAAGCTGCCCGCGCGGCGGGCGTGGTGGTGTGCAACGCGCCGAGCGCGAACGTGACGTCGGCCGCCGAGCTGACCGTCGGTCTGATTTTGGCCGTGGCGCGCAACATCGCCCGAGCGAACTTCTCGATGCACGCCGGCCGCTGGGAGCGCAGCCAGCTCGGCGGAGTCGAGCTGGCGCACCGAACTGCGGGCATCCTCGGGCTCGGTCGAGTCGGGCGGCTGGTTGCGGCGCGCCTGGCTGCGTTCGACATGGAGCTGCTGGCGTACGACCCGTACGTGTCCGCCGACAGCGTCGCCGAGGCGGGCGCCCGCAAGGTCGAGCTAGACGAGCTGCTGGCGGCGAGCGACGTGCTGACCGTTCACCTCACCAAGACCGCCGAGACGGTGAACTTGCTCAACCACGAAACGCTGGCTCGCGCGAAGGCGGGCGCGATCCTCATCAACACCGCGCGCGGCGGCGTCGTGAACGACGACGCGTTGCGCGCGCACCTCGACTCGGGCCACCTGCGTGGCGCGGGCATCGACACGTGGGAGAACGAGCCCAACGTCTCTTCTCCGCTGCTGGGCCGCAGCGACGTGGTGGCGACGCCGCATCTGGGCGCGAGCACCACGTCCGCGCAAGAACGAGCAGCGGTCGCGGCGGCGCGAGGCGTGTGTGCCGTGCTGAGCGGCGACGAGCCAGAGTTCGCGGTCACCTGAGACGCGCGCCTGAGGCGAGGGCTTACCTAGGCGTCGCTCTGCGCGTCTGCGTAGGTCAGCGCGCTCGCTAGCTCGTCGGCATCTGCTCGGCCGACGAAGCCAGCCGTCACCGCGCCGCTGCGTTGCACGACGACCGTGGTCGGCACCGCGTCGATGCCGAGCTGCGCGTGCAGCTCGCGGTTGGCGCCGTATTCGATCTCGACGACGGCCCGGTTGAGCCCTGCGACCGAGCGAGCTAGCTGCAGCGCAGCCGCGCAGGTGTGACACGTCGCCTCGGTGAACACGACCACCGCGCACCCGTGCCGCCCAACCTGATCGGGGTCGGCGAAAACCTCCGGCGGCACGTGCGCGGGAATGGTGCCCGCCGCGCCCGTCGGCTCGGGCGCTCGTCGCGCACGGGCACGGCCCAACAGCCATGAACCCACGATCACCACCGCAGCCAGCGCGGCGGCTAGCGCGACCTGCCCCACGACCTAGTAGCCCAGCGGCGCGGCGATCGACACCGACGGCAACCCGTCTAGCACCGTCGCGCTGACGACCACCGGCTCGGTAGCCGTAATGATGCGCGCGCTGCCTGTGTGCACCCGCACGGTAACCGGGGCGTCCGCGCCTACCGTGAACGTCGTGGTGGCGCGGCCGTCTGCCAGCAGCACCGCGACCTCGGCCTGGCTCGGCTCGTCGCCTGCGTCGTTTGAGCGTGCCTCCAGCACCTCGACGGGTGCCAGGTGCACCGTCACGTACGCCTCGCTCGCGGTCGAGTGCGGCAGCGCGACAACCCAGCTACGGCGGCCCGGTGCGGCTTGAGCGGGTGCTGCGCTCATGCCACCAGGCACCGCACCAGAAGCGACGGCACCTCCAGCGCTCACCCTCGCGGGGTCGTCTGCGTTGCCGTATACGACCTCAGACGTGACCGCCACGTCGACGGCGTTGAGCACTGACACGTGCGCGGTCACGGCAACGTCTTCGGGCACATACACGATCAACGGGGCAGCCGGGTCGACCTCAGCAGGGACGCCGACGGCCTCTCTTTGCGGCGCGACGCTCACCATGACCGCGTCGCCCGGCGCGACGGCTGCTGACACCGCGTCGATCGCCGCGCTCGTCGACTGGGCCGTGCTGGCGGTCGGCGGCACTGGCGTGCCGTCTAGGTCGAACGCATCGGCTACCAGCTGCAGCTGCACCTCCGCCACTTCGTCGGTCGGGTTGAGCACGCCGATCAGCTGTCGCCTGGTTGCGCCGATGGCCGGCACGTGAACCAGCCAGTCGGTCGTCGCCTCGACGCCTGCCAGCTCTACCGAGAGGCCTCGACGGCCGGCCGAGCCGTCGTAGGTCGCGACGTGGTCGACGACGATGCGTCCGGCCAGCGCCTCGATGTGCGCTGCGGTGAGGTCGCGCCGGCGAACGTGCTGGCCGACGTCGACCACGAGGCTGGAAGCGCCTGGCACGACCAGCCCGCGCAGCTCGGCCGGTGCCAGCTGACCTGCCTCTAGCTCGGTGCCGAACGTCACGTCGACGATCGCCTCGCGCGGCAGCGGGTTGAACATCACCAGCAGATTGGTGGCGTCACGCTGGGTGTCGCCCGCGGCCACATACCAGTGGTCGGTCACGACCGTCGAGCAGGCAGCGACGTCTCGGCCCGTGTCGCCGGTGAACCGGCGCGTAACCACCAGCCCGCCCGAAGCGGCCTCGACGGTGGCAGAGATGAACTGGTCTGACTCGAACGCGACGCCCTCGAGCGGCAGCGTCTCGCTGCTGTACGGGCCCACCAGCGCGTCGATGACTTGGGTTGGCCGGTTTGAGACCCGCAGTTCGACCGATGCTCGAACCAGCTCAGGCGTGATGTTTTCGAGCACCACCTCGGCGGTGAGCCCGCCGGTCGACACGCCTGCGGTGTTGAGCCCGGCTGAGTCCAAGTAGACGATCGGGCAAAACCACGTTGACGTCAGCGCGCCCGCGGCGGCGACCTGCTGACTGGCGAGCGGCGTGCGGGCTGGCGGGCCGTTGGTGTCGACCGCCGGCTGCGGCAGCGCCAAGTCGAACACGACGATGAGCGCCACGGCAATCGGCAACAGGAGCCTCAGCGGCCAGCGTGCGGAGGTCACGCTCGACCCCTACTGAAGACCGCACGCCGGCCGTAGCCCGGGAGCGGCATGTCGTACGCCATCCAGATCACCGCGGCGAGAAAGATCAGCTGCCCCCACAGCTCAACCGTGTCGCCGGTCGAACGCTCAAACGCGAGCGTGGCAGGCCCGTCACCCGGCACGTCAAAGCTCATCGCCCAGCCCAGCGCCTCGCTCGGCGCGACGACGCCCGCTGCGGTGGTGAGTTCCCAGCCGTCGTCGTAGTGCTCGGTGACCAGCAGCTGCCCTCGCCCGAGCGACCCGGTGTAGCTGCGCGGCGAGCGTCGGTCGGTAAGCACGCCGACGCCGTCGCTCAGGTCGCTCACCACCAGGTCGATCACCTCTGCCGCGAAGTCGTCAGGCAGCGGCGTCTCAAACTGCGCGCGGGTCGGCCACCACGCCTCGTTGCGAAACAGCGACACCGCTGGGTCGGCGGCGATAGGCCGCAGGTCGATCTGCGAACTCAAGGCGTCGTGAATCGCCTGGGGCACGACGCGGTCGTAGCCAGCCGAGAACGACGGCGCCGAGCGCTCGGCGACCACCACGTATCGCACGTTGAACGACGCCAGCAGTCGCCCCAGACGCAGCGTCTGCCCGCTCAATCCAACGCGAGTGGCGTCGAGCAGGCGACTGGTGGCGCGATTCGGCGTGGGCGCCCAAGCCGACCGAACGTCTGGGTAGCCACCCACCGACGTCGCGACGTGCGCGCCGCCAAAGTCGACGACGTCGCTCGACCCGGCGGGCGGCTCGCCTTCGTCGAGCGCCCAGCCCGCCGCTGGCAGCACCTCGGGCTGGCCGATCCACAGCACGCGATAGCCGGGCCCCACGTCTCGGTCGTCGATGAGCCTCAGCGACGCGGTGAGGTCGAACTCGCTCGAGTTCCAGCCGCCGTCGCGAGCCGCCAGCACCACCGGCACGACAGACGCGATGGCAGCTGCGACCAGCAAGGTGAACACCAGTCGCTGAACTCGCTTGGCTGCGCGCGCACCAGACGGCAGCCGGCGAGTCGAGAGGGCGACGCGCCGACGCCGCGCGTCGTGCGGCCAGCGAAACTGGCTGGTGCCAGCCGCGACCGCGAAGCAGCAACCCGCCAGCACGACGCAAGCCAGCAGGTCGGCGCTCGGCCGAGCCGCAACCTCGAAGCCAAATGCGCCGTCTGCCCAGCCGCGCGCCAGCAGCCACGTCAGCGCTACGGCGACTGCCGCGAGCGCGATGCCGCTCTGCGCCCAGACGGCTCGCGCCGGTGCCACCAGCAGCAGCGCGGCCACTGCGGCCGCCACCAAACCCCATCCCCACAGCCCTTGCCCGATCTGCCCCAGCGCCAGCCGGAGGGTGTCGGTGACGGAGGTAGCCGTGTGGATGGCCGGCTCGTTGACGACGCCCATGAGCCAGGCGCGCAGCCCTCCGTCGCCCGCGCCGCTCGCCCCTCCGTCGCCCGCACCGCCCGCCCCACCGCCCAGCCCGCCGCGGCTCATGAACGCGTTCAGGTGAAACAGCGTCGCGACACCGGCCGCGACCAGCGGTAGCCCTGCGGTGCGCGCCAGGGTGGCGAGCGCGCTTCGGCTGGCGCTCACGGGCGCGACGTCGGGCGCGGGTGCGGCGACGGCCCGGGCGGTGCGGCTCAGCGCCAGCACGCCAGCCATCACCAAGCTCATCAGCACGACCAACGCCAGCACCAGCGGCTCGAACGCGGCTACGACGATCAGCAGCAGCGCCAGCCCGGCGGTGCGGCCCACCAGCGTGGTCGGCTGCTCGGCCGCGTCGTTGGCCTCAAACGTGCGGAACTGCGACACTCGCTGACGTCGGTAGCTCGCCGTGCCGCTCAGCCGCAAGATCAACAGCACCAGCCAGCCCGTCGACGCGTACAGGGCGAGGGTGTCCCACCGGCCCTGGGCGAGCGCGTCGTAGCCCAACGGGTTCAAGCCGTACAGCACCACCGCGCCGAGCGACGCGGTCGGCCCCGCGATGGGACGAACGAGACGCCACATGCCCCACATGCCTGCGGGAATGAGGCCCAGCACCAGCACCTGTCGCACCAGCCCGGTGGCTGCGAGCCCGACCGTCGACGCGGCACCCAAGATGCCGAGCGCGAACGACCCCAGCCCTGACGCGCCCAAGCCGACTTCACGCCAGCCGCTCATATACGCCGCCCACAGCTCGTCTGGCTCGGCGAACAGCGCGAACTGACCGAACACGCTCACACCGCGCGTGATCAGGTGGCGGCTGCCGAAGATGACGACCACCGCCAGCAGGGTTGCGAGCGCCACGAACGTGCCGTTCGACAACAAGCCACGGGGCCCGTCGTCGGCGCGAGCGCCCGAACGTTGCGCGCCGACTGGCGGCTCGCTAACGGGCGGCGAGTGAGCGCCCAAGCGTTCGCGGGCTTCAGAGATGAGCCACGCCGCCGCGCTCTGCTGCTGCTTCGCGACCACGCCGTCACGCAGCACCCGCGTGGCGGTCACCCGCTTGCGTTCGGTGTGCAGCGAGCCGGCGTGACGCAGGTTCCACAGCCACGCGACGCTCAGGCGATACGCGATGGCGAACCGTCCTCGCACCACGGCGACGACGCCCTCTATTGCGCTGGCGAGCATCAGCAAAGCCATCTTGGGCACCAGCGCGACCCAGCCGTGGCACTTGAGCACCGTGCGAAGCCGTCCGCGGTCGAGCGCCAGATGCCCGCGGTCGCTCGATGGCTCGTCGACGAACCCGACCGCATCGGGTGCCGTGCGGACGCGGCCGCCGATCAGCCGAATGCGCCAGCACAAATCGATGCCGTCTGCTGGGGCGCTAAGCAGACGGTCGAACCCTCCTACCTGCCGGTAGACGTCGGTGCGCACCAGCATCACCGTCGTCGGCGCGACGAAGCAATCACGTGCGATGTCGTGCTGACCCTGGTCGATCTCACCGTCGACCGCCAGCGGGCGGTAGCCGCCCAGCCGGTCGACCGAGCCGCCGACGTCAACCAGCGCGCGGCTGGGCGCGGCGCCCACCACCTTCGGCCCGACGACGGCCGCGCCGGTGGCGACCGCGTCGTCGACGAGCCGTCGCAGCGCGTCGGGTGCAAGCGTGACGCCGCCGCGCACGAACAGCACGAAGTGGCTGGTGGGCTTGCGATCGATCTGCGTGGGCGAGCGGGTGTGCGCGCCTGCTACCACCACGTCAACGAGCGCGGGGTAGTCCTGAGCTGTGAGCGAGTTCATCGTGGCAGCAGCGCCGGGCTCGGTGACCACCGCAATCACGGGAGGCGTCGCCGCGAGCGGAGCTTGGCTCTCCTCGCTCACCTCACGGAACCGCTGCCACCGCGACCACTCCCTCGCCGGCGGCGCTCGTGATGTAGTCGTCGGCGTCGCCGTAGGGGAAGCTGGTGCCGTCGGTCCAGACGATCCAGTAGCCCTCGCCAGATTGAGTGCGGGCCATCGCGGTGGCGGCGAGGCGGTTCACGCGGTCGCCTCGCGAGCCTCGGTCGACGGCGGTGCCGAACGGATGCAGCCCGCTCTGGGCGTTCAACAACCAGTAGCCCGAGCCGTCGTGCGTGGTCACCATCTCGACGACCGGATGGGTGGCCGCACCGCCACCGGTCGAGCCGTAGAACGCGGCGTCGCCGAAGCTGAACACGCCGCCGTCGTGAGCGACCATCCAGTAGCCGCCGCCGCTCGACGTCGGCGCCATGCCGTTGATCGGTTCGTCGAGCGGCATGCCGCCAGTCGAGCCAAAGAACGGCGCCGCGCCGAAGCTGAACACGCCGCCGTCAGATGCGACCAGCCAGTAGCCGTTGCCCGACGGGTGCGCCGCGATGCCTACCACCGGCTCGTCGAGCGGCTGTCCGCCCATCGACCCGAAAAAGTTGGCCGACCCGAACGCGAACACGCCGCCGTCGCTGGCGACCAGCCAGTAGCCGCGGCCGTCTGGGTGCGCCGCGATGCCGACCATCGGCTCGGCTAGCTCGGCGGCAGACATGTCGCCGTAAAACCGCGCGTCGCCGTGCGCCTGGATGGTGCCGTCGCGCTTGAGCACCCACATGCCATCCGCGATCGGCGGCTCGCGGTCGGCTGGCCCATTCGACGGCTCGCCCGACGGTCCGTTCGATTGGCCGTCGCCCGACCCCTGGCCGTCTGGCTCTGGTGCGACGTCGGCAGGGTTTAAGAACTCATAGCCGTTCTCGAACTGCGGAAATCGATACCAGTCGGACCGCAACGAGAACGTTCGCCGGAACCGGTCGTGCGCCCAGCGCCCCCAGCTGAGTTCGACCTTGCCGTCGGTGCCGTGGATCGTCATCGCGCGGGTGCGGCCGCCCCACTCGCCGTTGCCGTTGCGCTTGGTCACCTCGATGCCGATGAGCGAGCCGACCGACGGGTACGCGGCCTCGACGTCGGCCCGACGAATGGTGGCGCGCCACACGTGGTTCGGGTTGACGCCGCTGTGATCGCCCAGGTCTTCGACGGCGGGAAAGTTGCTGCCCTCATCGAGCCCAGCCGTCCAGCCGCCCGACGACGAGCTGTACTCGGTGAACGCGATCTCGTCGGTGGCGTCGTAGCGGCGCACCAGCCCGGCGGTGTTGATGATGGCGGTGTTGGAGAAGATGTAGCCCGCGCCGAAATCGAGCGGCCGTCCGTTGCGGGCCGAGCCGCCGAACACCTGACACGCCGTCGTGTCGCACGTGTCGGTGAAGTAGCCGCGCGCCCGACGGTGAGCGGCCAGGTTGAGCGTCCACGACCGCGCGGTGATCGCTTGGGCTTCGAGCGCGGCGATGCCCTGACCGTGGCCCTCTTCGCCCCAGTGGTTCGGCGACTCGCGCGGCACGACCGCCCGCAAGTATTGCTCTAGCGGCAGCCGCACGAACGCGAAGGTGTTGCCGCCCTGGGACACCGCCCCCACCCGGCCTCTGTATGCGACCCGCGAGCTCTCCGTCTCGGGGTGCTCGCGGTCGCAGTAGATGACCTGGAGCATCTTGTCGATGTCGTCGGCGACCGGGTCGTTGGCCTCAGCGAGCGCCTCGATGAAGTAGTCGCCGTTATCGGCCCGATGACCGTCCGCGTTCGCGACCTGCTCGCCCAGCGACCCGCACGGAGCGCCCCGGTGAATGGAGAACGTGCTGGTGCCGGTGGTCGCCACTCGAACGATCTCGCCCGCGTCGAAGCCGTACTTCCCCACGCGAAACGGACGCTGCGAGGTGAGCCGCAGCGGCCGCTGGTCGTTCGCGCGCAGGTGCACGGTGATGTCGTCGTTCGGCACCGTGTCGGCGTAGGTGTTGCCGTAGAAGTGGTCGACGATCTGCGCGCTCGACCAGTCGTGGTCGACGGCGTAGCCCAGCGCACCCCACTGACTCATGCCGTTGCCGTGACCCCAGCCGCGACCCTCGATCACGATCGTGTCGGGCGCGAGCTGCGCGCGCGCCGGGCTCGCGCCGAGGAGCACCAGCGCGGGCACGATCAGCGCCGTCGTTAGTGCCACCGCCAGGAACTTCACCTGAGCCTGCTCGATTCCAGTTCTAGGTCGGCGTCAACCATCAGCTGCACGAGTTCGGTGAACCCCATCTGCGGCTCCCAGCCGAGCTGCCGCTTCGCTTTGGAGGCGTCGCCCACCAACAAGTCGACCTCGGCCGGGCGGAAGAACCGCTCGTCGATGCGAACGTGGCGCTCCCAGTCGTCGATGCCCGCGGCTGCGAACGCGAGCGCAACGAACTCGCGCACCTCGTGCGTCTCGCCGGTGGCGACGACGAAGTCTTCGGGCTCGGGCTGTTGCAGCATCAGGTGCATGGCGCGCACGTAGTCGCCAGCGAACCCCCAGTCGCGCTTCGCGTTGAGGTTGCCCAGCACCACCTCGTCAGCTAGGCCGAGCTTGATGCGCGCCACCGCGTTGGTGACCTTGCGGGTCACGAACTCGATGCCACGACGGGGCGACTCGTGGTTGAACAAGATGCCGCTCGTCGCGTACATGCCGTAGCTCTCGCGGTAGTTGACGGTGGTGTTGTGGCCGAAGACCTTGGCCGAGCCGTACGGGCTGCGCGGGTGGAGCGGCGTGAGTTCGTTCTGCGGGGTCTCGCGCACCTTGCCGAACATCTCAGACGACGACGCCTGGTAGAACCGGATGGGGTTGTCGGGGCCGCCGACCAGCCGGATCGCTTCGAGCATCCGTAGCACGCCGAGGCCGGTGATGTTGGCGGTGAGTTCGGCCTGCTTGAACGACAGCGCGACGAAGCTGATGGCTCCCAGGTTGTAGACCTCATCTGGCTGGGCAGACTCGAGCGCCGAAATCAGCGAGGAGAGATCGGCGAGGTCGCCCTCGACCAGCTCGACGTAGGGGTACGTGGTGCGAATGATCTCGGCGCCAGGGTTGCGCTGGCCTGCGATCAGCCCGCAGACCCGGTAGCCGAGGCCGTGGAGGTATTCGGCGAGGTACTGGCCGTCTTGACCGGTGACTCCGGTGATGAGCGCCGTTGGCAAGTCTGTTGACCTCACTTGTGGCCGGGCGTTCGCGCCGTGGTGCCCGACACGTGCGGCTAAGGGGGCGTAAGCGGCCCCCAAGGTACGGGCAAGTTGCCGCTATCGGTCAGCGACGCTCAGGTTGGGTTCGCGCGGCTGCTGGCTGGTCAGATGTAGCGGCGATACAGCTCGAGCATCGCCGCGACGCAGTCTTGCGGCGTGAACTGGGCTGCGCGACGCAACCCGGCTTCGATGAGTTGGCTGCGTGCTCTCGGGTCGCTCGACAGCTCGACCATAGCGGCGCCAATCGCGTCGACGTCGCCGACGGCGACCAGGCGCGCCGCGTCGCCGACCAGCTCACCCAGCGTGGGCGTGGCCACGACCGGCAAGCCGGCGCCGAGCGCTTCGAGCGCGGGGTAGCCAAAACCCTCTTGCTCGCTGGCGAACACCAACACCGACGCCTCGTCGATGAGCTGCTGCTTGCGCGACTCATTCACCCAGCCCAGCCGTCGCACCCGGGCGCGGACCCTCGCCGGCTGCGCGTCGATCGCGGCTCGCACGTCGCGCTCGGCTGCGTCGGCTGGCCCGGCGATGACCAGCTCGGAGGGTGCGCCGGACGCTTGAGCGACGGCGCCGAAGGCGCGCACGACGTCTGGCACTCGCTTGCGCTTTGCCGTCGAACCCAGCACCAGCGCGTAGCCCGCCGGGCGGTCGTGCGCGTCGGAGGTCTCCGCCGTCGCCCGATGTGGAGGCGTGCCGAACAGCGGCCGAAACACCGGCGGCACCACGCCCACGCGGGTCGTGCGGTAGCGGTCTCGCACCGATGCAGCCACGCCTTCAGACAAGCAGTGGGCCACCGCACCGTGACTCAGCGCGTGCGCGACGTGACGGTCGAACGCCTTCACGGTCGGCGGCACGTTTGGTCCCAAGAACGACAGGTCACCCACGCTCACCACGCGCAGCGCGCGCCTAGCCGGGGGCACCGTGTAGTTGGTGCCGTGCACGACATCCACTTCGCCGAGCGCGCGCTCAATAGAGGGCCAGCCCGACCGCCAGATCCACGGCGCGACCGAAGCGGGCAGCGTGAGCGCCGCGCTGTGGGCGACGACCGGCTCGTGCGCCGACGGCTGGGTGCGCGAGCGTCGCAGCTTGGCGAACAGGTGCCGCCAGCTGCTGACGTAGCTAACGACGCTCACGTCGGCTTGCGCGTCGAGCGCCTCGATCAAGCCCAGCGTCATCTCGGCAATGCCGGTGTGCGGGCCAACCAACGGCGTCGCGTCGACGGCTACCCGCATCAGCAGCCACGCTAGGGCGCGGCGGTAGCCTCTGGCGACTTGAGCGGTGAGTCGGTGCACCAGATAGTGCCTTCGTTCGCGCTGCGTGACGCCATCGGCAACCACACCCTCGCGCTGCGCGACACGTTGCGCGACATGGGCTTCGCGAGCGACATCTTCGCATACAACAGCCACCCCAAAGCGAGAAGCGAGTGCCGTCCGGTGTCTGAGCTAGATCCGCACACCGGCGCGCTCATCTACCAGCTGTCGATCGGCAGTCCGGTTGCGGAGATTTGGGCATCGCACCACGCGCTGCGCATCGCCAACTATCACAACATCACGCCGTGGCCGCTGATCGGGCGCTGGGATGAAACCATCGGGAACGAGGTGGTGCTGGCGCGCGACCAGCTGTATGAGTACGCGCCGCGCTGCGACCACGCCATCGCCGTGAGCGACTTCAACCGCGCCGAGCTAGACCTCGTGGGCTACCGGTCGACCGAAACCATTCCGGTGCTGTTCGATCCGCTCGACGCGCAGCCCGACGGCAAGCTCACGCAGAAGCTCAAGCGAGACAAGAAAAAGCACGTGCTGTTCGTGGGCCGATTGTTGCCGCACAAGAACCAGCATCAGCTGGCGGCCGCCACCAGAGCGCTGCGCGACTGCTTCGACACCAACGCGCACCTCCACCTGGTGGGCGGGCGGCTCAACACCTACCGCGAGGCGCTGTTCGAGGCGGTCGAGGCTGGCGACATGACCTCACACGTCACCTACCACGAGAAGATCACCGAAGCCGAGCTGGCGGCGCTGTATCGAGGCTGCGACGTGTTCTGCTGCGTCTCTGACCACGAAGGCTTTTGCGTGCCGATCATCGAAGCGATGTCGAACGACCTGCCGGTGGTCGCCTACGACGCGGCGGCGGTCGGCGAAACCGTCGGCGACGGCGGGTTGCTGCTCAACGACCGCCACCCCTACGTGGTCGCCGCGGCGCTCGCTCGCGTGCTCAACGACGACGCTCTCGCGGAGCAGATGAGACGAGCTGGCAAGCAGCGAGCGGCAGACTTCGCACCGGCCCGGACGCGCGAGAAGTTCCGCTCGTCGTTCGTTCGGCTGATGGGAGAGCTGTGAACGACCCCTCAACGCAGACACCAGAAGCGTCAGAGGCCGTGCTGGCTGACGTCGCGCAAGAAGTTCAACAACATGCTCGCGCTCAACTCGACGCGCTCGGCGGAGAGCCTCCGGCGTGGGAGAAGATGGACGCCGCGTTCGGCAAGCGCATCCCCTACTTCCCCAACTTTCCCATCCGGCGCTTCCGGTCGCCAGGCGACGTTGAGCGGTACGACCCCCACACGTCCCAGATGGTCAACAGCGAGGTGCACCGTGCTATCGGCGCGACCTCGGCTGCGGCTCGCATCGACCACGTGGTGCCGCTCGCCAGCGAGCGGGTCATGGGCTCACAAGCCAAGCGTTTCCTGCGAACGGCGATGGGCTTCTACATGCGATACGTGGCGCAGCAGGTCAGCGACTTCGGGGCGCGAGCGACGTACGCGCTCGAGCTGCTGGCGCTGGGCCAAGACGAACTTGCGGAGGCCAAGAAGCACGAGCAGGCGTGGCTCGCCATCGTCACCGAAACGCCGGTCACGCTGCCCGCCGACGTGATCGCCGCGGTCGCGGCTGAGCTAGAAGGCGTGCGAGGTCGAGCGATGGCGCTCGACGCGCCGACGGTGGAGATGATCGACGCGCTGGAAAGCGTCGGGCTCGACGCGTCCGGCATCGTGGCGACCGCGGCGTCGACCCCGACGATGCCCGACGAGCTTGGTCGCGACATCCGGCACAGCGACTCCACCGACGCGCTCGACGCGCTGGGCGAGAGGACGCTCGGCGCAGTGGTGCTGTGCGGGTTCGTCGACACCGCGACGACGCAGCGCCGCCTGCTGATGCTCCGCTCGGCGCTCGTCGCGACCAAGCCCGGCGGCAAGGTGGTCGTCGCCGCGACGAAGAAGTCGTCGTGGAGCCAGACGGTCGAGCCGCTGGTCACAGACCTCGCCCCCGGCAGACCCTTCGGGCCCGGAACGTGGAGCGCGGTGCTCGAACGAAACGGCTGCGAGAACGTCCGCGAGCACAACGTCGGCGACCATCACACGCTCATCGTCGGCGAGGTCGGCATCAGCACTGCCGGCGCTACGGCCACGCCAAACCTCGAGCCCAAGCGCCTGATGAGGCTGTACTCGTGAGGCTCGACATCGTGCTGCCGCGCTACGGCACCTACGGCGGCGCCGAGCGCGTGCTGGCTTCGATCGCCCGCGAGCTGATGGCGCGGCGTGACTGGAAGGTAGAGGTGCACACGACGTGCGCGACGAGCGCGTCGACGTGGCGCAACGTGCACCCGCCCGGAACGGTCGACATCGAGGGCGTGACCGTTCACCGGCACAAGGTCGACCGGGGGCGCTCGCCGAGCTGGCCGGTGATGAACGAAGCGCTAGAAGCGTCGCTGGACGCGTTCGACGAGTTCACCGAGTTCGACTACCTGGGCGCACAAGGCCCCGTCAGCTACGGCCTAGCCGAGGCCATCAAGCACAGCGACGCCGACGTGGTGCTGTTCAAGCCGTACCTCTACTGGACGACCGCGGTGGCCGCCCGAGACTGCAACAAGCCCACCATCATCTGGCCCGCCGCGCACGACGAGACGTACGTCCGCATGCGCTCGATGGGCAACACGTTCTTGAGCGCGGACGGCCTGATCTTCGGCTCTGAAGCCGAGCGTCGCCTGGTGCACTCGTGCCACAACGTCACCCACCTGCGCCAGCTGGTGCTGGGGTGCGGCATCGACGTCTGCGACGGCAAGCCGGCCGACGCGGCGAAAACGATCGGCATCGATGCCGACCGTCCGTGGGTGCTGTGTTTGGGTCGCATCGAATACGGCAAGGGCGCGCCGCAGCTGTATGAGATGTGGAACGCGTATGTCGCCACGCACCCGGTCACCCACCAGCTGGTGATGGTCGGTGAAAACGTCGCGTCGCTGACGTCGGGCGACGGCGTCACCGTGGTCGACGGAGTCGACGAAGCCACCAAGTGGGGGTTGCTGCGCGGCGCTGACGTGCTGGTGCATCCGTCACGCCTCGAGTCGTTCGGCATGGTGGTCACCGAGGCGTGGGCCGCCGGCACCCCCGTGCTGGTGAACGGCCTGTGCGGGCCGACGTTCGATCACGTGCGCCAGAGCGGCGGCGGCATGTGGTTCTTGACCAAGCACGACTTCGCCGACGCGATGAACGCGATGCTGAGCGACGACGAGCGCCGTGCCCAGATGGCGGCCGCTGGTCAGCGCTTTGCCGAGCAGCGGTACAGCTGGGAGCAGATCATCAGCCGGTTCACCGGCTTTTGTGAGCGAGTCGTGCGATTTTCTCCGAGGGCGCAGCGTCAGACGTCGTGAGCGAGAGCGCAGGCCCGCTTCCGCCGCCACCAGCTGCGCGCCAATCGGACCGACCGCGCGACGGCCTCGTGGTGCTGTCGGGCGGCGTGGGTGCCGCTCGGTTTCTGACCGCTCTGGTTGAGAGCGCTACCAGCAGGTCGCGCATCACCGCGATCACAAACGTCGGCGACGACTTCATGCTTGGTGGGCTCGCCATCTCACCAGACATCGACACGATCACCTACACGCTGGCTGGTCTCATCAACCCCGAGACCAGTTGGGGTCGAGCCGACGAGACGTGGACGGTGCTCGATGAGCTGAAGCGGCTGGGCGGTGCGACCTGGTTCGCGCTCGGCGACCGCGACCTGGCGCTGCACCTGCATCGCACCCAGCGTCTCAGCGAGGGTGCGACGCTGAGCGAGGTCACCGCAGAGATAGCCGCCAAGCTCGGCGTCACGGTGAACATCCAGCCGGTGACCGACGACCCGGTGCGCACGAAGCTGCGGCTGGCTGAAGGCCCCGACGCAGGCGAGCTGGTCGACTTTCAGGACTACTTCGTCGCCCGTCGCCACGACGTCGCCATCAGCGAGGTCGTCTACGAGGGTGCAGACCAAGCGCAGCCCGCGCCAGGCGTGATCGACGCGATCATGGACGCGCGCGGCATCGTGATCGCGCCGTCCAACCCGTTCGTGTCGATCGGGCCGCTGCTGGCGGTGCCGGGCATCGCCCACGCGCTGTCCCGTCGCCGCGTCGCCACGGTCGCCATCTCGCCGATCATCGGCGGGCAAGCCGTGAAGGGGCCTGCCGCTCGCATGATGTCTGAACTCGGCCACGAGCCGTCGGTGGTCGGCATCGCCAGGATGTACCAAAAGTTCACACGCGTGCTCTACATCGACACCGCCGATGAACACCTGGCGGGCACCGTAGAAGACACGGGCATGATCGCGGGGGTGACCGACACGCTGATGACCTCACCCGAGGTGCGGAGAAAGCTCGCCTTCCTCGTCAAGGCCAGCGCGACTGCTTGGATGCGGTTCGCGTGAGCCTCCACGTCTACCCGGTTCACGGCATCGGCGAGATCGCCAAAGGCGATGACCTGGGCACCTTGATCGCTGACGCGGCGCTCGCCTGTGAGGGTTCGCTGGCAAACGGCGACGTGCTGGTGGTCACCCAAAAGATCGTGTCGAAAGCCGAGGGCGCGATGGAGCAGATCGACCCCGACGACCCGCTCGCGCACAAGCCGCTAGTCGAGCGGGAGTCGGTGCGCATCCTGCGCCGCCGAGGCGACTTGATTATCTCGCAGACCCGTCACGGGTTCGTGTGCGCGAACGCGGGCATCGACCTCTCAAACGTCAGCCGCGGCCAAGCGGCGCTGCTGCCGGTTGACAGCGACCGCTCGGCCGCCCGCATCGTGAACCGGGTGAAAGCTCGCGCGCAGGTGAGCGTCGGCGTGATCATCTCCGACACGTTCGGCCGCCCGTGGCGGCGCGGTGTCACCGACGTCGCCATCGGCTGCGCCGGCGTCGCAGCCGTCGTCGATTTGCGCGGCACGAACGATGCGCTGGGGCGCGAGCTAGCTGTCACCGAGGTTTGCGTCGCAGATGAGATCGCCGCCGCAGCCGACCTGGTGTGCGGCAAAGCGCTGGGCGTGCCGGTCGCAGTGGTGCGGGGCGTAGACCCCGCCTGGCTGCGTCGAGCTTCGGTGGCAGACGAGATTGTTCGCGACCCAGCCGAAGACCTGTTCCGCTAGCGCCCGCTAGCTCACGCTGGGCTAGCTCACACTGGGCTGGCTGACACTGGGCTGGCTGACACTGGGCAGCCAGCCCGGGCGAGCGGCCTCGTGCGCCGCTATGGCGTCTGCGCTGCGCAAGGTGATGCCGATGTCGTCGAGCCCTTCTAAGAATCGCTCTTGCGTCGCGTCGTCTAGCGGAAACGGCTCGCTCAGCTCAAGCGCCGGCACCAGCAGCAGACGCCGGCTCACGTCGACGCACACGACAAGCTCGGGGTCGTCGTGGAGCGCGGCACGCAGCCGGGTGGCGACCTCTTCTGGCACCTGCACGGGAATGAGGCCGTTCTTCGTCGCGTTGTTGCGAAAGATGTCGCCGAAGCGCGGCGAGACGACCGCGGCGAAGCCGTAGTCCATCAGCGCCCACACGGCGTGCTCGCGCGACGAGCCGGTGCCGAAGTTCGGCCCAGACACCAGCACCGTGGCGCCAGCGAACCGCTCGTCGTTCAAGATGAAGTCGGGCGCGTCTCGCCACTGCGAAAACAAGCCCTGGCCGAAGCCGGTGCGCTCGACTCGTTTCAGCCAGTCGCTGGGAATGATCTGGTCGGTGTCGACGTCTGAGTAGTCGAACGGCACCGCCGTTCCTTCGTGAACGCGTACGGCTTGCATCGGCTCGCTCCTGGGTTAGGTGAGGTCGGCTGGCGTGCGGAACTTGCCAGCGATGGCGGTGGCCGCCGCGACGGCGGGCGAGCACAGGTGCGTGCGGCCGCCGCGTCCTTGGCGTCCTTCGAAGTTGCGGTTGGAGGTGGAGGCGCAGCGCTCGCCGACGGCGAGCTTGTCTGGGTTCATCGCCAGACACATCGAGCAGCCCGGCTCGCGCCAGTCAAAACCCGCTTCGGTGAACACGTCGTGCAGCCCTTCGGCTTCGGCTTGCGCCTTCACCGCGTTCGAGCCGGGCACCACCAACGTTCGCACGCCCTCTGCAACCTTGCGGCCGCGGGCGACCTCGGCTGCGACGCGCAGGTCTTCGATGCGTGAGTTGGTGCAGCTGCCGATGAACACCGTGTCGACGTTCACGTCGGTGAGCCGCTGCCCCGCGGTGAGGCCCATGTAGTCGAGCGCCCGCTGCGCGGTGGTGGCTTCGGTCGGACTGTCGAAGCTGTCGGGGTGAGGCACGGGTTCGTCGATGGGCACCACGTGCGCTGGGTTGGTGCCCCAGGTGACGTGCGGCACCAGCTGCGTCGCGTCGATGGTCACGGTGGCGTCGAAGGTCGCGCCCTCATCGGTAGCCAGTGAACGCCAGTGCGCCACGGCTTCGTCCCACTGCGCGCCGCTCGGAGCGTGCGCACGGCCAGCCAGGTATTCGAACGTCACCTCATCGGGGGCGATCATTCCCGCCTTCGCGCCCGCCTCGATCGACATGTTGCACACCGTCATGCGGCCTTCCATCGAGAGCGCCCGAACGGCGCTGCCCGCGTATTCGATGATGTGTCCGATGCCGCCGCCCGTGCCGATGCGGCCGATGATGGCGAGCACGATGTCTTTGGCGGTGACCCCCGCGGCGGTGTCGCCTTCGACCGCGATCAGCATCGTCTTGGGCCGCACCTGCGGGAGCGTCTGGCACGCCAGCACGTGCTCGACCTCAGACGTGCCGATGCCGAACGCCAGCGCCCCGAACGCGCCGTGGGTAGACGTGTGGCTGTCGCCGCACACGACGGTCATGGCCGGCAGCGTGAGTCCTTGCTCGGGGCCGATGACGTGGACGATGCCCTGGCCGTCGTGGCCCATCGGGTAGAGGCGAATGCCGAACTCGTCGCAGTTCTGGCGCAGCACCTCGACCTGCTTCTTCGAGATCGGGTCGGCTATCGGCAGATGGATGTCGGCGGTCGGCACGTTGTGATCTTCGGTGGCGACGGTGAGATCGGGGCGGCGCACGGCGCGGCCAGCCATGCGCAGCCCGTCGAAGGCTTGGGGCGAGGTGACCTCGTGGATGAGGTGAAGGTCGATGTAGAGGAGGTCGGGCAGTCCGTCGCCGGAGCGCACGACGTGGCTCTCCCAAACCTTGTCAGCGAGCGTGCGTGGGTTCTGTGTCACGTGTTCTTTCTATAGCCAACTTGTTTCTACAGCCAAGACCGGATGGGGTGCGGGTGCGGAATGCCGACCGGAATGCCGCCAGCTGTTGCGGGCGAGCTGGCGACTTCGCCTTCGATCCAGCCTAGAGCGTCGGTCAGTCCGGCGAGCCAGCCTTGAGGCTGCTGCAGGCACGCGATGTGGCCGCCTTCGATGGGAAACGTCTTGGCGCCGGCGATGGCCTTCGCCAAGGCGAGCTGACGTTCGGGCGGCACGACGTGGTCGTGGGCGGGGATGACCGACGCCACCGGCACGTCGATCGATGCCTTCCACGCGCGGCTGTCGAACGTGCCCAGCTGGTGCCCGGCCTGGACGAGCCGAACCGGCTCGTGCACGCGCATCTCATCGACCATCCACTGGCTCAAACCGCTGCGCGCGTACCAGTCGAGGTAGCGCCGTCCGACGGTGCGCGAAACCCGTCTGGGCATCAGGCGCGCGGCGATGCCGCCGGCCGCTACGCCCATGAAGCGCAGGTGCTCGGCCGGCGTGTCGCGAAACGTCGAGGCCGTCGCGCACAGCACCAGGCCAGCCACCCGGTCGGCGAAGTGACGCCACACGAGCTGGGCGATGGCGCCGCCCATCGAATACCCCACGATGATCGCTCTTTCGATGCCGAAGATGTCGAGCAGGTCGACGGCGTCCTTGGCGCACTGCACCAGCCGGAAGCCGACGTGAGGCCGGCGTGGCCCTCTGCCGTGTCCCTGCAGGTCGGGTGCGACGAAGCGGTGGCGCTGCTCCAGGGCCTCAAAGACCGTGGCGAAGTTGATGTCCGCGGTGGCCGTCCAGCCGTGCACCAGTAATAGAGGGACAGATTTGCTGGTGTTCGCGCTGCTGACGGGCCCGTCGCCGGCGGTCGGCTCGCTGTGGCGCACGAACCCTTTCGCTCCGTCTGGGTAGATGACGCGGCTGCCCTTCGGCAGGCGCATTGGCCCGCCTCCGTCCGGAGGCGCACCCAGCACCCGCTTCGGTCGATTGGCGGCGCGTCCGATGCGACCCTTGGTCTGCGCCGGCGCGCTAGCCGAGGCTGCCGCGGCCGCCGGCATCACCGCTCGATGCTGACCACTTCGACGGTCAGCCGCCCCGCTCCGGCGTCGAAGGTGACCTCGTCGCCGACGGCTGCGCCGCTGAGCTGCTGGCCGAGCGGCGAACCGGGTGAGACGACGTCTAGCCCGTCGCGGCGTTCTTCTACCGACCCAAACAAGTAGCGCTCGGCAGGCTCGTCGTCGGCGAAGCGCAGCTCGATGATCGCGCCAGGACTGATGTGGCCGCTGGCCTCGTCGTGGTCGTCCGCGACGACGGTGGCGTGCGCGAGCAGCAAGTCGAGCAGCTCTTCGCGTGGCGTAGCAGCGGCGCCGTTGGTGCTCGCTTGCAGGCCTTCAAGCTCGGCAGCGAGGGTGACGTGCTCGCTCGCGGCGACCTTCACCACGCACCGGCTCAGCAAGCCGTTGAGGAACGTGATGCGTCCCTCCATCTTTCCTTGCTCTTCCTTGGCGGCGTGGTAGTCGCCGTTCTCTGACAGGTCGCCCATCAGCCGTGCCTCTTCGATGCGACGAGCGATCTCGACTCGGCCGCGGCCGGTGAGATCGGTGCGCTCGTCTACCAGCCGGCTGAACGCCTCGACCGACAGCTCGTGGGTGTCTTCGGAGGTGTTATCCACCCGCGCAAGCGTACCTGAGCGTCTGCTACCCGTAGCCTGTCGGTGTAGCAAGGCGGGGGCAGCCGGTTGACACACAACATCGCAGTCATTGGAGGCGACGGCATCGGGCCTGAGGTCACCGAGGTGGCACTAGAGATGGTCGATTGCGTCGACGTGGCCACCAACCTCACTCGTTTCGACCTGGGCGGCAGCCGGTACTTGCGCGACGGCACCGTGCTCGACGACGACACGCTCGATCAGCTGCGCGGCTTCGACGCCATCTTGCTGGGGGCGGTCGGCACGCCGGAGGTGCCGCCCGGCGTCATCGAGCGTGGCTTGCTGCTGCGGGCTCGCTTCGAGCTCGACCTGTTCGTAAACCTGCGCCCGTTCAAGCTGACCCGGTCGAACGGCGAGGGTGCCCCGAGTGGTGCACCAATAGCCGGTGCACAAGCAGCCGGTGCACAAGTAGAGGGCCACGAGTTCACCATCATTCGGGAGAACACCGAGGGCACGTACGCGGGCGAGGGCGGCTTTCTGCGCAAGGGCACGCCGCACGAGATCGCCACGCAAGGCTCGGTCAACACCCGCATGGGCGCCGAGCGCTGCATCCGCTTCGGCTTCGAGCTGGCGCTCAGCAAAGCCAACCCGCATCTGACGCTGGTGCACAAGACGAACGTGCTGACGTTCTCGGGCGACCTGTGGGAGCGCACGTTCAACGAAGTCGCCGCCGAGTTCGACGGCGTCACCACCGACTACCAGCACGTCGACGCGGCGTGCATCCACATGGTCGAGCATCCCGAGCGCTACGAGGTCATCGTCACCGACAACCTCTTCGGCGACATTCTGACCGACCTGGCCGGAGCGGTCGCCGGCGGCATCGGGCTGGCGCCGTCGGCCAACCTCAACCCCGCACGCACCGGGCCGTCGCTGTTCGAGCCGGTGCACGGCTCGGCCCCAGACATCGCCGGACAGGGGCTCGCAAACCCCACCGCGGCAGTGCTGTCGGCTGCGCTGATGCTCGAGTTTTTGGGCGAAGTGGCCGCGGCGGCGCGGCTGCGTGCCGCCTGCGACGCGGTGGTCGCCGACCCGGAGGTCGCCGACATCGGCACCGAGCAGATCGCCGACGCCATTCGCGCACACCTGCTCGCCGGCTAGGTGCAGATCGACCGCGGCCCGGCGCGCAACCCGGACTGGCCGCGCCGCGTCGAAATATTCGACACGACGCTGCGCGACGGCGTGCAGTTTGAAGGCATCTCGGTGTCGCCCGACGACAAACTGAAGGTCGCCCGCCAGCTCGACCTGCTGGGCGTCCACTACGTCGAGGGTGGCTGGCCTGGCTCGAACCCGAAAGACGAAGAGTTTTTCGCTCGGGCCACAACCGAACTCGACCTCAGCGCCTCGACGCTGGTGGCGTTCGGTTCGACCCGCCGGCCCAAAGGGAGGGTCGACGACGACCAGACGCTCGCCTCGCTCGTCGGCGCCGGCACCTCCACGGTCTGCATCGTGGGCAAGAGCTGGGACTACCACGTGACCGAGGCGCTGCGACAGCCGCTGGCTGAAGGCATCGCGATGGTGCGCGACTCTGTGGACTACCTCGTAGGAGAGGGCCTGCGGGTGTTCTTCGACGCCGAGCACTTCTTCGACGGCTACCGGCGCAACCCCGAGTTCGCGCTGTCGGTGCTCGAAGCCGCCGCGACCGCCGGAGCCAACTGCCTGGTGCTGTGCGACACCAACGGCGGCGCGCTGCCGCACGACGTCGAGAGCGCCGTGCGCGACGTCGTCTCGCACTTCAGCGACGTCACGGTCGGCATGCACACCCAGAACGACACCGGCTGCGCGGTCGCCAACGCGGTCGCCGGCGTGCGAGCCGGCGCCACGCACGTCCAGGGCACGATCAACGGCTACGGCGAGCGCACCGGCAACTGCGACAACACGGTGCTCGTGCCGAACCTCACGCTCAAGATGGGCATAGAGACGGTGCCGACCGAGTGCCTCGAACGCTTCACCGACGTGTCGCACCACGTCGCCGAGCTGCTGAACATGCCGGCCGCCAACCAGCAGCCCTACGTCGGCGCGTCGGCGTTCGCCCACAAGGCCGGGCTGCACACCAGCGCCATCGCCCGACAACCCGACAGCTACGAGCACGTCGACCCGGCGCTCATCGGCAACACGACCCGCTTCTTGCTGGGCGACCTGTCGGGCCGAGCATCGGTCGAGCTGAAGGCCGCCGAGTACGGCATCTCGATCGACAAAGCCACGGTGGGCGACGTGGTCGATGAGCTGAAGCGGCTAGAGCACGAGGGCTACCACTTCGAGGTGGCCGACGCGTCGCTGGAGATGCTGCTGCTGCGGGCCAGCGGCGTAACCCTCGACTTCTTCGTCGTCGAATCGTTCCGCGTGCTGGTCGAGCGTCGACGTGACCGCGAGTTCGACACCGAGGCGACGCTGCGGCTGATCATCGACGGCGAGCGGATGATGACCGTCGGCGAGGGCGACGGCCCGGTGAACGCGCTCGACAACGCCTTCCGGCTGGCGACCGCCGAGCACTACCCCGAACTCGCCAAGGTGCACCTCACCGACTACAAGGTGCGCGTGCTCGACGCTCACCGAGGCACCGAAGCCGTCACCCGCGTGCTGATCGACTCGACCGACGGCACCCGCACCTGGACGACCATCGGGGTGTCTGAGAACATCATCGAGGCGTCGTGGCTGGCTCTGCGCGACTCATATCTGTACGCGCTCCACCTGGCGCGCAGCGACGAGAGGCAAGGCTGAGCAACAGTGGCGGCACCGCGATTCGTAAGTGCGTCACGACGGCGTCGGGTTGTCTACGACTCGCCGCGAGTGGTGCCGTCGAGCTGGCAGGCCGACCGGCCGGCCGATCTCGCTGGAGCGCAGCCGAGCGGGCCAGCCCTCGGCGACACCGGCCCAGACCAGGGCTACGCGCTGACGCTGACCGCGGCGTTCGACGACGCGCTGGTGCTGGCCGACGGCGAGACGGCTGATGACGTTCACGCTGGGTGCGTCGAGATAGCGCTGAAGCGAGCGTCTGCGTTCGGGCGAGCACCCGTCATCTACGACTTGGAAGTGGCTTACACGATTTGGGGCTACTTCGACCCCGCCCCGCCGGCTGAGCTGGTCGAGCTGCGACGGCGCGCGTTCACCGGCGTCGCCGATGCGCACCACTACACGAGCCGGCGTGCGCTGGCTGCGATGGTGGCCCCTGAGGCGCTTCTAGTCAGCCCGACCGATGCGATGCGTCGCTACGAGGCAGACTGGCGCCAGAGTTTGACGCCCGCCAGCACAACAAAGGAGCACAGCCATGGTTGAGATGACCGTTGACGTCGGCGACGAGTTGCGAACGCAGGTGGTGCCGACCGCCGACCGCGAGCTGCTGCGGCTGCACCGGCGTGCGTGCACCGACCTGGCCGCGCGCATGCGCCTGCCCGCGTGGGAGCACTTGGCGCTGCCGCTCGCTGAGCCGCTGGACAACTTCACGGTCGCCGATCTGCTGCGTCGATGCTGCGATGGCAACCTCGCAGCCGCGGCGGCGTTGGCGGGTCAGTCGCCTCCAGGGCCGTGCGAGTTGGCTGGCAACCTGACTGGCGACGCGACCGAGGTGGTGACCGAGAGCATTCGCACCGTGCTGACGGTGGCCGCTGGGCTGACGTCGAGCGAACCAGGCAGCGATGCGGCATCGCCGAGCTTGGCGCCGGCAGCCCGAGAGCTGCTGTGGCAGCGCTCGGTCGAGCTGACGGTGCTGGGCTACGACTTACAGCAGGCGATCAAAGCGGGCGCCGGGCTCGACGACGTGCTGGTCGACCGGCTGCTGATGGCGGCTCCTTCGTTCGACGTGTGGCCGCACCTCGATCCGCTGCCCGACCCGTGGGACAGCCCGCTCGGTGCCACGCCGGCGCAACGCTTCTTGGCGCTGACCGGTCGGCCCGCAGGCTTGTGGGTCGACACGACCGCCCCCGACTGCGCTTCGGGTTCCTGCTGACGTCCAACTCCTCCGCAGCCAGCTCGCCTGACGCTGGCGGGCCACGTCTTCGGTTCGCGCCAGCGCCTACCGGCTTCATGCACGTCGGCTCTGCCCGCACCGCGCTCTACAACTGGCTCTACGCGCAACGCACCGGCGGCGAGCTGATCTTGCGCATCGAAGACACCGACGTCACGCCCGAGACGGCGAGTGAGGTCGAGCGCTACGTCGAACAGATTCTCGAGTCGCTCGACTGGCTCGGCATCACCTTCGACGGCGAGCCGGTGCGTCAGAGCGCGAACCGCGAGCGGTACGACGAAGCCATCGACGAGCTGCTTGCCGCAGGCGAGGCATACGTCGATGCCGGCGCGGTCAGGTTTCGGGTGCCGCGCGACGAGGTAGCCGAGGTGACCATCGACGACATCGTGCGAGGCACGGTCAGATGGGCGACCGCGGAGATCGACGACTTCGTCATCCGCCGCTCAGACGGCCGAGTGATGTTCACCTTCGCCAATGCCATCGACGACCTCGCGTTGGGCATCACCCACGTCATCCGAGGCGAAGACCTGCTCAACCCCACGCCTCGCACCCGGCTGCTGCGCGCCACGCTCGCTCCTGAGGCGCCGCCGCTCGTCTACGCGCACCTGCCGCTGCTGGTCGACGAGAACGGCCGCAAGCTGTCGAAGCGTCGCGACGCGGTGGCGGTCGACGAATTCCGCGACCGGGGCGTGCTGGCCGTCGCGATGGTGAACCACCTCGCGCTGCTGGGCTGGGGGCCCAAAGACGACATCGAGATTCGCCCCATCGACGAGATCGCTGCGATGTTCGAGTTGGCTGACGTCACCGCGTCGGCGGCGCGCTTTGATGAGGCGAAGCTGTTCGCCATCAACGCGGCGTACCTGCGAGAGCTAGGCCCAGCCGAGTTCGCGGCCGCAGCCGAGCCGTGGACTGCCCGCTCGCCCTGGGGCTCACAGATGGACCCAGCCGAGCGGCTGGCGGCGGTGACCGAGCTGGCGCCGCTCGTTGCGCGACGCACCCAGCTGCTGGCGACCGTGCCCGAGGCGCTCGCGTTCGCCTTCAGCGAGCCAACCTTCGACGCGTCGGTCTGGGCCGAAGCCGACAAGGCGCTGGGTGTCCAGGCGGCCAGCGACGGGCTGAGCGCGGCGACCCTGTGCTCGGAGGCGCACGACGCGCTCGCCTCGCTCGACGACTGGAGCGCGGACGCGATCGGCGACGTGCTGCGCGCCGTCGGCGAACGACACGACCTCAAGCTGCGCCGCTCGCAGATGCCGGTGCGCGTCGCCGTGACGGGCGCGACGGTCGGGCCGCCGCTGTTCGAGTCGATGGCGTGGCTCGGGCGCGACGAAATCCTCCGCCGGCTGCGCGCGGCTGTAATCTCTGCTGGCTGACATTGGGCTGGCTCACACTGGGCTAGCTAACGCTGGCTGGCCCGCTGCTGGCCGCTCCGTTCGGGGATGGTGTAATTGGCAACACAACTGGTTCTGGTCCAGTCATTGGGGGTTCGAGTCCTCCTCCCCGAACGCCTCCCCGAACGCCTCCGCGCACGTCGGTGGACCTCGCGGGCGGCGGGCGGCGCGACCAAATTTGCATTTGCCGCGCGCGCAGGTGCTAAGTTTCACAAGCTGTTGGCAGCAGACCCGTCTGCCAAACGAGAGGGGGTGTAACGCGTGGCGTTACTCGAAGTGTCGGACATCTCTGTTCAGTTCGGAGGCATCCGCGCTCTGGACGACCTGAGCTTCGACATCGACGAAGGTCAGATCCTCGGGCTCATCGGCCCGAACGGCGCAGGCAAGACCACGCTGTTCAACGTGGTCAGCCGCATCTACGACCCGACCACCGGGACGGTCACGTTCGACGGTCACGATCTGCTGAGCCTGTCGGCCCACCGCATCAGCCACCTGGGCGTCTACCGCACGTTCCAAAACCTGGCACTGTGGCCCGGCATGACGGTGATCGAGAACGTGATGGTCGGCGACCACAGCCGCACCAAGGCCAACTTCTTCACCGCCGCGTTCCGGCTGGGCACGCGCCACGAAGAGCGCGACCTCCGCCGGCGTGCGTGGGAAGCGCTCGAAGAGCTCGGGCTTGAGCAGTACGCCTACAACCCGGCGGCGGGCCTCCCGTTCGGCACGCTCAAGCGCATCGAGCTGGCGCGGGCGCTCATCTCAGATCCTCGACTCATCATGTTGGACGAGCCGGCGTCCGGGCTCACCCACCAAGAGGTCGACTCGCTCGCGCAAGACATCAAAGACCTGCGCGACCGGCACAACCTCACGATCTTGCTCGTCGAGCACCACATGCGCATGGTGCTGAACATCAGCGAGCATCTGGTCGTGCTCAACTTCGGACGCAAGATTGCCGACGGTCACCCCGATGTCGTGCGCAACGACCCCGAGGTGATCGAGGCCTACCTGGGGAGTTCCTGATGGCTGAACTGATGCTGCAGGTCACTGACATGAACGCCAGCTATGGCGCCGTCAGCGTTCTGCGCGGAATCAACCTCGAAGTCAAGGAGGGCGAGGTGACGGTCGTGCTCGGTGCCAACGGCGCCGGCAAGACGACCACCCTGCGGGCGATCTGCAACATGTGCAACACGACGGGGTCGGTCCAGCTGGAGGGCCAAGAGATCATCCGGCTGAAGACCGCCGACATCATCCGCCGTGGCGTGGCGCACGTGCCGCAAGGTCGTGGCACCTTCCCCGAGCTGTCGGTGCTCGACAACCTGAAGATCGGTGCCTACACCCGCAAGGACAACGAGGTCGACGACGACATCGACCGCTGGTTCGAGCAGTTTCCGCGACTGCGCGAACGCAGCACGCAGCTGGCTGGCTCACTTTCGGGTGGCGAGCAACAGATGCTCGCGGTGGCCAGAGCGATGATGAGCCGCCCGCGGCTGCTGCTGCTGGATGAGCCGTCGCTCGGCCTCGCGCCGATCATCATCGAAGACCTCTTCCGACGCTTCAGCCAGTTGAACCAAGAGGCAGGAGTGACGATGCTCATCGTCGAGCAGAACGCCAACTTGGCGTTGGACATGGCCAACTACGGCTACGTAATCGAGAGCGGCCACATCGCCCTCTCCGGACCGGCAGAACAACTCAAGAACGATCCTGCGGTGCAGGAAGCGTACTTGGGTGCTTAACAACAGGGGGCAGACAACACCGTGAACTGGGACTGGGGAAGCCTTCCCGAATTCATCTTCAACGGATTGCGCGACGGCGCCGTGTATGCGGCGGTCGCGCTCGCGTTGGTGCTCATCTTCAAGGCGACCACCCTCATCAACTTCGCCACCGGCGAGTTGGCGATGCTGGGTGCGTTCTTCGTCTACGTGCTCAACATCGAGCAGACCTGGTGGCTGTGGGCGTCAATTCTCATAGCGATGCTGATCAGCGCCGTGCTTGGTGCTGGCATCGAGCGGGCGCTCGTTCGGCCGTTCGATCCGACAGACCACTTACCCGTGGTGCTCATCACCTTGGGCTTGTTCCTGATCATCAACGCCGTAGCGGGCGACATCTGGAACTACCAGGTGCGACGAGTCAACGACCCGTTCGGCACCTTCCCGAGTTGGGTCCCCAACTACGGGGAAGAGTCGTTCATCGGCCTCGACTGGCTGGCCGAGGGAACTCGCCTCCAGTACCAGACCATCGGCATCTGGATCACCCTGGGTGTCGCTCTCTACGGGCTCTACCTGATTCTCAACAGATCCAAGGCTGGGCTTGCGTTCCGGGCGGTGTCTTCCAACACCGACTCGGCTCGACTGGTCGGCGTCAACACCGGACGCACGCTCGGCTTCGGCTGGGCGCTGGCGTCGGCGTTCGGCACGCTGGGCGCGGCGCTCGTGTCACCGGCGCTCGGCGGCGTAAACCCGAACATGATGTTGACAATCTTGATCTACGCGCTGGCCGGAGCGGCACTGGGAGGCCTTGACAGCCTGCCCGGTGCGGTCATCGGATCGCTGGCTGTGGGCTTCATCAAGGCAGTCGGCGTTACCTGGTTCGGCGTGATCGTCCTCGGGCAGACTTACTTCTCGATCTTGCAACTCGCGATGGCCTTCTTCGTAATCCTGATTGTCCTGCTGTTCCGTCCGTCGGGCCTCTTCGGCACGCGGCGGATCGAGCGTGTCTAGCCCGCCCATCGAAAGAAAGAGAGCACTCAGATGAGTACACCTCTGCTAGTCGTCCAGAAGGGCGGAAAGCAACACCGCCAGTGGCGCATGATGGCTTGGGGCTACGCCGTAGTCGCAGCCGTGCTCATACCACTCGTGTTGGAGCCGTTCGAGATCGGCAAGATGAACCGGGCGCTCGCGCTCACGGTCGCCATATTGGCAGTCAACATGGTCGTCGGTTTCAACGGTCTGCTGGCGCTTGGGCACTCGGCGTTCATGGGCATCGGCGCGTTTATGGCGGCATCGCTCGTCCAAGACGAAGGCTGGGACTACTGGATGGCCATTCCGTTTGTCCTCATAGCCGCCTTCGCCGTCGGAATCATCGTCGGCCTGCCAGCGTTGCGGGTGCGAGGACTGTATCTAGCCTTGGTAACGATCGCTCAGGCCGCGGTATTTCCCACGTTAGTAAACCTTGACCAACTTACCATCTCTGAGCGAACCGGAGGGCCAAACGGCAAGCGGGTAGATGAAGTAGTGGGTGATGTCGAGTTCCGCGAGGGCAACTGGTTTGAATGGCTGCCCGGCGTTGACGGCGCCCGAGGCGACAGCGCCTATCGCTACTGGATCATCTTGCTGATCACGGCAATCACGATCGTGCTGGTGCGCAACATGATCCGGAGCCGTCCCGGTCGAGGCATCCTCGCCATTCGCGACAACGAAGCTGGTGCCGCGGTCTACGGCGTCAACCTGCCCATCTACCGAACCGTCAACTTCGCTCTCAGTTCCGCCGTGGGAGCCTTGGCAGGCCTGCTGTGGTGCATGGACAAGAGCTTCGTGGCAGGCCAAGACTTCACCTTCATCTTGGCTATCGACCTGATCATCGGATTAGTGATCGGCGGTGTAGGCACGCTGCAGGGCTCGATCTTGGGTGGCCTATTCGTGGTGTGGGTACGCGACCTAACCAAACGAATCACCGTTCCGCTCGGGTTCTATGAGTTGGACGGAGACGGGCCGTTGTCGGCCGCCATCTTCGGGCTCATCTTGATCCTGTTTACGTTCTTCGCGCCTGGCGGCATCGCTTCGCTGGTCATGCTGATTCAACGAATGGTGATTCGCGTGGTTCCCAACAAGCCCGACGGCACCCCCGTTGTGCCAATCGAATCAACCGACCCTGGCCCGGAGAGCACCCGGGCGAAGTGGGCGATGCGGCTGGCCATCATCGGACCGCTCGCGATGATCCTTGGATGGCTGCTGATGAACATCGACCACCTGATCGTGGGGGTAGTCGCGTTCGTCTTCCGATCCTCAATCGTCGTGATGGCACCAATAGCCGTGTTCGTTGGAGCGAACGAACTGCGCGCCGCCAGAGCCAACAAGCGCGGCGACAACGCAGCCGACGTTGCCAGTCAGGCTCGCACGGCCGCGTGGGTCGGCATTTTGAGCTTCGCCTACGTGAAGGCATACCTGCTCAACGTCGCCCTGCTTGCCCACCACGGCTCCCACCTCACCCGCGAGTGGGTTGCGGACAATCCTGATGCCACCTTGATCGATCAGGTTGTAAACCCAGTCTGGTGGCTGTTCGGCAACAACAATCCCGATTACAGCCAGCCGATGCTCGCCATCGTGCTCACCGTCATCGCGCTCGCCGGAACCATCGGCGGCCTGTGGTATCTGTTCCTCCGTGACGGTGCGAACGACGGGACCAGCGAGCCAGACATGCCCGCCCAGATAGACGGGGCAGACGCGCCAGCCCACATAGAGGGGCCAGACGCGCCCGCCGAGATAGAAGCGACAACGGCGCAGTAGTCAGAGCATCACCCTCATGGCCGCCTAGCCATGGAACTTGACCTCGTGCTGTTCGCCCAGCGCATCTTTGACGCGCTGTTCAACAGCTCAATCTACGCGTCGCTGGCGCTCGCGCTGGTCATCATCTTCCGCTCGACCGGCCTGTTGAACTTCGCGCAGGGTGAGATGGCGACGTTCTGCGCGTATGTCGCGTTCGTGCTGCTGGTCGGCAGCGCGCCCGGCATAACGGGCGGCGGGCTGGCATCGGTGATCCCGGGAGTACCCCTACCGACGGCGCTAGCGGTCGTGGGTGCTGTGGCATTTGGCGCGGCGATGGGCTCAGCCACTGAGCGCTTCATCGTGAGACCCTTGGCGAACGCGCCCGAGCTGTCGGTGGTCAACGTCACCATCGGCTTGCTGATCGCCATCAACGCGCTGATGGCAGTGTGGTGGACGACCAACCCCAGGGCTTTCCCCGCGCTTTTTCCCGCTAGCCCTGACGACTTCGTCGACGTCGCAGGTGCGCGGCTGCGCTACTCCGCCATCGGCGCGTGGCTGTTGCTGGGTGTCTTGCTGGCCCTGCTGGCGCTACTGCTCACCAAGACCAAAGCGGGTCTTGCGTTCAGGGCGGTGGCATCTGACCGAGCAAGCGCCGCGCTGATGGGCGTGCCGGTCAACCGCATGCTTAACTACGGCTGGGCGCTAGCCGCTGCCTTCGGCGCGCTGGCAGCCTGCCTATCGGCGAACACGGTGCTGCTTGAGCCAAACATGATGCTGCGCATCTTGGTCTACGCGTTCGCCGCCGCCACGCTGGGCGGCCTTGATTCGCCCAAGGGCGCGCTGGTGGGCGGCTTGATCATCGGACTCAGCCACACGCTGGTGCCCGCGTATGTGCCGTTTATCGGGTTCGAGCTGGGCGTGCTGCCACCGCTGCTGGTCATGGTCGGCGTGCTGCTGGTGCGACCCGCTGGCCTGTTCGGCACCCGCCAAGTGGAGCGAGTGTGAAGGTGCGGTCGCTGCGCCGACGCATCGGGCTGGTAGCCAGCTGGACGATCGGCGTGGGCATCGCTGCGTGGCTCGTGCTGACTCCGTTCCTCGGTGACATCTCCACGATCCGCTCGCACTCGCAGACGGTCATCTTGGTAGCGGCGGTGCTGGGGGTCAACATCGCCACCGGCTATGGCGGCATGATCAGCCTCGGTCACGGCGTGTTCGTGGCAATGGGCAGCTTCGGCACGGCTTACTGCGTCGACCAACTAGCTCTCCCTTGGGTCGTCGGGGTTGCGGGCGGCATGGCCGTCGCTGCCGCGACGGGTGCCATCGTCGGCTTGCCGGCGCTACGCATCCGCGGCATCTACCTCGCTCTGGTCACGCTTGGACTGGCGATCGTTTTTCAGCCGCTGGCCAAGCGATTCCCCGCGTTCACCGGAGGCGTCAGCGGCCGCAACGTCGAAGCCGAAGTCGTCGCGCCAGCCTGGTGGCCGCACGCCGGGCGCGCGGGCGACGCGTCGTATCGCTACGTCGTGTGTCTCGTCGTGGTAGCCGCGGCCATATGGGCAACCGCCGCGCTGCTGCGCGGACGGCCGGGCCGCACCATCAAGGCCGTTCGTGACAACTCGACGGCGGCCGCAGTGTTTGGCGTGCACCTGACTCGCACTCGCGTGTCGACCTTCGCGCTCAGCGCTGCGCTGGCGGGGCTGACCGGTGCGCTCGGCGTGATGCTGGTGCCGTACATCTCACAGGAATCGTTCCCGCCACAAGAGTCGTTGCTGCTCTACGCGACCGCGGTGATCGGCGGCCTGGGTGTGCTGTGGGGCTCGGTCTTGGGCGTGGCACTGCGCGAGACGGTCGCGCGCCTCGCGGAGATGGTCGACCTGTCCGAGCGCGCCGACGTGCTGGGAGAGTTGGCGCTGCTGCTGCGCGACCAAGCCATCGTGTTCGGTGTCGGGCTCATCGTGCTGACGTTCGCTTTTCCCAAGGGCGTCGCTGGCGTGCTCGCCACTTGGCTGCGGCGAGACGCCCCGCGGCTACCCGCGAACGCGTAACGGTTCCGTAACGGCGAACCCGCCAGCGTTCGGCCCGCCCTCAGAGGCAGGGCTAGTCTGCGCCAAAGAAATCGGTGCCCCAACGGCGCCGTCGGATGCTCTCGGGGGGAATTTCTGAGTGCACCGCAAACCAACCCAAGCCTGACAAGGAGGGCTTTATGAACACCCGACGATTGTGGCGTCTGCTTGCGCTGCTCTTCGCCTTCTCACTGGTTGCCGCTGCATGCGGCAGCAGCGACGACGACGACGACGCAGCAGACACCGAGACCCAGGACACGGCTGCGCCCGGCGACGACTCCGACGACATGGCCGACGACGACATGTCAGACGACATGGCCGACGACGACATGGCCGACGACGATGCCGTCGGGGGTGCCGCCACCGAGGAAGAGATCGAAGAGGCTGTCGAAGAAGGCGCCACGGTTGATGAGAACGCAGCGGCAGCCGCTGATTGTGGAGACATTGACTGCATCTTCGCGTTGGCTGATGAGCGTCGGCAAGGCGTGATAGACGAGTTGACCGAAAAGATCGACTCCGGTGAGTACGGCGTCGGCGATGACGGCATCTTGCGTGGCCCGGCGGGCTTTGAGATCAACATCGACGAGTGCCCCGCTGACTGGAGCGACACCACCGGCATCACCGATACCGAGGTGCGGATTGGTCACACGACCGCGCAGTCAGGCAACTTGGCGGCGTACGGCAACATTGCCGTGGGTTGGGAGAACTACCTGGACTGGGTGAACGCCAACGATCCGTTGACGCTCCAAGACGGCACGACGCGCGACATGGTCTTGATCGTGAAGGACGACGCGTATGTCGCCGCGAACACGATCGAGTTCGTGGACGAGCTGATCGAGAGCGAGAACGTCTTCTCGATCCTCACGCTGGGTTCGCCGAACACGCTGGGCACGTATGACACGATCAACGAAGAGTGCATCCCGCACCCGTACGTGATGACCGGCCATCCGGCGTGGGGCGACCCGGAGAACCACCCGTGGACGACGGGCCTGCAGCTCAGCTACTCGACCGAGGCGCTGCTGTGGGGCAACTGGATCAAGGACAACCTCGCTGACCAGCTGCCCGTGGTGGTCGCCGGTCTGGTGATGGACAACGACTTCGGGCTCGCCTATGAGTCGGGCTTCCACAACTGGGCCGAAGCGAACCCAGACGTGGTGAGCAAGTTCGAGGCGGTGCGCCACGACCCGGCTGCTGGGACGATCACCAACGAGATGAGCACCATCAAGGCCGCTGATCCCGACGTGTTCATCTCGATGACCGCCGGTAACCCGTGCCTGCTAGCTGTCCAAGAAGCCGGTGCCAGCGGCCTCAACGACATCGTCGAGGCGTCGTTCGCGCCGTCGGTGTGCAAAGGCATCGAGGCGTACATGAAGCCTGCTGGCGACGCAGGTGACGACTGGTGGATCTTCGGCGGCGGCGCCAAAGACACCTCCGACCCGGCGTACATCACCGAGCCGTTCATCGCCTGGCTGAACGACAACCTCGACGCCGCAGGCCTCGACTCGTCGATCTCGCTGTACGGCACCGGCTACTGGTACGGCTACCCCTACGTCGAGAGCCTCCGCACCGCAGCCGCGCTGCCCGGTGGACTCACCCGCACCAACTTCATCCTGGCCGTCCGCGCGGTGGATGTCTACCACCCGATGCTGCTCACCGGCATGACCTTCGCGATGAACGGCGCCGTCGATGCCTACGCAGTTGAAGGCTCAGACTTGAGCCAGTACGACGCCAGCCAGCACACCTGGAACCAGATCGGCGACGTGATTGACCTCAATGGTCTCTCCGTCAACTGCGTCTGGACCGAAACAGGCTGCTAGCTAGCGGCATCTCCCCGTTGGGCGGCCGTGTGCCACTCAACGGATACGCCACTTGCGGACTACGGGCCGCAGCACAAGGGCGGCGGGCACTTTGCCCGCCGCCCTTTCGCGTCAAGATGAGGCCAACTTGATGACGACTAAACCAGAGATGTCAGCGCCACAGCAGCGCCGGTGGCTTAAGACGCTGTGGGCGATGCTGGCGACAGCCGCTGTGCTCGTGCTGGTTGCCGTGATCGCGCTGACGTCTGGGTCGAACGACCCGGCCGAAACAGCACCGCCGGCCACGGCAGTCGCAGCGCGCGAGGATGCCGAAGTCACGACGCCGCCGAGCACCATCGACGCTCAGCCAGCCACTACCTCCACCCAGCTCACTTCGGTCGCCTCGGCGGACGAGCCTGCTGAGCCAGAGTTTGTGCCGGGTACGTCTGATGGCACGCCGTTCTTGGAGTTGTCGCTCGCAAGCAAGATCGTGGAGTTTCTGGCGAGGCCGAATGAGGCGTTCGCGCAGAGCATCGCTGGTGATATGGGGTTGTCGGGTGAGGTGCGCTGGGCGCCGTGGCTGCTGGATCTGATGCGGCTTGGCTCGCGCAACGTCAACGCCACGGCGACGTGGTCGTTTGAGCAGTTGAGCGGCATCACCGCCGCGGATGATTTCAGCGCGGACTTTGTGACCTACGGGAGCTGGCTGCGGGCGGAGCGCATCGATCCGGGCGTTGGCTATCCGGACTACAAGCGCAGTTTGCTGGCGGAGATCGAAGATGGCTACGCGACGTTGTTGGCCGACCTCACCGAGACCCGCGACGATCGGGTCACGCTTGCTGCGATCCAGTGGGGTGGCGTGCGGCGCGGCGGCATTCCGGAGCTGAACGACCCCGCGAAGATCACCGCGGCTGAAGCTGGCGACCTCGACCCGCCGATGGAAGACGACGAGCTGGTGCTGGGCGTGGTGATCGGCGGCGAGGCGGTCGCGTATCCGCTGCGGTTTCTGGCTCGCCACGAACTCGCGAACGACACCGTCGGTGGCGTGCCGGTCGCGCTGGGCTATTGCACGTTGTGTCGCACGGGGCTGATGTTCGACCGCAGGGTCGACGACCAGGTGCTCAGCTTTCAGTCGTCGGGGTTGTTGATGGACTCAAACAAGGTGATGGTCGACAACGAGACCGACTCGTTGTGGCAGCACCTGTCTGGCTCGGCGTTCACCGGGCCGCTCGACGGCACGGTGCTCGACACGTTCCCGATGGTGACGACCCGCTGGGACGACTGGGTCGCTACGCACCCCGACACGCTCACGCTCGACACCCCACCACCGACGTTCTACCCAGGCTCCACGCCAGAGCGAGAGGCGATCGCGTACGACTACACGCCCGGTTCGGCCTACCGCACCTACTACGGACCAGCCGAGCTGTGGTTTCCCACCGTGCCGCCACCGGAGTTCTGGGCAGTGCACCAAGGCGTCGTCACGCTCGTCGCCGACGACGGCAGCGCCGCCGCGCTGCGCCTCGAAGACGTCGAAGACTCGCCGCCGTTCACCTACGCCCTCGGCGGCGAACTGTTCGTCGTCGTCGGCAACACCGGCGGCGCACGCATCTACGCAGCCGGCACCGCCAACACCCCAGCGTCGAACTTGCTCGCACACGCCACGACCGACGGTTTCGGTGAGACGCTCGCAACGAACGTCGTCGACCTAGCAAGCCTCACCGCCGACCAACTGCTGCTCACCGACGGCACAACACTACGGCGCGTCGTATCAGGCCAATCATTCTGGTTCGCCTGGTGGGGCCTCCACCCAGATACCGCCACCTGGCCACAGCAGGCCTAGCGCGTCGCTAGCCTTGTGGTCGCTGTTGGGTGCCTGTGCCCCAACGACCTGCCCCCATCGTCTAGCGGCCTAGGACACCACCCTCTCAAGGTGGCGGCACGGGTTCAAATCCCGTTGGGGGTGCGCCGCTCGACTGCTCTGATGGAACAGCACACGACCCAACCAGCCAACCCCAGCCAACCGGCGTGGTGGCCGCACGTGCGACATCTCGGCCCGACGGCGAACGCCGAGCCGACGCTGGTTGACGACGAAACGCTGCCGTCGGTGTGGTTTCACAACTGGGCCAAGCAGCCCGACCGAGGGGTGCTAGCCGACGAGCGCTGGTACACAGGCGGCGAGCTAGCGGCACGCGTCGCGGCGGCGCAGCGCGAGCTAACCACCAGCGGGGTTGCGCCGAACGAGCGAGTGCTGCTCTCCGCACCCAACGGCATCGGGTTCGTGGTCGCGCACGCGGCGATACTCGGCTTGGGCGCGATAACGGTGCCGGTCAACGGCGCGTACCTGGCAGGCGAGGTGGCGCACATCGTGCGCGATTGCGAGCCGGTCGCAGCCGTAGTCGGTGAACCGACCTGGAAGGGCTGGATCGCCGAGGCGTCGCCGACGACGGCCGTGCTGCCCATCGGCGCGGTCGACGAGCCTTCGGGCGCAGCCACGAAACAAGGCAGGAGCACGAACGGCCCGGCTGGCTGTCTCTGCGCCGCGCCCACCGTCGCACCGGCACCCCACGACCCAGCCATGATCGGCTACACCTCGGGCACGACCGGCCGACCTAAAGGCGCGGTGCTCACCCACGCCAACCTGCTGGCCTCGGTGCGGGCGCTCAGCACGGCGTGGCGCTGGACCGCCGACGACGTGCTGATCCTCACGCTGCCGCTCTTTCACATGCACGGGCTCGGCGTCGGCCTGCACGGCACGCTCACGCTCGGCGCGAAGGCCGCGCTGCTTGACGGCTTTAGCCCAGCTCGCGTGCTGCGCGCAATCGCCGCCCACGATGCGACGATGTTCTTCGGCGTGCCGACCATGTATCAACGCTTGGTCGACGAGCCCGGCGTCGAGGCGATGGGCGAGTTGCGGCTGTGCGTGTCGGGCTCGGCGCCGCTCGCGGCGCAGCTGCACCGCCGCTTCACCGAGGCGACGGGACAGGCTCCGCTAGAGCGCTACGGCATGACCGAGACGGCGATGCTGGTTTCAAACCCGTACGACGGCGAGCGACGCGCCGGCACGGTGGGCTTTCCGCTCCCCGGAGTCGAGCTGCGCCTCGACGACGCCGGCGAGGTGCAGGTGCGCGGCCCCAACGTGTTCGCCGGCTACTGGCGTCGACCCGACGACACGTCCGCCGCGTTCACCGACGACCGATGGTTCGCCACCGGCGACTTGGGCAGCATCGACGACGACGGCTACGTGCGGCTCGTGGGACGCAGCAAAGAGCTGATCATCTCGGGCGGGTTCAACGTCTACCCCCGCGAGGTCGAAGAAGTCGTGGCGCAACACCCCGAGGTAGCCGAGTGCGCGGTCGCTGGCGTGCCCGACGCGCACTGGGGCGAAGCGGTCGCGGCGTGGGTGGTGAGCGCCCGTGAGCTGGGCATCGATGAGGTGCGGGCGTTCGTCGGTGAGCGGCTAGCGAAGTTCAAGCGACCCCAGCACGTGTTTCGCGTCGAGCAGCTGCCGCGCAACCAGCTCGGCAAGATTCAGCGTCACCTGCTGACCCCTCCGGCGGAGGCCTAGATGAGCCAGATCCACGCTGCGCAGCGGCCGGGCACTGCGGTGGCGCGCTACCTGGTGCCGGCGAGCTGGCAAGCCGCGTTGGAGCTGCTGGCCGACGCCGCCGCGACCGGCGAGCGCGACCAGGCACTCGTCATCGCTGGCTGCACCGACGTCGCCACCGAGATCGCCCGAGGCAAACACCCCGACGGTTTGGTCTTGGTCGACGTGAGCCACATCGACTTCTTGGGAGGCGCACCCGAAATCGCGAAGGGGCCGTCAAACGAGCCGGCGAACGAGCCGGCGAGCGTGCGTCTCAAACCGCTCACCACGCACGCTGATGTCGCGTGCGCGCCCGACGCTGTCGGCAGCTGGCTGCCGCTCGCGCAGGCCTGCGCCGAGGTCGGCTCGCCGCCGCTGCGCAACCGAGCGACCGTCGTAGGCAACGTGGTGACGGCATCGCCTGCGAACGACACGCTCACGCCGCTCTACGCGCTGGGCGCGACCGTCACGGTTGAGTCTGTGCGAGGTGAACGAACGCTGCCCATCGCCAGCTTCGTCACCGGCTACCGAACCACCGCGCTGGCACCCGACGAACTCGTGCGCTCGATTGGTTTCACCGCGCTGGGCAAACAGCCCGACGGCACCACCAAGCGTGGCTTGTTCGCCAAGCTCGGCCTGCGCGCGGCGGCGGCAATCTCGGTCGTGCACGTTGCAGCCGTGGTGACCGAGCAGCCGGACGGCTCGGTTGCGCGCCTCGCGATGGCGCTTGGCAGCGTCGGGCCGACCGTCGTGCTCGTTGGCGACGCGACCACCATCGCTGCGGGGCGTCAGCTAGGTGACGTGGCGGACGACGTCGCGGCCGCGGCGCGCGACGCTGCGACGCCGATAGACGACGTGCGGTCTACCGCCGAATACAGACAAGCCACCGTCGGCACGTTGACGCAACGAGTGCTGCGCGTGCTCGCCTCCCACCGAGAAGCTGAGTGTTTCGGCGAAGCCGCGTCCCTGCGGCTCGCCCAGAACGACCAGCGCGAAGCCGCGTCCCTGCGGCTCGCCCAAAACGACCAGCGCGCCGCGACGGCGAGGCACACGCAACCTGCAGGCACAGCATCTGCTCATCAACCCGCTGGCCCAGACGCCGCGCGCGTAACCGTCGATGGCACGGTGCGACCCGCCGCCACCGACGGCGGCACCTCGCTGCTCGACTGGCTGCGCGACTCATGCGACACGCTCAGCCCGAAAGAGGGCTGCGCCGAAGGCGAATGCGGCGCTTGCGTCGTGCAGCTCAACGGCGCGGCGACCTTCAGCTGCCTCGTGCCCGCACCAGCCGCA
Organism: uncultured Acidimicrobiales bacterium; assembly: GCA_964424585.1. Classification (GTDB taxonomy): domain Bacteria; phylum Actinomycetota; class Acidimicrobiia; order Acidimicrobiales; family Poriferisodalaceae; genus CAYRJD01. The sequence continues at coordinate 9,834 of CAYRJD010000049.1, read as the reverse complement.
GCTGGCAGCGAGGTAGTCACGCTCACCAGCGCCGTTCGAACGCAGGGAAAACACGCCGACGCTGGGCCTCCCGAGACTGGGCTCGCCGACAGTGGGCACCCCTCGTTCGGCGCGGCTGCCCGAGCGGTCGCGGAAGCGCTCGTCGCCACCAACGGCACCCAGTGCGGCTTTTGCACGCCGGGCTTTGTGATGAGCGCCGCGACGCTGCTCACAGCCAACCCGTCTCCCGCGCGCGAACAAGTGGTCGAAGCGCTGTCGGGCAACATCTGTCGCTGCACCGGCTACTACTCGATCGTCGAGGCGGTCGAGCGAGCAGCGGCCCAGATGGCGAACGACCACCTAGCGAGCGCCCGCCCATCTGGCACTCAAGTAGCGAGCGCCCAATTTGAGAGCGACCAGTGAGCGTCGGTGACAACGTCGCTCGCCTAGAAGGTCACGACAAGGCGACCGGTCGCGCTCGCTACCCCGCCGACCTCTTCGACCGCGACGCCTTGTGGGCGGTGACCGTGTTCACCGATCAGCCTCATGCTCGCTTGCTGGCGCTGGACGTCAGCGCAGCCGAAACCGCACCGGGCGTCGTCGGCGTGCTGACCGCAGCCGATGTGCCAACCAACAGCTACGGGCTGACGTTGTGCGACCAGCCGGTGATGGTGGGCCCAGCACAGCACAGCGATCCAGCAGGCCCGGCGTGCGACGTCTCCCGCTGGGAGGCTGACCATCTGGCGCTGGTGATCGCGCAGACCGAGCACCAAGCGCGATCCGCCGCGGCCCTCATCGACGCTCACTGGGAACCGCTCGAAGTCATCGACGACCTCGACGCGATGCTCGCAGCCACCGACCGCGACGACGCGCCGCTGTTGCACCCAGAGAACAACCAACCCAGCAACGTCTACGAACGACGGCGCACCCGCAAGGGCGACATGAGCGCAGGCTGGGCAGCAGCCGCCGTGGTCGTCGAAGAGACCTACGCGCTGCCGCACCAAGAGCACGCCTACCTGCAGCCCGAAGCTGCCACCGCGTCGACCGTCGACGGCCAAATCGTCGTCACCATCGCGGGGCAGTGGGCGCACGAAGATCGCGACCAGATCGCCCGAGCGCTGCGCCTCGAGCCCGACCGAGTGCGGGTCGTCTACCCCGCCATCGGCGGGGCGTTCGGCGGACGCGAAGACGCGTCGCTGCAGATCGTGATGGCGCTGGGTGCGAAGTGGCTCGCCGAACGCGGCATCGACCGGCAGCTCGCGGCTCGGTGGTCGCGCGAGGAATCCATCGTCGGTCACCACAAGCGCCATCGGGCCAAGGTGCACGCCCGCTGGGGCGCCGATGACGACGGCAAGCTCACCGCGGTCGAGTCGACCGCGTGGCTCGACGCGGGCGCATACAACTACACCTCGAACAAAGTGCTCGCCAACCTGCACCTGGGCTTGGCAGGTCCGTATGAAGCCGTAAACGCGCGCGTCGACTCAGCGGCCGTCTACACCACTTCGGTGCCAGGCGGCGCGTTTCGCGGCTTCGGCGCGCCGCAGGCGACGTTCGTAGCGGAGGGCCAGATGGATCGGCTGGCCGCCGCGCTGGGCATCGACCCAGTCGAGATGCGTCGACGCAACCTGCTGGGCGACACCTCGCTCAACCTGACCAGCTCGCCGATGCCCCCACCGATCACGATTGCCGCAGTCCTGGATGCAGCGGTTCGCGAAGGAGAGAGACACGACGCACAGAGCGACGCGGCCACGGGCGCGCCGCTCGTCATCCGCAACACGCTCGCCGCGCCCTCATCGAGCGGCTACAGCCCGCTCCGTTCGCTCCCGCCCGACGAGAGCGCGCTGCGCACCGGCACCGGCGTGGCGTGCGCGTTCAAGAACGTCGGGTTCTCGTTCGGCTTTGCCGAACGATGCGAGGCCACAATCATCGCGCACGGCGACGCGGCCGACGAAACCCCGCAGCTCGTCGAGCTGTTCCACGCCGGAGCCGAGGTCGGCCAGGGCGCGCACACCGCCTTCGTGCAGATGGCAGCGCAAGCAGCCGGCGTCGAACCAGCAACGGTGACGGCTCACTTTGCCGACACCAACTCATCGGGCGACTCCGGCTCGGCCTCCGCGTCGCGGCTGACCTACATGGCTGGCAACTCCATTTTGGGTGCGTGGGAAGAGTGCGAGAAGCGGTGGCGCGAGGGCGACCGCCCGGCCCGCGGACACTTTCGGTTCACTCCCCCGCCGACCACTCCGATGGATCCGGAGACCGGCGAGTGCGTGCCCAACTTCGCCTACGGCTACGTCGCCCAATACGTCGAGATCACGGTGGACATCGAGACCGGCCACATCCGCACCGACCGAGTAGTCAGCGCGCACGACGTCGGCAAGGCGATCAACCCGCTGCTGGTGGTGGGACAAGTTGAAGGCGCGGTCGCGCAAGCGCAGGGCTACGCGCTGAGCGAGCGACTGGAACTTCGCGAGGGCCGCATCACGACGCCCACGTTGAGCACCTACCTGCTGCCGGGCATCGGCGATGTGCCCGCCGCGATCACCAGCGTGATACTAGAAACGCCCGATCTGCGCGGCCCGTTCGGGGCGACCGGAATGGCCGAGATGGGATTGCTGCCCTACGCCGCTGCGGTCGCGGCTGCGTTCTACGACGCGACCGGCGTGTGGGTGAATGAGATTCCGCTGATGCCCGACCGAGTGCTAGCCGCGCTCAGCCGCGCCGACGGTTAGTCCCCCGCCCGCACCGACCCGTTAGTGCCCCGCCCGTGAGTCGGGCGCAGACAGCCGCACCGCGTCGGCCGCTTCGTCGCTAGCCGCTCGCTGGCTAGCGCGCTCCGCTTCCACCCTGGCCGCGTAGCGAGCCACTTCGTCGGCCGCACGCTCGTCGCTCCAGCCCAGCTCGGCAGCCATGAGTTGCGCGGCCAACGCACCAGCCCCGAGCGCCCGGTCGGGCGACTCGATCGACAGCCGCGTGCGCCGCGTGAGCACGTCGTCTAGGTGGAGCGCACCTTCGGCTCTGGCCGCGTGCACCACCTCGGCGCGCACGTACGCGTGGCCCGCCATCAGCGGCTCGGCTAGCTGCGAGTCGTTGGCGATCAAGTTCACCACGGCCTCGGCCTCATCGCCGTGTCGAGCAACCAGGTGGCGCAGGGTCGACTCGGACACGTTGGGCGCAACTGCCTCGTTGTTGGCTAGCTCGGCGACGAGCTGGGTGGCAGCTCCGGCACCCAGCCGGCTGTAGCGGCGCGAGCCCACCAGCGCCACGTGTTTCGTGCCCGACGGCGGCGCCACGAGGTGCGCGTCGCGCACTGCTGCATCGATCGCGTCTTGCGCCATCGCGCGGTAGGTCGTGTACTTCCCGCCCGCCACCGAAACGAGCCCCTTCGTCGTGTGGGTGACCTTGTGAGTTCGGCTGAGCTTGGTGGTCTCGGCGCTGTCGCCAGCCACCAGCGGCCGCAGCCCCGCGTATATCCCGCAAACGTCGGCGGCGCTCACGGGCTCGCGCAGCACCGCGTTGAGGCGCGCCAACAAGTAGTCGACGTCGCCGCCGCTGGCCGCCGGATGCGCTCGGCTCAGGCGGTACGGCGTGTCGGTTGTGCCGACGATGACGTGGCGTCGCTGCGTGCCCCACGGAATGACGAACAGCACGCTCGAAGGCGTCGGCACAACCAGCCCCGCGCGCAGCTTGAGGCGGTCGGCTCGCAGCACCAGGTGAACGCCCTTTGAGGCGCGCAGCGTGCGATGCGTCGGACGCTGACCGGGCGCCATCTGCGCCACGTCGTCGGTCCAAACCCCGGTGGCGTTCACCACGCATTTTGCTCGCAGCGTCAGGTGGGCTCCGGTCTCGACGTCCACCGCGAGCGCGCCGACGACCGCGTCGTGTTCGACAAGCAGCTCGGTCACTCGAACCGACGACAGCACGTGCGCGCCGTAGCTGGCCGCGGTGCGGGCGACGGCCAGCGTGTGGCGGGCATCGTCCACGCTGGCGTCGAAGAACAGCACGCCGCCCCGGTTCATCGACCCAGCGAGCGTGGGGGCAACGGCGCGCACCTGCGCCGCGCCCAAGTGGCGCGACCTCGCCAGCGGCCTAATGCTGCGTTTGCCACGCCAGCGAGCCACGCCCTCGCTCACCTCGGCTAGCGCCGAGTACAGCGCCACGCCAGCGCCGACGTACGCCCGCCTCACCAGCGCGCGCGTCGCGGTCAGCGGCTGGCCTTCGCCGCTCGTCAACGGCAGCACGAACGGCATCGGCTGAACCAGGTGCGGCGCAATGCGGTTGACCTGGAGCGTGCGCTCGGCGAGGGCTTCGGCGACCAGCCCGAAGCGCATCTGCTCTAGGTAGCGCAGTCCGCCGTGGATGAGCTTGCTCGACCTGCTCGAAGTGCCGGAGGCCAGGTCGCGCTGCTCGACCAGCGCGACGCTCAAACCCCGGCTGGCTGCGTCGAGCGCGCAGCCCGCTCCGGTCACGCCGCCGCCGATGACCAGCACGTCGACCTGGTTGTATGCGAGCCACGCCAAGCTGGCTGCTCGTCGCTCGGGGTCAAGCTCGGAGCCGTGCTCGGGCGCAGCCGCCGGTGGGGCCGCTGGGCGGCTGGTTCGCGCCGAAGCCACGACCGGAGCCTAGGAACGCCCGTGTTCGCAGCCGGTTGCCCGCGGCGCTCGCTACATTCGCAACTTGGTGCCTGCCACTTCCGCTCCTCCGCCCGAAGAGCGGCTCACCGCGCTGATCATGTTTCTGCTACGCGCCCGCCGAGGGCGCACGCTGGCAGACATCGCGCGAGAGTCGGGCCTCTACGACATCAACAACCTCGAAGCGGCCCGCAAGAAGTTCCGCCGCGACAGAGCCGACCTGGAGTCGCTCGGCATTGTCATGACCACCGATCATGTTCGCGGGTCCACGGCTGCCGACGCGGGTGCGGTGACCTACATCATCAATCCCGACGACATCGCACTGCGTAACCCTGTTGATTTTACGCGCGCCGAGAAGGCCGCCTTGCGCCTGGCCGAGCGGCACATCACCACCGGCGAGCACAGCGATACCACCGGCGTCGCGAAGCTGACGGCAGGCATTTCGGTCGCCGACGGGTCGGGGCCCCACGTTCGCATCGAGCTGAGCGAGGCCGTGCCGATCATCGCTCGTGCGGTGTACGAGCGACGGCGGCTCACCTTCGCCTACGACGGTAAAGGCGCGCGCACGGTCGAGCCTGTCGCCATCAAGCGCCAGGCGGGGCACAACTACTTCTTCGCGCTCGACGGCGACATGATCAAGACGTTCAGAGCCGACCGCATCGACGGCACCGGCGCGGCGGCTACCAAGCTTGGTGACACCTTCGAGTTCACCGACGCCCACGAGGTCGACGCGGATGCGATGCTGCCTCGACACCCCTGGGAGTTCGCGTTCGGCGACGACCACGCGGCGGTGCTGAGAGTCGACGCCGACCGTGTGGTTATCGCGCGCGAGCGACTGGGTGCCAGCGCCACGCACGAGCAGGTTCTCCCCGACGGCACCGTTGAGTTTGGGTTCGAGGTGCGCAGCTCACAGGCGCTGCGTGACTGGTTGGTCGAGCTAGGCGCGGGCGCTGTGCTCACCGAGCCTCCCGCACTCGTGAGCGAAGTGACGGCCTGGCTCGCCGACGTGGCCGCCAGCGAGTTGGGCTCGCCCGTGGAGGCACCGCCCCCCGACGCGCCCGCCAACCCCGCCGAGCACGCCAGCGGTGCCCAGACTGCCGCACCCACGACTGGCGCGCCTAGCGGGACTCAAACCGACGACGCTGCCAAGCCGCTGTCGATTGACGAACAAGTTGCACTGGTGCTGGCGATTGTGCCGTGGGCGTTCGCTACCAGACAAGAGCGCATCGCGCTGGCTGACATCTCGCGCGAGTTCGGTGTGCCCGTCAAGACGCTGCACGACCTGTTGTACCGAGCGATGGCGTGGGAGGTGCGCGACCCATCCACCGACGGGTTCGCGCAGACCGGGTTCACGGTGATGTCTGATGAGGACTACGCACAACCCACCGCATCGCCGCACTTCACCGAAGACTTGACCGACCCCGGCGACGGCACCGGCGTCTACCTGGTGCCCGACGCGGACAGCGCGATCGCTGAGCCGATCGGGCTGACCGGCATGGAAGTGTTGTCGACGTTGATGGTGGGACACCTGGCGCTGGAGCTACCTGGCATCGACCCCAACGGCGCGCTCGCATCTGCGGTCGCCAAGCTCGACGCGGCGTTCGGCAACCAGCTCAGGTTTTCGGCCGAGCCGGCGTCGACGAAGTGGCACGCCGAACTTCAAGACGCGATCACGCAACAGCTGGTGCTCCACGTGCGCTACTGGGAGAGCTCGAGCGACACCGAGGTCGAGCTGACCATCGAGCCGCTCGCGCTGCACAAGCGCTGGGGCTACTGGTACGTCGTCGTGCGCACGCGCGACGCACCGAACGCTTCGGGTGTGCCGCGCTTGCGGCCGCTTCGTCTCGAACGTATCGAAGAGCTGCACGACGCCGGCACCACGTTCACCGAGCCGCTCACAGATGGCGACATCGACGCAGCGTTCAGCGACTGGAGCGGCGGCGCGGCTGTCACCCTCACCTACCCGAAAGCCGATCTGTGGCGCATCGAGAAGTACCCGGCCGTCGCCATCGACGCGAGCGACGAACCCGAGCCGACGATTACCGCGACGTATCACCTGCGTTCGCCGCTGATCTTCGCCCGCATCATGGCGCTGCTGGCGCGACCCGACTCGGTCGTGAACGCGCACGAGCTGCCAGCTGAGTTTCTCGCAGCGCCGGGCGCGCTAGCTGCTGCGATGTTGGCTCGCTACGACGACCAAGCTGCCCAGTCCGCGAGCTAGTCGACCAGGTCGACCACCACCGCGTAGTGATCTGACGGCGTCACGCCGTCGACCGGTTCGTTGCCCGCCAGCTGGACCTGTTGGACGTTGCCCAGCGGCACGTTGCGCGGGCACTCGATAAACACGTAGTCGATGCGCCGATTCGGATACATCGCTTGGGCGAGGTGCGGGTTGGTCGCGCACCACGTGAAGCCCGGCTCGACGCTGCGCTGCGGCCACGCGTCATTCATGATCAAGTCGGCTACCGGCGGAGGCCGCTCGCCGGTGAGCAAGCGAATTTCGTCTGAGCTGGCTACCGAGTTCAAGTCGCCCGCCAAGATCACGGGGTAGCCGTTCGGGTCGCGCAGGTCTCTCACAAGCCCACACAGCCGCCGCACTTGGGTTTCTCGCAGGGCCGAGTGGGCGAAGTGGTGGTCGAGGTGCGTGCAGATGACGCTCACCTTGTGCTGTTTGTGGCCGACCTTCGCGGCGAGCGCGGTGCGACGCTTCGCCTGGTCGCCCACCGCGAGCGAATGCTCGGCAAACTCGCCGATCTCGCCACGCGCCAAAATCGCGTTGCCCATGCCCCAGCGGTTGCGGTTTAGCTCGATGTCGACGCTCTGGTGGTTCATGCCCAGACGCCGCGCGAGCCTGGCGGCTTGGTCGTCGCCGTCCTCGGTCACGTAGGTTTCCTGTAAGCAGATCACGTCGGCATCGAGCGCTTCGAGGGTGCGCGCGATCGGCTCTTGACGGCTCTGTGGGTCGTCGCCAAATCTGGCCCACACGTTCCACGTAACGATGCGCATCGGGTCACGGTAACGGCGAAGCGCGTAGCGTTCGGCACATGACCAACACCCAGCTGCTCTACCTAGACGACGCCTACGCCAAGCACCTGGCCACCGAAGTGGTCGCGCTCGGCGACGACGGCGCAAACGGTGCCACCGCAAACGTGGCGCTCGATACGACCATCTTCTACGCCACCGGAGGCGGCCAGCCGCACGACACTGGCACGATTACGCGCGCGTCTGACAACGCAACGTTTTCGGTAACCGACGTCGTCAAGCGGGGCGACGCGGTGTGGCACACGGTGGCCGCGAGCGGCGACGACGTCGCGCCGCTGGCGGCTGGCGACGCGGTGGAGTGCGAGCTGGACTGGGAGCGACGGCATCAGCTGATGCGCACCCACACGATGCTGCACGTGCTGTGCGGAGTGATCTACAACACCTGGGGCAAGTCGGTTACCGGCGGCAACATGACGCCGCTGGCGGCTCGCATGGATTTCGAGTTCGATCCGCTGCCGGAGGGCTTCGCGCAAGACATCGTGCGGCTGGTCAACGAGGCGATCGCCACCGACTATCCGATCGAAGTCAGCTACCTCGATCGTGTCGAAGCGCTGGCCGATGAAGACTTGATTCGCACCAAGGTCAACTTGATTCCCGAGAGCATTGCGCGCATACGAGTGGTCGACATCGTGGGCTTAGACAAGCAAGCCGACGGCGGCACGCACGTCGCGAGCACCGCCGAGGTGGGACGCTTTGAGCTGCTCAAGACCGAGTCGAAGGGCAAGGGCAACAAGCGGCTGCGCATGGCGGTGCACGACGCGTAGCTAGCTGCCGGGCTTGGCTGGCCAGTAGCCAGCCAACGGCTCGGTCGCACCGTTCGCGTATGCGGCTAGACGTTCATGGCTCGCGGCGTCGGTGAGCCCGATGACGTCGAAGATCGCCGTCGGGCCAACCGATCGCAGCATCGCGTCGCTCGCACCGGCCCCGCCGGGCTCGTCGGCCGTCAGCACCAACAGCCGGTCGTCGGGTCGTCGGCTGGCGAGCACCGCCGCCTTGGCGACGACGCTCTGCGCGGTCTCGCTGCGAGCTAGACCCGACTTGGTGAGCGCGTAGCTGCCGACCACTTCGACCCACCAGCGACCCCCCTTCGTGTCGACGGCGGCGAACGTGAAGGACACTCCCCCGCCTCGCAGGCGAACGTTTTTCGCTTCGACGACGAAGCCGCTGTCGGCTAGCAGCTCGGCGGCGGTTTTGGTTGCCGAGCTGCGCGGCTGCACTGTGCCTGCGCCAGTTTGTCCGCCAGCTCGCACGTCGGCCAGCCGCTGGCGAGCGGCGTCTACGTAGCCGGCGTGCGTGTCGTAGCCGACGCCGCGACGTCCGGCCAGCTCGGCAGCCACCAGCGTCGTGCCGGAACCCATGAACGGATCGAGCACCAAGTCGTCGACGTAGGTGAACAGCTCGATCAACCGTCGGGGCAGCTCGACCGGAAACGGCGCGGGATGGTCCAGGCGCGTCGCGCTCTCGGGCCCGATGTCCCAGATGTCGAGAGTGGCCTCCATGAACTCATCGGCGGTAATCGAGTTCACGTGCGGCATGCCCCGCTGCTCGCGCTCGGCAGGCGAGAGCGCCCGGTCGAAGCGACCCTTGCTCGCCACGATCACTCGCTCGCTGGTGTCACGCAGCGTCGGGTTGGCGGCGCTGGCAAACGAACCCCACGCGCACGACCCGTTCGCGCCCTTGCCCTTGCGCCACACGATCTCGCCGCGCAGCAACAAACCCAGGCTGCTCAAGATGCCGATGACGTCGGCCGACAGGCTGCGGTAGGGGCGGCGGCCCAGGTTGGCGACGTTGATGGCGATGCGACCGCCAGCCTCGAGCTTGCGGCCGCACTCGGCGAACACCGATGCCAGCATCTGTAGGTAGTCGGCGTAGCTGTATGGAATGTCGTCGCCGTCCGCGACCGCCAGCTCGTACTCCTTGCCGACGAAATACGGCGGTGAGGTGACCACCAGAGCGACCGAGCTGTCGGGCACCTCGCGCATGTCGCAGGCGTCGTGGTGGATGCACGGGTGGGCCGCGAGCGCGTCTAGTTTTCGGTCGGCCTCGGGGCCTCGGTTGACGGTCGCGTCGCCCGACAACGCAGGCGCGTCGAAGCGCTCGTAGAACGCAGACGCGTCGTGCGCCTCACGTCTCGACGCACCGAACGTCGACGTCGACGTGCCGTTGCTCGATGTTCGAGAGCCCG
>CAYRJD010000048.1:0-19163 GCA_964424585.1 uncultured Acidimicrobiales bacterium | reverse complement strand
GCAGACGAGGCTTGGTGTGGCCGAGTAGCTGGTGATGCTTTGGCCGCCGGTGAGCTCGACGAAGCTGCGGCCGGCGTCGTCGGTGCCGACGTTGTTGGTGCTAGTTGAGTCGAGGCGGCAGCCGGCGGGCGCGGTGATGAGCGTGATGCGCACCTCGCAGTCGCGGGTGTCGTCGCCGCGCTGCGCGTAGCCGGCGAGACTGAGCGCGCCGGCAGCGAGCACGTCCGCGGTGGTGCCTGAGCGAGCGGTCAGCGCGTAGACGAGGCCGACCTCCGCGGGCAGGCCTGCGAACGCGGTCACGTCTTCGCCGCAAGTGCCCGGCACGTTGAGCATCACTTCGATGGCAGCACCGACAGGGAAGTCGCGCTCGGGCATCTGCAGCGAGACGGCCACGGGCACCCGGCTGGTCGCAGCGACGACCCACGGGCCGGTCGCTGCACCGCCGCCGCCGCTGGAACTACCGCCACCGCCGCCAGAGCTGCCGCCGCGCGAGCCTCCGCCGCCACCGCTGGTGGTGGGGCGCCTGCTAGTGCCACCGCTCGGCGTGCTGGGAACCGGAGGCTGGGTGCCGCCGGTGTTGCCCACGTTCGTTCCGCCGGTGTTGCCCGGCTGCGTGCCGCCAGTTTGGGTGTTGCCGGTTTGGGTCCCGCCAGTTCCGCCGTTGCCTCCCGCGGTGCCGCCGTTGCCGTCGCCGTTCCCGCCTGAGGTACCGCCGCCGGTGGTGTCTTCGTAGGTGAGCGTGGTTTCGGCGGTGTTGACGTCGAAGTTGAAGACGTTGTTGGTGAGCGTGAGCTGCCAGGCTGGCGCGACGCTGGCCTCAGAGTTGATGACGCGCGGCAAGGTCGCGGTGTAGCTGCACGCGGACGGGTCGCCGATGCGTTGGTTGACGAACACGAGGTCTGCGGTTTCGGGGTTGAAGCCGCCGAGCGTCGAAGGTGACGCGACGTAAACGACGCTGGGTCGAGCGGGCGCGCAGTGCGGACCACTGCCGCTACTCGCCGCGTAGGTGACGGTGATTTCCGTGCCCGCATACAGACTGTCGGTGCCGTCGGGCGCGGTGGTGGGCGGCACGGCGATCCCGAACGGCGGCACGAACAGTCGGCGGATGAGATCACCGTCGAGTGAGTAGCTGCTCGACGCCGACGGGTCGGCAGCGCTGATGACCGCCGGCGCGGCGGCGTCGAGAGTGAGCGTGTAGCCGATGGCATCAGAGACGCCCGTCGAGTCCACCTGCGGAGGAAACTCGACCGTGTAGGAACACGCCGTGGTCTCGCCACCGACCCGGTCGACGAACCCCACGTCGCCCTCCACGGTCAAGCCAGCGACGCTGCTGTCGGGAATCGTGAACGTCACCGTCCTCGTGCCCTCAGGCAAACAACCCGCTGGCACACCCTCAGCGGCACGGAACGTGACCGGAAACGCCGCGCCCTTGAACAAGACGTCGCCGCTCTCAAAGCCGTCCTCACCCAGCTTCTCACGGGTGCCCGGCGGCACGTCGATGCCGATGCGCGCCGTGAACACGCTCTCATACGCGAATCGCACCGGCCCGCCGCCAGGCACGCCTCCACTACCGACGAGACCGCCCGCGTCGATCGTCGCTTCCGCGTTGCCGACGACAGACAGATCCCCTGCGGCCGCCGCCAACGCGGATGTCGCCGCCGCGGTCGCGACATAGGAGCACGCCCGCGACGTGCCGCCCGGACGGTCGACGACCGGCTCGTCCACCAGCCGCGCCGTGGTGGTGCGCGTCACGACACCGTTGTTCGAGTTCGCGTCACGCCCAGTGGCGATCGTGAACGTGTCAGTAGCCGAACCGGTGCACGTGTCGGACTGTCCTGGCGCTCGCCGGTAAGTCACCGTGACGGTCTGGTTAGCGAACCGGTTTTGGCCGTTGGCCTCGTCGTACGGCACCTGCACCGACACGTTCGGCGTGAAGTGCGTGACCGGCCGCTGGTAATACGCCCGATACGTCACCCGGAACAGCGGCGACGACTCCAATCGGTGATCCTCAAACGCCGGCTGCCAGCTCGACTCCGGCGCAATCATCGGATACGCATTGTGCGCCACACCGCCGGCATCCGGGTCTTCAAAGCGCGGCCACTCCACCTCATAGGCGCACGTCTCCGCGGTGCGCGACCGCCACATCGCCGGCAGCACCGTCACGCCACCCAAAATCACAAAGCTCTTCGCTGTGCCAACCTCCAACGTGTTCGACCACACCCCTCCAGCTTGCGTCCACCCGTCCGACGCGGTCGTGCGCGTGTCCGCGCACGCAGCTGGCGCGTTCGCCGCCAACCTGAACTCCACCGTGATCGGCGTGCCGTCAGGCACCCCCAAGCCCGTCACCTGGAACCGCGCCGTGATCTGCCTCCTACCGGTCTCAAACACGCCGTGCGCCCGCGGATCACTCCACGACAGGTTCACATCATGCATCGGGTCAGCACTATCGGTATCAAACTCGTTGTTGCCCGCAAACGATACCACATACGAACACTCAGCCGTCGAATCTTCGTGCCAACCCACCAACTCCAGCCCCGGTGCTACCGACGCATCAGGCTGGCGTGTGCCCTGCAACGACACCTCTCCGTCGTCGCCGATGCCATACACCGCCTGAACGCGATCCGTGCAGTTCGTGTTCTCATTCGGCCCGCGCTCGCGACTGAACGACCAGGTAAACGTCGCACCAGACATATCATGATTCCCATCGTTGTTCTCGTCGATGAGCGGCAAATCAGCCGACACCTCCGGAAACACCATCACCGTGCCTGTCGTATACGTGTTTGACAGTGTCTGAACAGTCTGAGAAAACACCGACTCATCGAGCATCACTGTCCGCGGGCCATTGCGCCTGTACGTCGTGCCGCCATCTTCGGTGTTCGGCCACGTCACCACATACTCACAGCGATCATCGGGGCCAGTGTGGCGTGCGGGCCAATCGGTGATCTGTTGAGATGCCGGAGTGAGGCCTGTTGGGTCAAGGTTGTGCGTGCTGCAGCCCAGGCTAGAGACAACAGGCGCCGCCTGCACGCTGAACGTCTCGGCATCAGCCGCCGCTGGAGCATCAACCTCAAACGTCACCCGATAGTTCTGACTGGTCAGAAAATATGTCACCTCTGCGGCCGGGTCGCCACTGGCCACCTCAAAGTCGTCAGTCGCAGGAACTGGGTTTCGCTGCCTGCCAAAGCGCTGCCAGTACGCCCGTGGGTTAACCATCTGCGTGTGCGAAAACAGTTCGGCATGATCGTCGCCGGCCGAATATAGTACGTCATACTGACAGCGGTGTGTCGAGTCTGACGGTGAGCCGATTAGTGTGGTTGGGGATGTTGCCGTCAGCTCCACCTGCGTTCGCGCCGGCTGACCACCGGCAGCTGCGATAATCTGCGGCTGGATCTCATATCGAAATCGAGGGTCCGCTGGCACGCAACTCGTGCCTGGCGAACCCTCCTTCGCGGTGAAGATCGCAAAAAACTCGGCTCCCGCATAATCGTGCTGCCCGTCATCATCGTAATCGACTACAGGCACATTAAATGTGACATCAGGCTCAAACGTCGGCTGCGTGTTGACCGTGTAGCGGTGGTACCTCGCAATGTCGCTGTTTCTATCGTCGTTCGGCACGATTGTCTTCCTCTTCCCCCAATGCCAATGAGTGTACGAATCATCCAAGACAAAAATGTTGGTGGGACCATCTTCGTGCTGTGCGGGAACGATGTTGTATGAACATTCTTGGGATTGCCCAGCGGGTCGCTTGATGAGCCGCCTATCGGCCCGGTTCTGCACGAGGCCGTAGGCGTTCGACTCCCCGTTGTTGTCAAATGGCCCACTCCTCGACGCGCTCCGACCGGTCGTACAGCCATTGGGCGACTCGGCCGTCGGCACCACCGAGACGGAAAACCCGAGTGACTGTGAGTAGGCCGGATCGTCAGACATTTCTTGCGTAATGAGGAAGATGATGTTGATGGACCCGTAGTAGGTCTCGGTCTGCGCCTCAGCGCGCGGAACCGAAGACCCCCCCCCGATGAGCGAGATGGCGAACACCACCAAGCCGACCGCCAAGGCGGCAGGCAAGGAGATCAGACGACGGGCGCGTACGAACTTGAACAGCATGGCCGTCAATGCTAGCCCGAACTGGCTGGCTGGACTCGCTAGCCGTCGGCAGCGGGAGTGCTGGGCGGCTGAGCGACCGAAAGGGGCGGTAGGCCCGTCTCGGTCTCAAGCCGCACCAGCCGCGAGTCGACGTGCTCATACGACGCCTCAAGTGCACGCAGCCGACCCTGGATGTCGACCAGCACCTCCACCGCCGCACGAAGCTCTGCCGCCAGCGCGTCAATGCGCTCATTCGTCGCACGAATCTCGGAACGAATCTCAGCACGAAGCTCTCGTGCCAGGTCGTCGACGCGTTCGATCTGCTTGGCCTCGGAGTCGCGAAGCTGCGCCGCCAGATCGTCGACGCGAGCCGTCTGGCGCGCCTCCGACTCCCGAAGCTCCGCTACCACCGCGTCGACACGCTCGTTGGTGTGCTGCACGCGATCACCGATATAAGTGAATCCGCCGACTCCCAGCATGAGGAACGCCGCGGCCATCGTGTAGAAGCCTCGGGCACTCAAGCCGCGTGACTTATGGACCGACTGCTCAAGGTCGTCGATCCGTCCCATCACCTGATCAAACGTCACGGCCGACTGTGCGCCGCTTGGCGGCGGCGCGGCAACGGCCTGCGGCTCTACTGGCGGCGGTGCCGATGTCTGCTCAGAAGCGCGCGGCGCACGCGGTACCTGCGCGGGCGTGTCTCCGTCAGGCAACAGCTCGTCGTCGCGGCCCGCCGGGTTGGGCATGAGGGTCATCGTAATGCTCCCTTGTCGTTGGCTCGACGCGCCAGGTGCGACGCAGCCGACGGCGGTACGCCTCGTTAGAGGCCGCCCAGGTTTGACGGCGGCCAGTAGCGCACGAACGCCCGCCCGCGCACGTCGTCGAGCGGCACAGGTCCGAACGCGCGGCTGTCTTGGCTGTTGTGTCGGTTGTCGCCCATCACAAACACGTGCTCGACGGGCACTTCGACCGGCGGAAAGTCGCTCGTCGACAGAGGCTCTGCCAGGTGCGGCTCGACCTGGCGCGCGCCGTTGACGTAGAGGTGGCCGCCGCGCCCCTCGACGGTGTCGCCCGCCACGCCGACGACGCGCTTGATCAGCTCAGCCGGGGCATAGTCGCCGACCGCCTCGGGCGAGCCAAACACGATGACCTCGCCGCGCTGCGGACTGACGCTCAGATACGCGAGCCGGTTCATCAGCACTCTGGTGCCTTCGGTGAGCGTCGGCTCCATCGACGTCGACGGGATGTAGAAGGCGCCCACCACTACGGCGCGCAAGCCCAGCGACAGCGCGAGCGTCAGCACGACCACCAGCGTCCACTCGAGCGCCTGGCGAGCGAAGCGCGACCGGAAACGAGGCTCGGCCGGTTCACCCGACGGTTCGCCGTCGACCTGAGTATCGCCCGCGGCGGCGCCGTCAACGTCAACATCGGCGTCGCCGTCCGCGTCGGGCGCCGGATGGCTTTCGGCTTGCTGCTCAACCTCGGGGGCAGCCTCGGGCGCGACTTCGGCCGACGCCAGCTCGCTCGGGCTGATGCTGCGCGCGGCCGCCTCGCCTTGCGCGAGCCAGCGGGCGGCCGCTCCGATGCAGGCGCACGCCAGCTGATCGTCGGCCAGCGACACGCCCATCGAGGAGACGTCGAGCTGGTGACGAACGAACGACGCGGCGACGTCGGCCGGCGCTGCCGCTACCAGAGCTACGCCCGGTGCCGCCGCGCCGAGACGCTGCGCCAGCTCGCCGTCGAAATGCGCCGGCGCGTCGGGCACGACGACCACGCCAGCTTCGGGCAGCAGCCCTGCCAGCGTGAGCGTGTGGTGGCTCACGCCGCGATGACGATGACGCTCGTCGATGCTCGATGCCCGAACGCACAACGCCACCGACGCGCCCAGCTTGGCTAGCAGCGTCGCCTGCCCTGCCAGATCGAGGCTCGAAAACCCGTAGCGGCTCGCCGTGCCGACGTGACCTGGGCCGGGCGCCAGCACGACTCGCCTGATGCCTCGCGCCTTGGCGGCGGCAACCGCGTCGACGACGTTCACAGCTTCGACGGCGGCGCCAAAGCTCTGTCCGGCGCTCACCGTTAGAGCCAGCAAGTCACGCTCAACCAGGTCGCTCGCCAGGTCTGACAGAGCGAACGGCAGCGCACCGGCGTCGGTCATCACGTAGCCGACGCGGCGACGCAGCGACAAGGGCTCGCCGCTCTGCCCCGAGTCTGACGCGTCGGCCGGGCTGTAGCCAAAGCCCGCGCCCAGGTCGTGCGCGACGGCCGCGGCAGCCAGCGCGTGGCTGTGGAGGCTGCACAGCAGCACCCGCACGCCCACGAGCGGCAGGTCGTCGCTGGTGCCGGGCTCGGTCAGCACGGCCACCTGGCTCGACAGATAGCGAGACTTCACGACGAGCCGGTCTCGGTCGGCGGCGCTCAAGTAGCGCAGCGCCGCGAGCCGCGAGCCCGGGGCGTCCGCCCAGCGCGCCGCAGCAGGCGTGCGCGTGCCGCCGCGAAGGCGCGTCAAGTTGAGGTGAACGACGTGCGCGCCTCCGGTGCCCAAGCCCAACTCGACCGCAGCCGTCTCAACCACCACCTCGTCGCCCAGGCTCACTTCGCCCACCAGCTCGGTCAGCGCGTGCGCGACCGAACGGTCACCGAGCGTCAACCGGCAATAGCCGGGGCGTCTGTGGGTGACCGCGACCACCCGTGCGATCACGTACGGCACAGCAGGCGAAGTCAACCGGCTAGAGCGAAGCGATCAGCTTGTCGACCCGCTCGTCTTCGTGTCGAAACGGGTCTTTGCACAGCACCGGACGCTGCGACTGGTCGTTCAACTTGAGGTGCACCCAGTCGACCGTGTAGTCGCGGCCCTTCTCTTTGGCCCGCTGCACGAACTCTCCTCGCAGCTTCGCTCTGGTCGTCTGCGGCGGCACGTCGATGGCACGTTCGACGTCGGCTGGGTTGATCAGCTGCTCGACTTCGTCGTGACGTTCGAGTACGGAAAACACGCCGTCGGTGGCGTGCACGTGGTGATACTGCAGGTCGAGCAGCGCCAGCGCCGGGTCGTCGAAGGTCACCTGACGACTGCGGCAGTAGCGCTCCATGAGCTGGTGCTTTATCACCCAGTCGACCTCGCGGCCCAGCTTCATCGGGTCGTCTGCGAGGGCGGTAACGCAGCGCTCCCACATGCCCAGCACGCGGGTTTCTTCGTCGTTCAACTCGTGCGTGTCAGCGAACCGAAGCGCTCGATCAACAAACTCAGACTGCACGTCGAGCGCGCTGAGCTGGCGTCCGTTCGCCATCTGCACCTTGTGGCGACACGTGAGATCTTCGCTGATGCCTCTGATCGCTCGGATGGGGTTCTCGAGCGTCATATCGCACATCGGAGTGCTCGGGTCTTCGAGCATGCGCAGCAGCAGCATCGTCGAGCCGACCTTCAGCAAGCTCGTGTAGGTGCTCATGTTGGAATCGCCGACGATGACGTGAAGTCGGCGGTAACGCTCGGCGTCGGCGTGCGGCTCGTCGCGGGTGTTGATGATGGGCCGGCTACGGGTGGTGGCGCTCGACACTCCCTCCCAGATGTGCTCGGCTCGCTGAGAGATGCCGTAGCGGGCGCCGCGCGGCGTCGCGCGCAGCTTGCCCGCGCCGCAGAAGATTTGGCGGGTCACCAGAAATGGGATGAGCACCGAGCTGTAGTGCGCCAAGTCGTCGGTGCGGCCCGTCAGGTAGTTCTCGTGGCAGCCGTAGCTGTTGCCCGCCGAGTCGGTGTTGTTTTTGAAGAGGTACACCTTGCCCTCGATGCCTTCGTTCGCGAGCCGCTCTTGCGCTGAAGCAGCCAGCCGTTCGAGCACGCGCTCGCCAGCTCGGTCGTGACAGATGACGTCGTAGGCGGAGTCGCACTCGGGCGTCGCGTATTCGGGGTGCGACCCGACGTCGAGGTACAGGCGAGCGCCGTTCTCTAGAAAAACGTTGCTCGACCTGCCCCACGACACGACCTTGCGGAACAGGTAGCGCGCCACTTCATCCGGGCTGAGGCGGCGCTGACCCGAGCGGGTGCAGGTGACTCCGTACTCGTTTTCGAGACCGACGATGCGTCGCTGCACGTCAGCCGGCTGCGGCGTCGGTGGCTGCGGCGTCGTCGGGCGTAGCTGCCTGCGTTGTGCGAGGAGCGGTCGCGATGGGGCTGCGGCCAGCCGCGCTCAGCGCCGCAGCGACCTGGGCGTCGTCGAGACGCACGAAGCAGCGCCGTCCAAGCACGTCGTCGCCAAAGCGCGACTCCGCTGGCTGCTCTAGCAGCGCGACTTCGAGCGAGGCCGCCGACGGCTCTTCGCCGGGGCCGCACAGCGCGTCGGCCGCCAGCGCGATCGCTTCGTTGCGGCTGATGGTCGGCTCGTAGCCGCCGACGTCGCGCACGAGGCCGAGCACCGCGTCTGAGTTGCCGCCGATGCAGCAGACGTGCTCTTCGTCCATCACGGTGCCCTCGTATTGGATGCGGTAGATCTCGTTCGGGCGATCGGCGGTGCCCAGCTCGACCACGACGATCTCGACCTCGAGCGGCTTCATCTCGTGGGTGAAGATGTGGCCGAGCATCTGCGAATACTGGTTGGCGAGCCCGCGAGCTTCGACGTCGTTGCGCGAATACGAGTAGCCGGTCAGCTCGGCGTAGCGCACTCCTCCGACGCGGAGGTTGTCAAACTCGTTGTAGCGGCCGACGCCGCCGAACGCGATGCGGTCGTAGATCTCAGAAATCTTGCGCAGCGTCGCCGAGCTGTTTTGCGCGACCAGCGCGATGCCGTCGACATAGGTCAGCACGACCATCGAACGACCCCGGGCGATGCCCTTGCGCGCGTAGTCGCCGCGGTCGGCCATGAGCTGCTCGGGGCTCACATAGAGCGGCATCATGCTCACGGCGTCGCCCCGTTCGGGTTGACACCAGCGGCTATGAACACGTCGCGGGCTTCGCGGTCGGTCAGCTCGGCGAAGCCGTCGGCGCCGATGGTCGCCATAGTGGGGAACAAGCCGCGAGCGAGGTCTGGGCCGCCTGTGGCTGAGTCGAACGTCGCGGCTTGGGTGAGCGCCTGCGCGGCGAGGGTGAGCGCGCCAGCGCGGTCGAGGTCTTCGTCGAAGCCCATCGACAGCACCGTGGTGGCGTGCAGGCTGCCCGAGCCGCTGACCGCGTAGCCGTCGTCGGTGCGGGAGTAGTGGCCGCCGGTGACGTCGAACTCGAACAGCCCGCCCGAGCCGGTCGCTGCGTCGTAGCCCGCGAACAGCGGCACCACGACCAGGCCCTGCATCGCCTGCGGCAGGTTGGCTCGCACCATCGTCGCGAGCTGGTTGGCTTTGCCGGCGAGGCTGAGCGGGCGCCCTTCGATCTTCTCGTAATACTGCAGCTGCAGCTGGAACAGCTTGACCATCTGAAACGCCGGGCCCGCCGCGCCCGACACCGCGACCGCCGAGTGGCGGTCGGTGGGAAACACCTTCTGCGTGTCGCGCTGACGGATGAGGTTGCCGGCGGTCAGGCGGCGGTCGCCCGCGACCACGACGCCGTCGGCGCACTCGAGCGCCAGCACCGTCGTGTTGCGGACGGTGGCGCTGGGCAGGTCGCCGCGGGCGGCTTGCTCGAGCATCTCATTGACGCGCGCCGCGTCGACGCTCGCGGGCAGGTCGGACGGAAACGGGTCGAGGCCCGCACGCCGCAGCAACTCAAGCAGGTTCGCACCCGGGTCGTCGTGCGGGCTGAAGTTGTGCCAGCTCACTCACCGCCCTTTTGGACGTAGTTTTGGGTGAACTCTTCCGCGTTCTCTTCGAGCACGCTGTCGATCTCGTCTAGCAGGTTGTCGAGTTCGCCCTTCAGCTCTTCCGGGTTCGCGCCAGCCGGCACGTCGGTGGGCTGCTCGTCTTCTTCTTGCTGGCGGCCGTCGTGCCGCTGTTGATGCTGTTCAGCCATGGGTGCGCCTTTGTCGGTCGTTAGGTGGAGTTAGGTGGGCGGGCGAGAGGTCGGCGCTAGTCACCGAGACGACGCAGCAGCTCGGCGGCGTCTGCGCTTTCGTCTAAGACGCTAGCCACGTGCGCCTTCGTTCCCTTGAGCGGCTCCATCATCGGCACGCGGCGCAGCGCGTCGGTGCCGACGTCGAACACCATCGAATCCCAGTTGGCGGCGACGATCTGGTCGCCGAAGCGCTGGAGGCACTTGCCACGAAAGTACGCGCGGGTGGTTGCGGGCGGCTCGTCCACCGCCGCGGCGACCTCTTGGGGGCCGAACAGCGTCTTGAGACCGACCCGCCGGGCGAGGCTGTGGGTGGGTCGCAGGTCGTGGTATTGCAAATCGAGCGCACGCACCTTCGGGCTGGTGAGCGCTACGCCGTGCCGGTCGGCGAACGCTCGATACAGGCGCAGCTTGGCGACCCAGTCGAGCTGGTCGGCCAACTCGAACGGGTCGGCCTCGAGCTGGGTGAGCGTCGCCTCCCAGCGGTCGAGCACGTCGTCGGCCACGTCGCCGCCCGCCGCTTCTAGGCCGAAGTGCTGCTGGTACTTCCGGGCCGCTTCTAGGTACTGCCACTGGACGTCGATGGCGGTGGCGGTGCGACCGTCGGCGTGGGCGAGCTGGGCGGCTAGCGACGGGTCGCAGCTGACCTGACGGAGCGCGAAGACGGGGTGCGCTAGGTCGAGGCAGGCAGGCGCTTGGCCGTCGTCGATCATCGCGAGCACGATGGCGGTGGTGCCGACCTTGAGATACGTCTGCGTCTCGCTCATGTTCGCGTCGCCGACGATGACGTGGAGACGGCGGTACTTGTGCGGGTCGGCGTGCGGCTCGTCGCGGGTGTTGATGATGGGGCGCTTGAGCGTGGTTTCGAGGCCGACCTCTTCCTCAAAGAAATCGGCGCGCTGGCTGAGCTGAAACTCGACCGGCCGGCCGTCGACGGTCGGCTCGACGCCCGCCAGCTCTGAGCCGACCTTGCCGGCGCCGCAAAAGATCTGACGGGTCACGAAGAACGGCAACAGCCCGCTGATGACCTTGCCGAACGGCACCTCTCGGTCGATCAGGTAGTTCTCGTGGCAGCCGTAGCTGTTGCCCTTGCCGTCGGAGTTGTTTTTGTGCACGACGATCTGCTCGCCCGGCGGCAGCAGCTCGGCAGCGGCTGCCATCGCGGCGACCAGCACCTCTTCGGCGGCTCGGTCATACAGCGCGCACTGGCGGGCGTCTGAGCACTCGGGGGTCGACAGCTCGGGGTGCGCGTGGTCGACGTAGAAGCGGGCGCCGTTGCCGAGCACGGCGTTGACGAGGTGCGTCTCGATGTCAGGTTCGAGCGCGTCGAACTCGTTGAAGCCGCGAGCGTCGACGCCGGGTTGCTCGTCTTCAAAATCCCAGCCGACGCGCGCGCTGAGGTAGCCGTTGACGTACGCGTTGATGAGCATCGACGACGCGGCGACAGGGTTCGACTCGGCGACGCCGTCGTGGACGACGCCGTACTCGGTTTCGATGCCCAGCACCTTGGGAACGGCCATCAGCCCAAGCTAGAGGTAGGGGCCGGTGCGCACCTGATCGATGGCGCGCCCTCCGGCCGGGTCTTCGTCCGCGCCGACGAGGGTGCGGATGAACACGATGCGTTCGCCCTTCTTGCCGGAGATCTTCGCCCAGTCGTCGGGGTTGGTGGTGTTGGGCAGGTCTTCGTGCTCGCGGAACTCCTGGCGGACCGACTGGGTGAAGTCGGACAGGCGGATGCCTTCGCTGCCGGTCGCCAGCGCCCGCTTGATGGCGTTCTTCTTCGAGCGGCGCACGATGTTCTCGATCATCGCGCCCGAGGCGAAGTCTTTGAAGTACATGACCTCGCTGTCGCCGCTCTGGTAGGTGACCTCTAAGAAGCGGTTGAGTTCGTCCGGGCGATACATCTCTTCGACCGCCCGCTCGACCATCACGGCGACCGCCTTGTGAGGGTCGCCGCCGCCCAGCTCGGTGACCTCCATCGGGTCGATGGGCAGATCCGCGGTGACGTAGGTGGCGAAGATGGCTTGCGCGGCTTGCTCGTTGGGGCGGTCGATCTTGATTTTCACGTCGAGGCGGCCGGGGCGCAAGATGGCTGGGTCGATCAGGTCTTCACGGTTGGACGCGCCGATGACGATGACGTTCTTCAGGCCTTCGACGCCGTCGATCTCCGCGAGGAGCTGCGGCACGATCGTCGACTCCATGTCTGAGCTGATGCCCGAGCCGCGGGTGCGGAACAGCGACTCCATCTCGTCGAAGAACACGATGACCGGCCAGCCCTCAGACGCCTTCTCGCGCGCCCGCTCAAAGATGCGGCGGATCTGGCGCTCGGTCTCGCCCACGTATTTGTTGAGCAGCTCGGGGCCCTTGATGTTGATGAAGAAGCTGCGCCCGCCCTCTTTGCCTTTCGCTTGGCCGACCTTCTCGGCGAGCGAGCTGGCGACCGCTTTGGCGATGAGCGTCTTGCCGCAGCCGGGCGGGCCGTAGAGGAGGATGCCCTTGGGAGCGGGCAGGTCGTAGGTGCTGAAGAGATCTTGGTGCAGATAGGGCAACTCGACCGCGTCGGTGATCTGCTCGATCTGGGTGTCGAGGCCGCCGATGTCGGTGTAGCTGACGTCGGGGACTTCTTCGAGCAACAAGTCGTCGACCTCAGGGCGTTCGAGCCGTTCGAGCGCGAGGTTGGCGCGGACGTCGACCAGCAGCGAGTCACCGCTGCGAAGCTGCTCGGCTTGGAGCGCGGCGGAGAGGTCGACGACGCGCTGCTCGTCGGCTCGGCCGGTGACGAGCGCTCGGGCGCGGTCTTGGTGCACCTCGACGAGGGTGACCACGTCGCCGGAGGTGTCGGTGCCCCGCGCGAGCACGACGTTGTAGCTCTCGTTGAGCACGACCTCACAGCCGACGGTGAGATCGTCGGTAGCGAGGTCGGGGTGGAGGTTGACGCGCATCTTGCGGCCGTGGACGTAGATGTCGAGCGTGTCGTCGTCGTTGCGGGCGAGGAACGTGCCGTAGCTGCTCGGAGGCTGGGTGAGCTTGTCGACCTCCTCGCGGAGGTTGGCGACGTTGTCGCGGGCCTCGCGGAGCGAGTAGGTGAGCTTTTCGTTTTGGGCGACGGCCTTGCGCAGGCGGTTCTTCTCTTCGAGCAGGCGTTCCTCTAGGCGGCTGGCGCGCTGCGGGGCGTCGTTGAGCTTGCGCCGCAGGTGCGCGACCTCGTTCTCGAGCGCCTTGATCTTGCTGCGCAGAACGGCGGGTGTTTCTTCGGTTGCCATCGGTGCCGACAATACCTGCGAAATCGTCAATCAGGTCGCTATGCTTGGCGGTGCTGACTGACCCCAGACCGTGAGGTTTGGCTTCACCTGCTGAAAGGCATCAACCGATGAAGGTGTGGATCGACCAAGACCTGTGCACCGGCGACGGACTCTGCGAGGAGATCGCGCCCGACGTGTTCACCATGCTCGACGACGGGCTGGCATACGTGAAAGAGGGCGACAAGGTGTACTCAGACCCGGGCGGCGCGGCCGGCTTGGCGTCGTTTGAAGACGGCCTGCTCGACGCCGTGATCGAGGCTGCCGAAGAGTGCCCCGGGGAGTGCATCTTTATCGAGGCCTAGCGGCTTCGGCTACGACGCAGGGGCCTGCGTCGACGCTGACCTGTTGGCTTGCTTGTCCTTCGGCTTGACGGGCGACGGCGTTTAGCTCGTCTGCGCTGAGCGCGGCGATGACCAGTTGCGCGCCGGAGGGCCGGCCGACGGCGACAACCACGCCCCACACGGTGCCATCTGAGCCGACGACCGGGGCGCCGGAGAAGCCCGAGCCGAGTTGCGCCGCCGGATCGCCAGCGGGGTCGACTGCGAGCGCGAGCATGCGAAGCGGCGCGGTGGGCGAGTTGTAGATGTCGGCGACGCTCGTCGTTTCCGCCGACACGAACGACGCGGCGACGGCGGCGATGGGTTGCTGGCGCGGGTAGCCGAAGACGGTCGCAGTGCCGCTGCCGTCGAGGCTGGTGCTGGTTGCGAGCGACGCGGGTGGCGCGCCTGACGAGAGGCCCTCCGCGGCTGGGCTCGTCGCAGCGGGGCCAGGCGTGGCGAACACGGCGACGTCACGCGCCGGGTCGAAGGCGATGAGCCGCAGCGTGCTGGGCTGCGCGAGTCCGCCGACGCTCGCCGGGTCGGTGGCGGCCAGCGTTTGGTCGCGCGCATCGAGCAGAGTGACGTCGTTCGCGCCGGCGACGACGTGCGCCGCCGTGACGACTAAGGGAGTGCCCGTGGTTCGCACGACGAACGCGGTGCCGTGGTGAGGTTGGTCGCAGCCGGTGGCGACCACCCGCAGCACGGTCAATCCGGCGGGAAGCTCGGCGGGCTCGCTCGACTCGACGGGCGCACGGATCGCTGGCTCGCTCGTCGCGCCACAGTCCGTCAGCGCGAGCGTCGCCACCAGCGCGAGAGCGGTGAGCGTCGCTGGCCGCACGGCGGTGGCTAGGCAGCGAGGCGGCGGGCGTGAGTGATGAACCCGGTGTGAGCGACCATGCGGTGGTCGGGTCGCACCGATTGACCCTCTATGTGCCAGCTGCGGTGGAGCACCTCAAACGTTTCGGTTCGCACCCAGTGGCTGGCTTCGAGCGCGTCGCGCAGCCGAGTGACCTGGGTGACCGACGGGTTGTAGACGACCAGTCGACCACCGGAGCGCAGCGCGTCGAGCAAGTGCGGCACCACTCGCCAGGGTTCGGGAATGTCGAGTAGCGCCGCGTCGTAGGGCACCTCGGCCACCACCTCTTCGTAGGCGTCGCGCACCATCAGCTCGTAGCGCGCGAGTACATCGGGCGCAACGATGGTCTTTAGGTTTTCGAGCGCGCGCTGCGCGAAGTCTTCGCGGATCTCGTGGCCGACGACCTGCGCTCCGGTGCGCAGCAGCGCCGCCGAGAGCGCGCCCGAACCGACGCCGGTTTCAAACACTCGGTCGTTAGGCCCGACGTCGGCGGCCCACACCATCGGCGCTAAGTCCTTCGGGTAGATGACCTGCGCGCCGCGCGGCATCTTCAGCACGTGGTCGGTGAGCGTGGGTCGCAGCGCGACGAACGGGGCACCCGAGCTGCTGACGACGGCGCTGGCTTCGGGCTGGCCGATGAGGTCGTCGTGGCGCACCACGCCGATGTGGCTGTGAAACTCGCCGCCAACGACGAGCTGGATGCGGTAGCGGCGATTGCGTTTGTCGGTGAGGACGACTTGCTCGCCCTCGGTCAGCAACTTGGCCGCCAGCGGATTGACCGTCAGCGGCTTAGCTGCTGGCGGCGTCGTCGCTGTCACCGTCGCCAACGGCCCGATCACCAATAGCTCGATCTCTAATAGCCCGATCTCCAGTAGAGGGTTCGGCGTCGGAGCCGTTCGGCGCGAGGTGGCGCACTTCGACCGTCTCGCCGGGCTTGAGCACCACCGAGTACGCGACCTCGCTCTTGCGCTTCGCCAGCTTGATGAGCAGCCGCATGCCGGCCACGACGATGAACGCGCTCGTGGCTACCCGGCTGTCGCGAAACGTGCGCTTGCCCAGCGCGTCGATGCTCGACCGAAACGCTCCCGCCGCGGTCTTCGCGAAGCGTCGCGCGACGATCTCTAGGAGCTGCTTGGTGTCGTCGTTCACAGGGCGCTCATTGGCTGGCGCTCATCGGCTGACTCTCATCGGCGGATCACCTGGACGGTGGTCGTCTTCTTGCGGCCACGGCGCTTGCCGAAGATGAACGCCAGCAGCACCACGCCCACGAGCGTCGCGACGACCGGCACCAGCAGCTCGGTCGAGCGGTCTTCGATGGTGCTGCTCGCTCGTCCCATCAGGCCGCGCAGTCGGTCTTCGATCTGCGCGGCTGTGACGCGCCCGTCTTCGTTCGCGTTCATCGCTACTGAGCCTTCCTTCGTGAGTCTTGGGTCTTTCGATCTTGAGAGTTCGCCGCGTCGTCTTCTTCGTGTTCGCGTTTGTCGGCGCCGATGCGCATGACGGCTAATGCCAGCACCAGCACGCAGAACGCGGTGGTGATGATGTAGGGCACGAACGACCAGTTGCCGTCGAAGATGCTCGCTTCTTCTTGAAGCACTCGCAGCAGCGCTACGGCGAACAGCAGCGCGGACGTCGCGACGAACACCGCGCCCAGCAGTCCGAACCCGATGAACCGCGCGAGCGTGCGCAGCGGATCGACGAGTTCTTGCTGCGCGTAAGAGCGCAGCATCCGCACCAAGTCTTCGGCTTCGTTGCGAAAGCCGCCGGTGGCGCTGCGGCGATCTGACGATTTCGTTCTCATAAGGCTGCGCTTGACGCTACCGAGCGAACTCACCTGTAGTCGGGTTCGCGCCTAATCGCCGTTCGCCAACTTGAACTCGCACGCGCGTTCGAGGTCGTCGAGCATCTCGGCCAGCAAGCGCAAGCGCTCGGCCGGACCGTTGGCGGCGAGCAGCTTGTAGCGGTCGTAGGTGTCGATCGGCACCAGCTCGCACAGGCGGAGCGACCACGGCGCGGCGGCCGCTTCGTCGCAGTCGGCAAACAGGGTCGGGTGGCCGTGCGCGATCGACACCAGCTCGGCGTCGACGTCGGCGGAGGCTGGCACGAGGTTTGCCTCGGACGCGAGGGCTCGCAGGCGCCGCACTCGGGCGACCGTCTGCTCACGCTGCTCGTCGTCAACGTCGTCGTCGCCGTCAGGCCAGGTGCTGACGACGGCGCGGGGGTAGGGGTCGTCGGCGAGCCACTCGTCGACGACGATGCGGTCGGTACCGATCACGACTATCAGCGAGCGGCCGTCGGCCAGCTCGACGTGTCGGGCGACGTGCGCGAGGCAGCCAACGTTGCTGCGCTCGTCGCCTCCGCCGACCTCGCTGCCGCGTTCGATCATCACCGACCCGAACGGCTCTTGGCTGCCGACGCACCGCTGCGCGAGGGCGCGGTAGCGGTCTTCGAAGATGCGGAGGGGCATGACGCTGCCCGGGAGCAGAGTCCCGTTGAGCGGAAACATCGGCACTTCGACCTCATGCACGGTTGGCGAACTCCTCGATGCGTGCCAGCGGTTCGGCGTAGTCGGCGCGGATGAGTTCGAGCAGGCGCTCGACCAGCTGCTCTTGCGCCTCGAAGCCGCTGCGGTCTTCGGGGTCGACGCCGTTGAGCAGCTGGGCGAACGTCAGCGTGCCGTGGTCGGTGTTGATGAATCCCGCCAATGCGTTCACCCCCGTGAGCAGCCCGGTTTTGGCCCGTAGCTTGCCTGCGGCTTCGCTCTGTGCGAACCGGTGCGCCAG
Source organism: uncultured Acidimicrobiales bacterium (assembly GCA_964424585.1). Taxonomy (GTDB): domain Bacteria; phylum Actinomycetota; class Acidimicrobiia; order Acidimicrobiales; family Poriferisodalaceae; genus CAYRJD01. Next base: position 1,851 of record CAYRJD010000048.1, on the reverse strand, counting down.
TGTGCCGGTTTGCGCGGCGATCGGCAGCCCTCCGGCGATGACGCTGTGCGGGCCGACCGCTTCCAGCAGCTCGACGAGCTGGTCGCAGGTCGCTGCGTTGGTCGGGTCGAGGCCCGAGCCATCGGCGATGGTGGGAACATCGCCGTCGACGATGGAGGCTGCCACGTCTCGCACGACAGACGCGCCCGCGGGCGTGGTGGCTTCACCGGCGGCTCGCAGGCCGAGCTCGCGCAGCAGCATCTCGGCGGTGTTGTTGTCGCTCTCGCGCAGCATTTGCTGCACCATCTCTTCGATGGTCGGCGAGCTTGCCCGCGCGATCTCGACGGCGTCGGGCGGGGCAGAGCCTTCAACGATCTGCACGTCGACGTCGACGCCGCGCACCACCAGCAGGTCGCGCAGCACGATCGTCGCCCACAGCGCGGGCTGGGGCGCGAGCCGGACGTGGCTGCTGAACGTCTCACGGCCGTCGTTGACCGTGAGTGCGGAGAGCTTGCCGACGAGGGCTTGGCGGTCGTAGCGGGCGGGCCACGTTTCGACCCGACGGGCGACGGGGTGGCGCGTCTCGTCGGCCAGCAGGCGGCCGGTGATCGAGGTGATGCCTGCGGCGACGATGTCGTCGGCGAGCTGCTCGACGCTGGTCCACAGCTGCGGCTGGCGGGTGAAGCTGTCGGCGTAGGCCTGGGTAGCGAGCAGCGGATCGCCGCCGCCGACCAGCCAGATTTCGCCCGTCAGCTCGCCAGTGGGCGTCGGCGGTTCGAGCGCGACGAGGGCCGTAGTGAGGCGAGTGCGCGGCTCAAAGTGCTCGAGTACCGCGGCGGCGGTGAACAGCTTGGCGACCGACGCGACGGTGAGCGGCTGCTGGTCGGGCGTGGCGTGCAGCTCGCGTCCTGTGAAGTTGACGGTCACACAAGACGTGTCGGGCCACTGCTCGGCGAGCGCGGCGAGCGCGCCGGGGGCTGTCGCCCACAGCTGCTGGCGAGCTATCACCTCGGGCGCGCGGGTGAGGCGCAGCAGCGGCGCGCCGAGCGGGCTGGGCGGCTCGGGTTCGGCTGCGGCTAGCTGGGCTTCGTAGTCGGCGCGCACGGCTGCCGCGTGCTGGGCGGCTTCGTCGGCGGCGGCGCGCTGGCTGTTAGCGGTTCCGTTGGGGATGAGCGCGGCGATGGCCGCGACGACCAGCAGGGCGACCGCAGCTAGCGCGGGGCCGAGAATGGCGCGCGTGGTAGTTCAGCTCCGTGAGGTGGTTGCGAGCCGGTCGACGGCTCGCTCGCGTCGGACCGCTCTTACAACTTGGTGAGGACGTTGACGCAGCTGGAGACTTCGATGCCGCCGGCGGGTTCGACCATCAAGCTTTGGATGACGCCGTCTTCGATGACGGCGGCGTAGCGCTTTGAGCGGGTGCCGAGGCCGAAGCCCGAGCCGTCCATCTCGAGGCCCATCGCCTTGGTGAACTCGCCGTTGCCGTCGGCGGCCATGGTGATGGCGTCGGCGCCTTGGGAGGCGCCCCAAGCGCCCATCACCCAGGCGTCGTTGACCGAGAGGCACACGACCTTGTCGACACCTTTGCCGGCCAGCTCTTCTGCGCCGTCGACGAAGCCCGGCAGGTGCGTCTTGGTGCAGCCGGGCGTGAACGCTCCGGGCACCGCGAACATCACGACCTTGCCCTTGCCGAGCAACTCGCCCGAACTGACCGGCTCGGGTGCGCCTTGGTCGTTCAGCAACCTCAGCTCGACGTCTGGGACGCGGTCGCCTTCATTTACAGCCATTGCCTACCTCTTTCGGTTAGGAGTGTTTGGTGAACGCCCGCAGGCTAACCGCGCACCGCCCCCACCCGCCGCTCCGCGCGCCCTCCCC
>CAYRJD010000047.1:0-21950 GCA_964424585.1 uncultured Acidimicrobiales bacterium | reverse complement strand
ACGTCGATGTCGGTGGTGGTCGAGACGCTGACGCTGCTGGGGTGGACGGCGCTGGGCGCATCGGTCATCGGGCCGGGCGACTGGCTCGCCGGCTGGGTGCGGGTGGTTGTCGGCTGCGCCGCCGCGCTCGGTCTGGCGACGCTGCCGTTCACGTTCGCGGGGGTGGGCGACAAGCGAGGGCCGCTTGCTCGTTTCGGCGCCTGGGTGCTGAGCCGGCTGCCTGCGCGAACCGGTCTAGGTGAGCTTGCGGCTGACGGTGGGCTCGCTGGACGGCCGTTGCGCGTGTGGGCGTCGACCGGCATCTTCGGGATGGCGGTGGCGGCTCGGTTGTGCGCCTACGGGCTAGTCGGAGCCGCGTTGCTGGAGTTGGGGCGCGGCGGCGCGGCGGGTGTGTGGAGCGACGCGTCGATGGTCGTGGGCGCTGGCGCGGTGGCGATCACCGTCGGCATGGTGGGGGTCACGCCCGCCGGGGTCGGCGTGCGAGAAGGCGCGCTGGCGGCGATGCTGGCGCCCGCGTTCGGGCTGGTGCCCGCGGCGACCTACGCGGTCGTGCTGCGCGCCGCAGAGCTGAGCGTCGAGCTGGTGCACCTCGCGGTCGCAAGCGTGGTCGGCCGAAATGCGAAGTAACGATGTCTGCCCCATCAGTACATTGAGACCGAGAGAGGACTCACCCATGAAGACCGAAGAGAACATCACCGCCGCCGCGAGGTTGGACGAGAGGGTCACCGCTGAGGCCGCGGACGACGCTGCCGCGGACGACGCGGCGGCCGCTACGGCTGATGCAGCTCCGTACCCCGACGACCACCCGTGGAGCGAGAAGAACCTCGGCTACAAGGTGATGCCACCAGAGCACTGGCGCACACCTCCTCCCAAGTACGACGGCACAGGGCCAGCCGTATACACCTGGACGTACACGCGCGGTTATGTGCGCGTCTGGCCGCGATAGCGCCGCGCCACCGGTACTAGCCGCCCAGCAACCATCGCGAACAGGAAACTCCCGCCCATGTCACAGGACGACTTTGAACTCCTCATCCTGACGATCTCGACGGCCTCGACGCTGGTGCTGCTGGCGCAGACTGCCATCAGCCACGCGACGTTGCGACAGCCGCTGTTCGCGCTTCGGTGGCGTTTGGTCTGCCTGAGATGATCGACCCGAGCGAGGTGAGCGGAGATGAGGAGTTTGCGGTCCGCTTCGGCCGAGACTTCATCATCTGGGCGCATCGGGTCGACTAGGCGGTGTGAGACGCACGCGCGAGGTGAATAGGTGAACGCACGACGGTGAAGGCGCGACAGTGAGGGCGCGGTTTTGACGGCAGTTGACATCGCGGTGATCGGCGCGGGGCCGGCGGGCGCGGCGACGGCGATCGCGGCGGCGCGGGCTGGCGCGCGGGTGCGAGTGTTTGAGAAGGCGCAGTTCGGGCGCGACAAGGCCTGCGGCGACGGGCTCACGCCGCGGGCGGTGGCGGCGCTGCGTGACCTCGGCATCGAGCTAACGGGCGCGCACCGCATTCGCGGCCTGCGGATGATCGCCAACCGTCGAGTGCGCGAGCTCGACTGGCCGACTACCGAGCGGTTCGGCAACGAGGGCGCAGTGTGGCCGCGACGACGGCTCGACGCCGCGCTGTGCGAGGCGGCGTCGCGCGCAGGTGCGCAGCTGTGCTTCAACACGACCGCGCTGCCGGTCATCGACGACAGCGGCCGGGCAGTGGGAGTAACGGCCCAGTCAGACACGGCGTCAGAAACCATCGACGCCGACTTGGTGGTGCTCGCCGCTGGCGCACCCGGCGAAGCCGCCCGACAGCTTGGCGCGGTGCGCGACACCGACGAGCCGTTCGGTCTCGCCATTCGCACCTACGCCGCCAGCGACCGACACGACGACGACATGTTGGAGGCCTGTCTGACGCTGACCGACTCCAACCAACGCGCGGTCGCCGGCTACGGCTGGCTGTTTCCCGCCGGCGACGGCACCGTCAACATCGGCGTCGGCGCGCTCAGCACGATGCGCGGCTTTCGTCAGCTCAACCTCAACACGCTCTGCGACATCTACCGCAACCAAGTCGCGCGCGCCTGGGGCCTCGGCGACTACCTGGAACGCCCCAAAGCGTGGCGACTGCCGATGAGCACCATCAAGCGACACGGTGCAGGCTGGGTCGCGGTCGGCGACGCGGCAGGGCTGATCAACCCGATGAACGGAGAAGGCATCGACTACGGGCTAGAGAGCGGCGCGCTGGCTGCGGAGCTGTTCGTCGCCGACCCGACGAGCGCGCCGCAGCGTTACGACCGCGCCATCGCCGAGCGCTTCGACGCCTACCTGCGCACGGGCCGGCGGTTCAGCTTCCTCATCGGACACCCGCGGCTGCTGCGCGCCGGACTCCGGCTCGCGGTGGGCACCGATGCGGTCGCGAAGCTGACGCTTGCGGTGATGGGCAACCTCATCGACAACGAAACCAAGTGCGCGGCGCGCTGGGTGCTCGCCGGTGCGCATCGTGGCTTCGCGCTCGCCGACCCGCTGCTGCGGCGTCTTTCGCCACGCAACGAGGCGGCCAGCGCTAATCGAGCGCGCTAGTGGTCGTCGCCAGTCACCTTCAGCAGCCGCGCCAGAACGTCTGCACTAAAGCCCGGCTCGTGCGCCGCTGAAATCAGCCGCTGCTCGGCGATGGCGATCTCGCGGGCAGCGTCGGGCACCAGCGCGGCGACCTCGACCGGCACGACCACCGCACCGTGCTTGTCGGCGTGCACCAGGTCTCCCGGCCCGACCGTCATGTTCGCGACGCGCACCGTCACCGCGACGTCGACGACGTGCACCCACGCGTGCGACGGGCCGACCGAGCCGGCGAGCGCGCCGAAGCCGTCGGCCCAGTCGTCGAGGTCGCGGATCGAGCCGTCGGTGACGACGCCCAGCGAGCCGAGGGCCGCATGCAGGTTGCTGTTCACCTCACCCCACCACGCGCCGTAGCCACGGCTCGCATCGAGGTCGGCGATGACCGTCACCGTCGGGTGCGGAGCTTGCGCCACGTGGCGGTAGTAGGCGGTGCGCATCGCGAGGTCGTCTGAGCTGTCGCGCTCAGACGGAGCTGCCGCTCGAATGGTGGCCGTGCGGGCGTAGCCCACCATCGGCTTCGCCAGCGGCAGCGGACACAGGAGCGGCGAGGTCGTAAACCCGTACGCCCGACGCTGCGGCGCGACGACCTCGAGCGCGTTGCAGACCGTCGGCGTGTCGAGCTGAGCTAGCGCGTCGAGTACGTCGCCGGACAGCGGCGCGTCGGTCGACGGCTGGCTCACACCAGCTCGATGAGCGCCATCGGGGCGTTGTCGCCGCGGCGATGACCGAGCTTGAGGATGCGCGTGTAGCCGCCCGGCCGGGTGGCGTAGCGCGGCCCGATTTCGTCGATCAGCTTCTGCGCCATCTCGACGTCGCCGTTGAGGCTGGCGACGATTCGGCGGTGATTGTGGAGGCCACCCTTGCGGGCCTTCGTGATCAGCTTCTCGGCGTACGGACGGAGCGCCTTGGCTTTGGCTTCGGTCGTTTCGATGGCCTCGGCAGCGAACAGCGACGCGGCGAGGTTCGCCAGCATCGAACGCTGGTGCGCGGACGAACCGCCGAGACGTCGACCCTTCGTAGGACGAGGCACGAGCTACCTACCCGCCGTTCGGCTGGCCTCGGGGGCACCGATGAGGTCGTCGTCAGTGCGACCGCCGCTGGTGCGCGGCTCGCCGATCAGCTCTTCGCCGCTGGCCGCAGTGACCCCGGCGATGGTGAGGCCACGCTCGTCGAGGCGAGTAATGACCTCCTCGAACGACTTCTCGCCAAAGTTCGGAATGGCCCGCAGCTCGTCCGCGTTGCGGTCGGTGATGTCGCCGATGGTGTGCACGTTGGCGCGTTTGAGGCTGTTACGAGCACGCTCGGTGAGATCGAGTTCTTCGAGCGGGAGATCAAGCTCTTCGGAATGCACCCGATCCAACTCGGGCTCGGGCATCGACAGCCCGGTCGCGTCGGGCGACACGTCGCTGACGATCCCGTACAGCGCGCCGAGGGTTTCGCCTGCAGACGCGAGCGCCTCGGCAGGCGTGAGCGCGCCGTCGGTTTCGATCTCGATGACCAGCCGGTCGTAGTTGGTGGCTTGGCCGACGCGCATCGGCTCGACGTCGACCGACACCCTGCGCACCGGGCTGAAGATCGCGTCGAGGGCGATCGCGCCGATGATTTGGTCGTCGCCGTTGTCGAGGCGAGTGTCGTCGCCCGCCAGGTAACCCCAGCCGCGTTCGACCGTGACGTCGAGCGCGAGACGGCCCTTGTCGGCCAGCGTGACCAGCCGAAGATCGGGCGTGAGGCACTCGAGGTCGGAGCCCCAGTCGACGTCGCCCGCCAGCAGCTCACCGGGGCCCTCAAAGTCGATGCGAACCGCGATCGCCTCGTCGGCGTGGCTGCGCAGCACGACGTCTTTCAGGCTGAGCACGACGTCGGTGACGTCTTCGACGACGCCGTCGATGGTGGTGAATTCGTGCAGCGCCTCGTCGAACACGGCTTGCGTGATGGCGGCGCCCGGAATCGACGACAGCAGCGTGCGACGCAGCGAAGCGCCGATCGTGTAGCCGAAGCCCGGCTCAAGCGGGCCGAGCGCGAAGCGCTGCGTGTTGTCGGTCGCGTCGCCCAGAGCTTCCAGGGCGGGACGGTGCATGCTGAGCGTGGCAGGGGTAACACTCACGGCTGTTTCCTCAGGGGTTGGAGGGGACTACTTGCTGTAGAGCTCAACGATGAGTTGCTCTCGGATGGGAAGATCGATTTGGTCGCGCTCGGGCAGCTGGCTGACGGTGACCTGCTGGCCGCCGTCTTCGGCCCTCAGCCACACCGGCGGCTGCCGGTCAAGCACGTCTAAGTTCCAGCGGACGGTGACGATCTCGCGCGACTTGGGGCGAAGCTCGATCACGTCGCCCTCGCGGGCGCGATAAGAGGGAATGTTGACGCGCTTGCCGTTCACGTTGATGTGCCCGTGGCTGACGAACTGACGTGCTTGCGGACGGGTCGCCGCCCAGCCAGCGCGATACGCGATGTTGTCGAGGCGCAGCTCGAGCAGCCGGAGGAGGTTTTCGCCGGTGACGCCCCGCAGCCGGGCAGCCGTCTCGTACGCGTTGCGGAACTGACGCTCGGTGATGCCGTAGGTGAAGCGGCACTTCTGCTTTTCGGAAAGCTGCGCGAGGTACTCGCTCTTCGTCGTGCGACGACGTGTGCGTCCGTGCTCGCCAGGCGGATACGGGCGCTTGTCGAGCGCCTTCGTCTCGCCGACGGTGCCCCACACGTTGAAGTCGAAGCGGCGCGAGACGCGCGCCTTTGGACCTGTGTAGCGAGCCATCGTCAGGTCCTCCGTCGCTTTGGTGGCCGGCAGCCGTTGTGCGGCATCGAGGTGACGTCGCGAATGCCGGTGATGTCGATGCCGGCGTTTTGGATCGAGCGGATGGCCGTCTCGCGTCCAGAACCGGGCCCCTTGACGTCGATGCGCACGCGGTTGACGCCGTGGTCGAGCGCTCGCTCGGCGGCCTGCTCAGCGGCCTGCTGCGCGGCGAACGGCGTCGACTTGCGCGAGCCCTTAAACCCGACGTTGCCTGACGACGCCCACGACACGACGTTGCCGGAGACGTCGGTGAACGTCACGATCGTGTTGTTGAACGAGCTGTGGATGTGCGCGATGCCCTCGCCCAGGTTCTTTCGTTCGCGGCGGCGGACGCGGCGCCGTTCGGGTTGCTGGCTCACTTGATCACCTTCTTCTTGCCAGCCACCGTCTTGCGGGGCCCCTTGCGCGTGCGAGCGTTGGTGTGCGTGCGCTGGCCACGCACCGGCAGGCCGCGACGATGCCGGATGCCCTGGTAGCAGCCGATCTCGATCTTGCGCTTGATGTTCTGGGCGATGTCTCGGCGCAGGTCACCCTCGACGGTGAGGTTGGCTTCGATGTGGTTGCGGATGCGCGCGACCTCGGGGTCGGTGAGGTCGCGCACACGGGTCTGCGCGCCGATGTTCAGCTCGTCGCAGATGTGGGTGGCCATCGAGCGGCCGATGCCGTAGATGTACGTCAGCGAGACTTCAACTCGCTTCTCGCGGGGAATGTCAACCCCAGCAATTCGAGCCAACTAGTTGCTCCTCAAGTAGTTGTCGCTAACCCTGGCGTTGCTTGTGCCGAGGGTTGGAACAGATCACACGGATGCGTCCGTGCCGACGAATGACGCGGCAGCGGTCGCAGATTTTCTTCACGCTCGGACGAACCTTCATCGCGCTGGTGTCTCCCGGTGAGTGAGGGGGTCGGCTAGGGGGCGTTCGCAACTGACGGGGTCGTGCTGAGCGGCGAGCAAGTGTAGCGACCGGTAAGCCGCGCGCGTCGTCACGTTCGCGCCAGCAGCGCGTCGAGGTGCGAGCAGATGCGCTGGTGCACCTGCTCGGGCGTGCCGAGGCCGTCGATGGTGAGCAGCCGCGTGTTGCTCGCGAACGACTGCCGCAGCGGCGCGGTCTCTTTTTCGTACAGCGCGAGTCGACGGGCGATGGCGTCGGGCGTGTCGTCTTCGCGACCACGGCCAGCCATCCGCTGCGTAACGACCGCGTCGGGCACGTCGAGGTCGATGGCAGCGGTGAGGCCGTCGGCGTCGAGCAGCCCGTACAACCCGTCGGCTTGAGGCTGGGTGCGGGGGAATCCGTCCAGCAGAAAACCGGCCTGCGCGTCGGGCTGCGCCAGCCGCTGCTCGACGATCCGCAAGATGAGGTCGTCGCTCACCAACTCACCCGATGCCATCACAGCTTCGGCTTCTTGGCCGAGCGGCGTGCCAGCGGCGACGGCCGCGCGGAGCATGTCGCCGGTAGAGATGTGGGTGAGGCCGTAGCGGCTGACCAGCAGCTCGCACTGCGTTCCCTTGCCAGCGCCTTGCTTACCCAAGATGACCAGCCGCGTAGCAGCTGCGCTCACGCCAAGAAGCCTTCGTAGTTGCGCATCATCAGCTGGCTGTCGACCTGCTTCATCGTCTCGAGCGCGACGCCTGCCGCGATGAGAATCGACACGCCGCCGAACCCGATCGCCGCGCCGCCGCCGTCGAGCCCGATGGAGTCGAGGTCGCTGGTCAGCGACAGCAAGATCGTGGGCAGCAGCGCGACGAGCGCGATGAACGTCGCGCCAGGGAGCGTGATGCGGTTGAGCACGCGCGCCAGGTAGCGCTCGGTCTGGGGGCCGGGCCGCACGCCGGGAATGAAGCCGCCTTGCTTGCGGATGTTGTCGGCTTGGCGGACGGGGTCGAACGAGATGGTCGTGTAGAAGTAGGCGAAGCCGACGATCATGCCGCCGAAGAACAAGATGTACGCGATGTTGTCGGGCTGGGTCAGGTAGTCGTTGACGAACGTCTGCAGCCACGCCCAGTTGGCGATGTTTGACAGCAGCACCGGCAAGAACAGCACCGAGCTGGCGAAGATGACGGGAATGACGCCCGACTGGTTCACCTTGAGCGGGATGTAGGTGTTTTGCCCGCCGTACTGACGGCGCCCGACTTGACGCTTTGAGAACTGCACCGGAATGCGACGCTGACCTTGCTCGATGAAGATGATCGCCACCATCATCGCGATGGCGACGACAATCGCCGCAGCCAGATAGGTGGTGCCCTGCACCTGCAACAAGCGGGCACCGTCGAACGGGATGGTCGACACGACCGAGGCGAAGATGAGCAGCGACATCCCGTTGCCGACGCCGCGCTGGCTGATCAGCTCGCCCATCCACATCAGCAACGCCGTGCCCGCGGTGAGCGAGATGATGACCAGCGCCACCCGGTTGAACGTGAAGTCGGGAATGACCACCACGCCGGTCGTGTTGCCGATGGCCGAACCCTGGCCTCGACCGAAGATGAACGTGATGCCGGTGGCTTGAACGAACGCGATGGCGAGCGTCAGGTAGCGGGTGTATTGGGTGAGCTTGCGCTGACCTGGCGCGCCCTGCTGCTGGAGCTGCTCGAGGCGTGGCACGGCGACGGTGAGAATCTGGATGATGATTGACGCCGTGATGTAGGGCATGATGCCGAGGGCGAAGATGGCGAAGTTGGTGAGCGCGCCGCCGGAAAACAAGTTGAGCAGCGCCAGCACGCCGCCGGTCTGGTCGGCTTGGGTGCGGAGAGCCAAGATGGCGTCGAAGTCGATGCCCGGCACCGGCACCTGAGAACCCAGTCGGTACGCCGCGATGATGAACAGCGTGAACAGGATCTTGTTGCGAAGATCGGCAACCTTGAAGATGTTGCGCATGCTCGACAACACGACGGCGGCCCTCCTCTAACGGTTGGTGTGTTGGTTGCCCGCGGCTGGTGGACGCGGGCCGCCGAAGTTTGGCGGAAGGACGGTGACGGTGCCGCCAGCGGCGATGATGGCCTCGCGGGCGCTGGCGGAGAACGCGTGGGCGGAGACGTTCATGGCGCGAGTGGGCTCGCCGCGGCCGAGCACCTTGATCATCGCGTTGCGACCAACCAGGCCTATTGCAGCTAGCGCTTCAGGGGTGACCTCGGTGAGGTCGGTCTGCGCGAGCGTGTCTAAGTTGATCGGCTGATACGACACTCGGAACGGGTTCACGAAGCCCTTGCGCTTCGGCAGGCGACGCTGCAGCGGCTGCTGGCCGCCTTCGTACCAGACGGGCACCGTGCCGCGCGCCTTCACGCCTTTCGTGCCACGCCCGGCGGTCTTGCCGCCACGCCCGGCGGTGCCGCGGCCGACCCGCTTGGGTCGTTGCTTTGCGCCAGCTGGCGGCTTGAGATCGTGCAGCTTGATCATGACTGGGTTCCATCTGGCTCGGTGACCAACACTAAGTGTGCGACTTTACGCAGCATGCCGCGCAGCTCTGGTCGGTCGGCGAGCGTGTTGCGCTTGCCGATGCGGCCCAGCCCGAGCGCGCGCAAGGTGGCCCGCGCCTTCGGCTTCGCGCCGATCGACGACTTCACCTGAGTCACCGAGAAGTGCCCGGCTGGAGGCGGCGCGGCGTTGCGGGCGTCGACTAGGGCGCTCACGACGCGACGACTTCCGTCTCGGCCGAAGAGGCCGCGCGGGCTTCGGCTTCGGCAACCTTGGACTGCGACTCGCGGTACGCCGCCAGCAACGCAGGCGGAATGCACTCTTCGGGCGACAAGCCGCGGCGGGCGGCGATCTCGTCGGGTCGACGCAAGTTCAACAGCCCGTCGACGGTTGCCTTCGCCACGTTGATGTGGTTGGCGGAGCCGAGCGACTTGGCGAGCACGTCGGTGATGCCCGCTTCTTCCAAGATGGCCCGCGCTGCGCCGCCAGCGATCACGCCGGTGCCGGGCGCGGCGGGCTGCAGCAGCACTCGACCGGCGCCGACCTGACCGGTGACGCTGTGAATGATCGTCGAGCCGGCGAGCGGCACCCGGAAGACGTTCTTGCGCGCCTCTTCGGTGCCTTTCTGGATGGCCAGCGGCACCTCTTTGGCTTTGCCGTAGCCGAGGCCGACCCGGCCTTCGCCGTCGCCGATCACCACGAGCGCGGAGAACGAGAACCGTCGTCCGCCCTTCACCACTTTCGCCACTCGGTTGATGTGAATGACCCGAGACTCGCGCAGGTCGCCGTCGCCCGACAGGCGCGGGTTGTCGCTGCGCTGATCGGAACCTCGACGGTCGCCGCGACGGGAACGGTCGCGTCGACGCGACCGGCCGTCTGACTCGTCGTCGGTCGTCTCCGTGTCGGAGGCGGGTTCGCTCGCGACGGGCTCGGCGGTCTCTTCGGCCGTCTCGTCGGATGGCTCCTCAGACGTCTCCTTGGCCGAATCTTCGGCGGGCTGATCGTCGGTTTGGTCTTCGTCTTGCATGTGCTTTGTTGCTCTCCCTGGCCTCGTTGACTTAGAACGACAGTCCGCCGGCGCGGGCGGCATCGGCCAGCGCTGCCACTCGTCCGTGATACTTGTTGCCGCCTCGGTCGAACACGACGTTGGTGATGCCTGCCTGCGTCGCACGGTGCGCCAGCGCTGTGCCGACGGCCGTGGCCGAGGCTACGTTGCCGGTCGCGTCGCCACGAAGGTCTGCCTCGTGAGACGACGCCGCCGCCACGGTTGTGCCAGACGTGTCGTCGACCAGCTGGGCGACGATGTGACGGTTTGAGCGGAACACGCTGAGGCGCGGCCGCTCGCTCGTGCCGACGATCTTTTTTCGCACGCGCTGACGGCGGCGGTCGCGACGGCCGGTTCGTGTCTGGCTGTGCGCTCGGCTGGCGGTGAGGGTCATTTCAGGTTCTCTGGTTCGGCTGACGGTTGGACTGGCAATAGCTGGACTGGCAATAGTTGAACTGGCAATAGAGGGTCGGGCTACTTGGCGGCCTTGCCGGCCTTGCGGATGACACGTTCGCCCGCATACCGAATGCCTTTGCCCTTGTACGGCTCGGGCTTGCGAATGGCGCGAATGTTGGCCGCTACTTGGCCGACCAGCTGCTTGTCGTGACCGATGACACGAATGGTCGTCTGGTCTGGCACGTCAAAGCTGATGCCCTCAGGCGCTTCGACCTTCACCGGGTGGCTGAACCCGAGCGCGAGAACAAAGTTCGCGATGCCGTTCGCCGGAAAATTCTTCGGTTCGTCGACCCGGTAGCCGACGCCGACGATGTCGAGCTCTTTGCTGTAGCCGTCGGAGACGCCGACGCACATGTTGTTGAGGAGCGCGCGGGTCAGCCCGTGCAGCGAGCGGTGAGTCCGCGAGTCGCCGTTGCGGTCTACGGTGATGACCGTTGCGCTGGGGGCATCGCCGTTCGACGCGGGCGCGGGCCCGACATCGACGGTGATTTCTTTCCGGATGGGCTGCGTGAGCGTGCCTCTTGGCCCTTCGACCGTGACCAGGTCGTTCGCGACGGTGACGGTGACGCCGTCGGGCACAACAACGGGAGCCTTACCTACTCTTGACATCTCACCTACCAGACAAGACAGACGACTTCGCCGCCGAGCGACGCACGGCGGGCTTCACGGTCGGTCATCAGACCCTTCGAGGTTGACAGCACGGCGATACCCAAGCCGCCGAGCACGCGGGGCACTTCGTTGCACTTGGAGTACACGCGCAAGCCGGGTTTTGAGACCCGCTTGATACCGGAGATCGTGCGGTCGCGCTCGGGCGTGTATTTCAGTTCGATGGTGAGCTGACGAAAGGGAGTGCCGAGTTCGCCTGCAACCTTATAGTCGTTGACGTAGCCCTCGCGCAGCAGTATCGCGGCGAGCGACTCTTTCTGCTTAGACGACGGCATGGTGACCTCGTCTTTGTAAGTCAGGTTGGCGTTCCGGATGCGGGTGAGCATGTCGGCGATCGGGTCGGTCATCGTCATGGCGCTACCAGCTCGCCTTAGTGACGCCAGGCACTTCACCGGCGTGGACCATCTCACGCAAGCACACTCGACATAGCCCGAACTTTCGATACACCGAGCGCGGTCGACCGCACACCCGACATCGGGTGTAGGCGCGCACCTTGAACTTGGGGGTGCGCTGTTGCTTGTTGATGAGAGCCTTCTTTGCCATGTGGTGTTGCTCCTAGTGGTAGCTAGTTGTCGCGAAGAGGAAAGCCGAGGGCGGTGAGCAGCGCTTTGCCGCTCTCGTCGTCGGTGGCGGTGGTGACGAGCGTGACATCCATGCCTCGGATTTGGTTGATGCTGTCGTAGTCGATTTCAGGGAACACGAGCTGCTCGGTGATGCCGAACGTGTAGTTGCCGTGCCCGTCGAAGCTGCGCGGCGAGAGGCCACGGAAGTCACGAATGCGGGGAATGGCAAGCGACACGAGACGGTCGTAAAACTCCCACATCCGGTTGCCACGAAGCGTCACCCGACAGCCGATGGCGTTGCCCTCTCGCAGTTTGAACCCGGCGATTGATTTCTTCGCTCGGGTGATGGCGGGCTGCTGGCCTGCGATCTTGGCAAGATCTACCAGCGCGCCGTCGAGGGCCGACCGGTTGGTGAGGGCTGCGCCGACGCCGATGTTGACGTTGATCTTCGCCAGCTTGGGCACCTGCATGATGTTGACGAGGCCGAGGCTGTCTTTGAGTTGGGTGCGGACGGTGTCGCGATACAGCACCTTCATGCGCGGCTCGGGCGCAGCGTGCGCGGCCTCAGCAGGCATCTCTTCGGGTGCCTCAGAGGCTGTTTCGGTCACGCTCACGACGACAGCTCCTCACCGGATGCCTTGTGAAAGCGCACCTTGCGGTCGCCCTCAAAGCGGAACCCGACCCGGCCCGGGTTGTTCGTGCGAGGGCACAGCACCGCGACGTTCGAGCTGTGAATCGACAACAAGTAGTCGATGATCTGACCCTCTTGGTTGGTCTGGTTGGGTCGCTGATGCTTCTTGCCCACTCGAACGCCTTCAACGGTGATGCGCCCGGTCGTCGGATTGACCGACACCACCTCGCCCTCTTTGCCTTTATCGGCACCGGAAATCACCTTCACTCGGTCGCCCTTGCGCACCTTCATCTGCGGCAGCTGACGACGGGCACGCGCGCCCCGCCAGCCAGGCACGACCCGTTGTTGACGACGTCCGACGCGGCTCTTGCTAGCCATTTACAGCACCTCCGGGGCGAGCGAAACGATACGCATGAAGCGCTTGTCGCGGAGTTCGCGTCCGACCGGGCCAAAAATGCGGGTACCTCGAGGTTGACGGTTGGGCTCGACCAGCACGGCAGCGTTTTCGTCGAACCGGATGTAGCTGCCATCTGGACGGCGGCGCTCTTTGCGGGTGCGAACGACGACGCACCGCACGACTTCGCCCTTGTGCACCGCGGCGTCGGGGATGGCTTCTTTGACCGTCGCGATAAACTCGTCGCCGATCGAGGCGTAGCGGCGGCCGGTGCCGCCGATCACGCGAATGCACAGCACCTCGCGGGCTCCTGAGTTGTCGGCCACCTTGAGGCGGCTTTCCTGTTGGATCATTAGAGGGACTGCTCTAGGGGGTAGGGGAACTAGCGGGCGTGGTGGCGTGCGCCTAACGGGCACGCTCGACGACTTCGACGAGCCGCCAGCGCTTGGTGCGCGACAGCGGCCGAGTTTCGGTGACGCGGACACGGTCGCCGGGGCGGGCGTCTTCGTTTTCGTCGTGCACGTGCAACTTCTTGGTGCGCTGGACGGTTTTGCCGTAGCGCCGGTGGCGGACGCGTTCGGTGACAGCGATGACGATGGTTTTGGTCATCGACACCGAAGTGACCGTGCCTTCGCGCACCTTGCGGCGATTGCGGGTGGGCTCGTCGCCAACTGGCTGGGTGTCGGTTGGTTCATCGACTGCTTCGGTGGTCGTATCGGTGGTCGTGTCGGTCATGGCGTTTCCTCTTCTTAGCTCAGCTCGGCGGCTTCGGCGGCCGCGATCTCGCGCTCGCGCAACACGGTCTCTATGCGAGCGATGTCGCGCTTGGTGGCCGACAGCTGCGCAGAGTTGTCGGTCTGGCTGGTGGCGAACTGAAACCGCAGGTTGAACAGCTCTTTGTGCGCGGTCTGCAGCTCTTCGATCAGCTGGTCGTCGCTGAGCCGGCGGAGCGTTGATGCTTGCGCCATCAGATCGCTCCTTCGCGCGAGATCACGCGCGCCTTGATGGGCAGCTTCTGAATGGCACGGTTCATCGCTTCGTGCGCGAGCTGCTCGTTTACGCCGCCCAGCTCGAACAGCACTCGGCCTGGCTTGATGACCGCCACCCAGCGTTCGGGATTGCCTTTGCCTGAGCCCATTCGGGTTTCGGCTGGCTTGGCGGTGACCGGCTTGTCGGGGAAGATGTTGATCCAAACCTTGCCGCCACGCTTGACGTGGCGGGTCATCGCGATACGGGCGGCTTCGATCTGGCGTGCGGTGATCCACCCCGGCTCGAGTGCCTGAATGCCGTAGTCGCCGAAGTGGATGGCGAGACCGCCTTTTGACCGGCCCTTCATGCGCCCGCGGTGGTGCTTGCGATGCTTGATCTTGCGTGGCATCAACATCAATCGTCTCCCGGTCTGAAGTGAGGTGTTTGGTGCTGCTCGCGCACCGAGCGTTCGATCTGCTCTTCTTCTTCCAAGAGCCGCTCGAACTCTGGGTCGGCTTCTTTGAGCAGCGGCGCGGGCTCTTCGGTGACGTCGTCGTCGCGGCGTCCGCCAGATGAAACGATGGCGGCGGGCGCGTCGCCGCTCGAGGTTCCGCCAGCGGCCATCGAGGCTTCTTTGTTGATGCGCTCGTCGCTCGAAACCTTGTAGGGCAAGATGTCACCCTTGTAGAGCCACACCTTCACGCCGATGCGGCCCGCTGGTGTGCGCGCCTCGCGGAAGCCGTAGTCGACATCGGCGCGCAGCGTGTGCAGCGGGACGCGCCCTTCGCGATACCACTCGGTGCGCGCCATCTCCGCGCCGCCCAGTCGGCCAGAGCACTGCACGCGAATGCCTTGCGCGCCGGCTTTCTGAGCGTTCTGCACGGCTCGCTTCATGGCTCGGCGAAACGCCACTCGTCCGGCTAGCTGCTCGGCGACGCCCTGCGCGATGAGCGCGGCTTCGAGTTCGGGTTGCTTGATTTCTTCGATGTTGAGCTGGACGCGCGGGTTGCCGGAAATCTTGCCGAGTGCCGTTCGTAAGCGATCGGCTTCGCTGCCTCGCTTGCCGATGACGATGCCAGGGCGTGCGGTGTGAACGTCGATGCGCAACCGGTCGCGGGTGCGCTCAACCTCGATGCGGCTGATGGCGGCGTGCGGCAACTGCGTACGCAGGTAGTCGCGGATCTTGCGATCTTCGATGAGGTAGTCGCGGTACTCCTTGTCGGCGTACCAGCGCGACTTCCAGTCGGTGGTGATGCCCAGGCGAAAGCCGTACGGGTTGACCTTTTGTCCCATCTGTTCAGGCCTCCGTCGGCTTGTCGTCGGATTCGGCTGGCTCTTCGTTTGCCTCGACGTCGTCTTCGACATCATCGGGCACATCTTCGGCGACCGCTTCAGGCTGTGCCTCAGCAAGCTCGGCCTCTGGCTCGACGGCCTCTGGCTCTTCGTTTGCCTCGACGTCGTCTTCGTTTGCCGCGACGTCGTCTTCGGCTTCGTCGGCCACCGCTTCGGCGACCTGGCCTTGGCTGGCCGCGACACGAGCGGCGCGATCGGCCCGCGCCTGGCGCGGCCCTGCCAGCGCGAGCCGAGCTTCGCGCTGGGCAAGCTCTTCGGGGCTGAGCTGCGCGACGATCACCGTGACGTGACACGTCTGCTTGGTGATGCGCGCGGCACGCCCTCGAGCGCGTGCCCGCCAGCGCTTCAGCGGGGGCCCTTCGTCGGCCCAACACTCGGCCACGTACAGCTCTTCGGGGTCGAGGTGATCGTTGCTGACCGCGTTCGCGACCGCCGAGTTGACGACCTTCGACACGACCTCTGCCGCGCCCCGCTCGCAGTGCCGGAGACGCTCTTGCGCGACGTCTAAGTCTTGGTCGCGAATCAAGTTGAGCACCTGGCGCGCCTTCGACGCCGACAGGCGGGCGTAACGATGCGACGCCTTGGCACCCAGCACCTCGCCGAGGTCAATCAAGCCGCTCATCGGCGTGCCCCTCGCTCTTGGCCAGCGTGAAACCGGAACGTGCGGGTTGGCGCGAACTCGCCGAGCTTGTGGCCGACCATCGACTCGGTGACATAGACGGGCACGTGCTTGCGCCCGTCGTGAACGGCGATGGTGTGGCCGACCATCTCGGGAATGACCGTCGAGCGGCGACTCCACGTCTTGGTGACTGTCTTTTCACCAGACTCGTTGAGCGCGTCGATCTTGGCGAGCAAGTGGTCGTCGACGAATGGACCCTTCTTCAAGCTGCGTGGCACCGTTACCTCCGCGAGTGGCGCGTGCGGCGGCGACGCACGATCATGTCGTTGGACCGCTTGTTCTTCTTGCGAGTGCGACCTTCGGGTTTGCCCCACGGCGAGGTGGCGGGGCGTCCGCCCGAACTCTTGCCTTCGCCGCCGCCGAGCGGATGGTCGACCGGGTTCATGGCGACGCCGCGCGTCTGAGGTCGCACGCCTAGGTGGCGGTTGCGTCCGGCCTTGCCGATCTTGATGAGGTCGGCCTCGGCGTTGCCGACTTCGCCGACGGTGGCGCGGCAATCGATGGGCACCCGCCGCATCTCGGTGCTTGGCAAGCGCAGGGTCGCATGCGCACCCTCTCTTGCGACCAGCTGCACGCTCGAACCGGCCGACCGCGCCATCTTGCCGCCGGCGCCCGGCTTGAGCTCGACGTTGTGGACGGTGGTGCCGACCGGAATGTGACGCAGCGCCAGCGCGTTGCCTGGCCTGATTTCGGCGCCGGGGCCGTTTTGCAACTTGTCGCCAACCTCGACGCCGGCAGGAGCGAGGATGTAGCGCTTCTCGCCGTCGTGATAGTGGAGCAGCGCGATGCGGCAGTTGCGGTTGGGGTCGTACTCGATCGAAGCGACGGTGGCCGGCACGCCGTCTTTGGCGCGCACAAAGTCGACGATGCGGTAGCGCTGCTTGTGGCCGCCGCCGCGGTGTCGAGCCGTTTTGCGGCCCTTGTTGTTGCGCCCGCCGGTTGAGTGCTGCTTGGCGAGCAGGCTGCGCTCGGGCGTGGTGCGGGTGATCTCGGCGAAGTCGGAGACCGTCTGAAACCGCCTGGCCGGGCTGGTTGGTTTTCTGGTGCGAATGCCCATTACGTGCTGCCTGCTCTGCTACTGGTCCGACTACTGGTCGAAGATTGGGATTGAGTCGCCCGGCGCGAGCTTGACGATCGCTCGCTTGGTGTCGGGGCGCTTGCCGGTGATGTTGGTGCGACGGTTGATGCGCTTCTTGCCCTTGCGGTTGAGCGTGTTGACGTTGGTGACCGTTACGTCGAAGATGATCTGCACGGCGTTGCGGATTTCGCCCTTGGTGGCAGATGGGTGGACGCGGAAGACGTAGACGTCTTGTTCGAAGAGGTCGTATGCCTTCTCGGAGACGACGGGCTCAAGCAGCACCTGGCTGGGGTCTTTCACGAGGCGCTCTCTTCGGGCTCGGGCTCGGCGGGTTCCTCGTCGACTGGCGCTTCCGGCTCGGCCCGCTCGGCGACCGGCAGCGTCTCGGTGGTGAACACCAGCCAGTCGCTGCGCAAGATGTCGTAAGCGTTCAGCTCGGCGGTCGAGCATCGGCTCACGTTCGGCAGGTTGCGGAAGCTGCGGGCGGCGGTGTCGTCGACCTCTGAGTCGCCCAGCACCAACAGCACCTCGCCGTCGAGCTTGAGCTTGTCGAGCGCGGTCAGCGCCTCTTTGGTGCTCGGAGTCTTGAACGCCCACGCGTCGACCACCCGCACTCGCTCGCTCGCGGCGCGGTCGCTCAGCGCCGAACAGAGGGCCAGTCGGACGGTTTTGCGGTTGACCTTCTTCGCGTAGCTGCGGGGCTTGGGGCCGTGTGCCACGCCGCCGCCGGTGAACTGCGGCGAGCGGATCGAACCTTGGCGGGCGCGCCCGGTGCCTTTCTGTCGCCACGGCTTGCGTCCGCCGCCGCGCGCCTCGGCGCGCGTCTTCGTGTTGTGGCTGCCGCTGCGTCGTGCCGCGAGCTGCGCGGTGACCACCTCGTGCAGCACGGCGAGGTTGGGCTCGATGCCGAACAGCGCTTCGTCTAGCTCGACCGTTCCCGACTCTCTGCCAGAGGGTTTGTGAACTGGAACGGTGATCGACATGACTTCGGTGCTCGCTCTGTCTACGCCAGCGCCGCTGCTGGAACTTTGACGGCATTGCGAACGATGATGACGCCGCCCTTCGGGCCGGGTACTGAGCCCTTCACCAGCAGCATCTGTCGCTCTTCGTCGGCGGCTACCACGGTCAGGTTGAGCGTCGTCACTCGCTCGGCGCCCATTCGGCCCGCCATTCGAGTGCCCTTGAACACTCGCGACGGCGTGGCGCACGCGCCGATCGCGCCGGGCGCTCGGTGGATGCGGTGCGCGCCGTGCGACGCCTTCTGGCCAGAGAAGTTGTGACGCTTCATCACACCGGCGAAGCCCTTGCCGCGCGAGGTGCCGGTGACGTCGACCAGCTCGCCGGCTTCGAACGCGGCTGCGGTGAGCTCTTGGCCGACCGTCAGCTCGTCGGTGGAAGTGAGCTTGAGTTCGACCAGCCGCTTGCCCGCGTCGACGCCCGCCTTGGCGAAGTGCCCGGCGGTCGGGCGGTTGAGCTTGGCGGAGTCTTTCGCGCCGAACGTGACCTGCGCGGCGCTGTAGCCGTCGCGCTCGGGCGTCTTCAGCTGCGTCACGCGGCACGGCTCGACGCGCAGCACGGTGACGGGTACGACGTTGCCGTCGTCGTCCCACTGCTGCGTCATCCCCACCTTCGTGGCGAGGACAGCCTTTGTGGCCATGGCGTGCTTTCGGTCGGGGGATGGTGGGCGGGGCTAGTGGGCGGCTTGCTCGCACGGGGCGGCCCGCAGCAGGAGTAAGGCGGCCAGCGCTTTGACCGCAAACGAAACGCTCCTGACGGCTCGTGCCGCCGGAGCGAATATGTCGTGTGCGCCAGGTGGTTCCGTCACCGGTGGGATGCTTCGCCGGGAGCGAACCCTGCGATGCTGCTCAGCGGTGTCCGGCCTGCCCAGACGTCGGTTGGCGGTGCGGGGCGGTTCCCCTCACCAGGGACACGAAAGGCTAACGGGGCGCGCGCCGCGTCACAACCCCGTCAGCAACTCAGCCAACCGACACCAACTGCCTCGAAGCAAACATCTCCCCCGCGCGGAACAAGTCGTGAGCAAGGACTGCCGACGGTTCGCTGTCGCCCTCCAGCACGAGCACCACCCGAGCGTCGGGTGCGTGGTACCAAATCAGTTCTCGACACGCTCCACAAGGTGAGATGACGACCACGTCGTCCAGCGATGGGGTGTGGCAGACCGCGACGATCGAGGAGATCGCGTGCTCGTTGGCGAGATGCGCTGCCGCCATGGCTGCTGGCTCGGCACAGACCTCCGACTTGCGCGATACGAGGTTGAGGCCGAAGAACGACAGGCCGGTGTCGGTCAGCAGCCCCGCGCAGACGGTGTTCAGAGCTTCGCGCCGATGCGATCTCAGGTGCTTGATCGCCTGCTCGACTAGGTGGCGCTCCTGGGCGTTGAGATCATCCGCTTTCATCTGCGGCTCCAAACCTTGGGTGGGCGTAGGTGACGACTACGGCGCAACACCATCCACGCTACCCATCCAAGGCCCGCCCCTACGACACTGAGAAGAGTCACCAACGAGACGGGGTGAGACAAGGCGCCCTCGTCCAAGGTCGGCTCACCATGCATCCACGCGAGCGCAAACGCCGCGAGGGGGAACACGGCCGCCGCGCCAATGACCGCGACAACCGCGGAGAACACCGCCGCCATTCGACCTTGGCGCGACTCGAGCCTCGCGGCGAGCGCGTCCAGGTTCCGACGTAACGCTGCCTCACGTTCGACGATGTGCCAGTCAATGTACGGGCCCTGTTCTCGAAGTTGCCGCATCCTCTCCAACGCGAAGCCTGCGAGCAAGTGATCGTTGCCGATCAGGGCTAGCAACCACGTCCACGCGTTCACCGCGGCACCGCTGACCGCGTTGCCGATGGCAGCGTCTCGGGTAACGGAGCGCTGGAGCGCGCTGACCGTCCCGCGTCGTAACGCCAAGTACTCGACGAACTCACGGCACCGAACGCGCTCGGATGCACGGGCGATCTGCTCTGCGTGGTCCTCGGCGGTCGGAGGTTCACAACGAACGCTCTCGTGATCGCGCAGTAGCCAGATCTCGTCGCTGACAGACACCACTGGCCTAGCCAACTGGGTGCCTCCCCAGGAGTCCACCCGGGGCTGCATCAAGGCTCGCTCCACGTCTCGGGCCATCTGCTCGAGCGTCGTCTCGGCCCAATCATCGGTCTCGCCATCGGAACGGACCCGGAAGTTGGCGTGGAAGCCCCACGTGTGGACGTCGGTAACCATCAGTTCGCCGGCACGATGGAAGTCCGCGCAAGTCGGCACGACCAGATCACACGGGCCAGCCCCTGGCTGTGGCGCGCACCTGGACTTGCCGCGGCTTCCATTCTCGGTCAACGTCTCGTGGATGACGCAGCCAACCAACTCAATTGCATCTCTGACGTCGCCAACCACGCCTCGACCCTCCAGCTCCGGGTGCACGTGGCCCAGCGCGTCGAGCGTCCATTTGAGGCGTTTGGAGTCCTCTTTTGCAGACTCGCCCATTATCAAGGCGAGGGTGCCGAGGCGGCCGTACCAGGAGGCAGCGAGGTTCGCGAGGTCGGCATCGTCGGTGGGGTGCGGCGCGTTCTTCCAGTCGAGGGTGATGCCGACGGCGACGAAGCCGAAGTTCGCGAACAGCGCGGTGGCGCGGACCTCGGGTGGTCCGAAGCCGCAGTCGAGCCAGTCGTCAGACTGGTATGCGTCGACGGCAAGGCCGGTGATGTCGAAGCGGCGCAGCAGTTGGCTGTCGACCGCGGCGGTGTCGTAGAGGTCACCGAGCGGGCGCTCGACCCAGCCCAGATCGGTGCTCAGCGCGCCGAACGCACGGTCGCGTCTGCCCTCCGGTACGTCCGGCGTCGGACGGCACCCGAAGTAGGTGATCTCGAAACGGCCAAGTGATTCCATGCCCCACGGCTTAGCCGCGCACTGCGCCAATATTTTCGGAGTTTCTCAGCCAAACCGCCCGAGACGCGTCGATCACGAGAACGGGTTGCAAGCAGGCGAGCAAGACGGACGGTCAGGCCGGATTAGTTCGGCGGCGTCGCTGACCGCGGAGGCGCTGGCGTTGGCGACGTCGACCGCCGGAGGTAAGGGTGCGTCGTCCCAGGCGAGGGTGATGCCGACGACGACGAAGCCGAAGCTCGCGAACAGCGCGGTGGCGCGGACCTCAGGCGGGCCGAAGCCGCAATCGAGCCCGTTGTCGGAGCCGTCGTCGAGCCCGCTCGGGCTCTCCCTGGGTAGCGAGCCGTCGCGCCGGGACGCGTCGACCGCGAGGCCGGTGATGTCGAAGCGACGCAGCAGCTGGCTGTCGACGGCGGCGGTGTCGTAGAGGTCGCCTAGCGGTCGCTCGGCCCAGCCCAGCTCGGTCGTCAGCACCTCAAGCGCTCGCTCACGCTTGAGCTTCGGCACGTCCGGCGTGGGACGGCACTGGAAGTAGGTGATCTCGAAGCTACCGAGTGAGTTCATGCCCCACGGCTTAGCCGCGCCTCGCGCCAATATTTTCGGAGTTTCTCGACCGAAGGCGCGAGACGCTTAGCCGGGACTGGCGGGCTGCCACGACGCGCACCGCGGGCGAGGCCACTGGTGTTGAACCGTCGCAGCAGGCGGCTGGTGAGCGCGTAACCAGGTGTTAGCTGGCGAGTTTGACGCCGGGGCCGTAGATGAGTTCGACACCGGTTGGTGCGGCGCGCCAGGTGGGTGACCACCAGCAGGCGATGGTTTGGTCGTCGGCGCGGATCGCGCACGAATGGTGGTAGCCGGCGGCGACGTGGGTGAACGCACCGGCGGGCGGGTCCTCCGCCTGCCCGAGGGCGTTGTTGCCCCAGCAGACGACGGTTTGGTCGTCAGCGCGGATCGCGCACGAATGCCCCCAGCCAGCGGCGATTGCGGTGTATCGGCCCGCCGGCGCATCCAACTGCCGGCTCGAGCTGTAGACCCAGCAGGTGACGGCTTGGGTCTCGGCCCGGATCGCGCACGAATGCGAGCTGCCGGCAGCGATGTGGGTGTATCTGCCGGCGGGCGGGTCTGCCTGCCCGTCGCGGTCGTCGCCCCAGCAGGCGACGGCTTGGGTCTCGGCCCGGATCGCGCACGAATGGCTCCAGCCTGCGGCGATGTGGGTGTATCTGCCGGCGGGCGGGTCTGCCTGCCCGTCGCGGTCGTCGCCCCAGCAGGTGACCGCTTGGGTCTCGGCGCGAATCGCGCACGAATGGTGGCCGGCGGCGGCGGCGGCGACGTGGGTGTATCGGCCCGCCGGCGCGTCCACCTCCCCGTAAACGTTGTTGCCCCAGCAGGTGAGGGTTTGGTCGTCGGCGCGGATCGCGCACGAATGC
>CAYRJD010000046.1:0-11811 GCA_964424585.1 uncultured Acidimicrobiales bacterium | reverse complement strand
GCAACCATCAACACGATCATCCCTGGGCGCGGCGATCCGAACCGCCCTGGCTACCCTGCAGCGCATGACCACAAGGACTTGCCCGAGCGACTCTGCCTCGCGGTGCCGCCGAGTCGCGCTGCTGCTTGTCGTGAGCGCGGCGCTGCTGACCGCTGGGTCGGCGTGCTCGTCAAGTGCCGACGAGCCCCGTGCCGCGAGCGAGCCAGTGGAGTTGACCGAGGACGCATTCAGACAAGAACTGGTCAACGCGGAACCGCCGTCGCCGCTGATGACCGCGGTTGGGCTCGACCGGCTCGGCAGCGGAGGCATGATCAACGCGACGCGCCTCTTTGAAGAAGCTACCGCCGCCTGCATGCAACGCAAGGGCTGGGAATACCAGCCTCGCCTGCTGCGATGGGACGTCGGCGTCGCGTGGCTGCCATCGGTTAGCAGAGAGGAGTTCGCACGCACGCACGGCTTCGGTGCCAAGCTCGACCCAGTGGATACCTCGGGCGGCCTGCTGAGCACCGGCGAAGAGGAACTCGAATACGTCAACGCGCTGACGTTGGCCGAGAGCGACGCATATTACGAAGACCTCAACGGCGCCCCTTCTGGCCCGAGCGTCGCACCAGCAGGGTGCCGCGGCGAAGCACTCGAAACAGCAGTGGGCGGCCACTTCGGTGCCGTGCTTGCGCTCCTCGACCAAGCCCAAGACGAGATCGAAGCCCATCCCGAATACCAAACGGCCAACGAGGCGTACGCCGTGTGCACCAGCGAACGAGGACTGCCCTGGCTCAGCATGCCCAGCGCCGCAATGTTCGTCGGTTACGACGAAAGCACCCACCACCAGCTAACCGCCGCACAAGAAATCGACGCGGCTCTCGTCGACCTCGAGTGCCGCTACCCCTGGGAAATCATCGCACGCCAAATCCGCCACCAAATCGAAACACCGCTCGTCGAAGCCAACCGCGACATGCTCGCCGAAGTCCGAGAAATCCTCGGCGGCTAACGACCGGATCACCGCGGTGTGGTTCAGCAGCGAACCTCGTCGCTGCGAGCCGCTGTTGGCCATTCAGGGACGCGTTCGATTAGGACAGCAAAGCCCGCACCTGCTCAAAGAACTCTCGGTTCTCTTCCACAAGCGTGACCTCAATGTTCCACTGGATGGGCCGTACTTGACGCGCCCATGGGTAGCGACATTCGAGTTCTGCGAGCGCCGCATCAGCTTCCTGATCTTGGGACAAACGCTGGTCGAACACCCCTCCGCGACCTAGTTCCCTTGATTGCCACGGATCGTCCAACCACGGTAACCCCTTCTCGGTGGTGCACTGCTGGTACAACTTTGTCGCACGCCGATAATCGTCATCGTTGCGTAGCTGTTCGTTCAATGTGTCAGTAATGGCCAAGAACATGTCGCCACGGCCATCGAACATCTCAGAACTTCCTGTGCGCTCGCATCCGAACTCTCCGGCATCGGAGTCGCCGTATAAGTCCAGGAGATAGGCCTCTTGCTCGGCAGGAGAGAGCTTCTCAATCTCTGGCCAGGTGGGATCATCAGATACGACTAGCCCGCCGGTGACGTCCTCAGGCCTCAGTGTCGAACCGAACCCGTGCTGTACAGCGAACTCCTCTCGGCTCAGCGAAGGCAACCACGAATCGCCGACAGACCAGACACTGACGTGCACCACATAAGGCCAACCGAGGGCACGCATGCACACTTCCACTTCTTGCTGGTGCAACCGCGCCAGCGTCGCGGCGAGACCCGAATCAATCGTCTCTAACCCCAACGCGTCCGCGAAGGGCGACGGTGGCGCAACATTGACTAGCTCTGCGCGAAAAGCAACTTCGGTCAACTCCTCCGGCGCATCCGTGTCGGCATCGCTCGCCGAACTTGCGCACGCGCTTAGCACCAACATGAGCGCGACGCTGACGATGGCCGTTAGTTTCATGGCTGCGAGCGTAGCGAACGTGTCACCGTTATAGTTGTCGGTGATGCGCGCGACACGGAAATCTGCGATTGCCTCAACAGCAGTGACACTGCTGGCTTTGGTACTCGGTTGTAGCAGTGCTGGCTCGGATTCCGAAGCCGATGATGCCACCACGACGGCGGTTAGCACCGCAGCCGGCGAATCCAACGAAGCGAACGCGGAGGCCGAACCCGCTCTGACCACCACGACCTCCGACGCGTCCCTGCCGCCGAACCGCATCGGGCGCGGCGATCCAAGCAACGAACCACTGCTCACGTACTACGGAGACAACATCGCCCGTTGCGTTCACGAGCGAACCGGCGACGCTCGACTGTTCGCCGGGCTCCGCGCCGAAGAGGAAGAGCACTACAGAGAACTCATCGTCGCCTGCCAGGTATCGCTGAATGTTCGGCGTCCCTCCGGCGAGCCGGTACGCCTCGGCAACCCGACCGACTCAACCACGAAAGTCGTCGCACCTTGTCTGGTTGATGACCACGGCTGGACGAAGAGCGCCTCAGTCGAAGACGGCGTGATGGGCGCGGTGCGACCTGAGGCACTTTCAGACGCCGACACCCGCGCCGACCTTGCAGACTGCGGCTTCTACACGCCCGGCTTGAGCGCCCCGTTCTGCGTGCTGTTCATCTGCTTCTAGACGCGCCGCACGCCGACGCGCGGCACGCAGCGAAGAGCTACAGCCCAGACAAGTCGCGCACCGCGCCGCGATCGGCGCTGGTGGCCATCGCCGCGTACGCGCGCAGCGCGGTCGACACCTGACGAGCGCGAGGCGCCGCCGGCTGCCAGCCCGCCTCGTCTTGCGCGAGCCGACGAGACTCAAGCTCGGCGTCGTCGACCGCCAAGTTGATGCTGCGGTTGGGAATGTCGATCTCAATCGTGTCGCCGTCACGCACCAAACCGATCAGCCCGCCAGCCGCCGCCTCAGGCGACACGTGCCCAATAGAGAGCCCAGACGTGCCGCCAGAGAACCTGCCGTCGGTCACCAGCGCGCACGCCGCACCCAGCCCCTTCGACTTGAGATACGACGTCGGATACAGCATCTCCTGCATGCCCGGCCCGCCCCGGGGGCCCTCATAGCGCACCACCACCACGTCGCCCGCGGTCACCCGGTCGCCCAAGATCGCATCGACCGCGTCGTCTTGGCTCTCCACCACGACCGCCTTGCCAGCAAAGCGCCAAATCGACTCATCGACCCCTGCGGTCTTCACCACGCACCCGTCGGGCGCGAGGTTGCCGTACAGCACCGCCAGCCCGCCGTCCGCGGAATACGCCGCGTCGACCGAGCGAATGCAGCCCTGGGCGCGATCTAAATCAAGCGACCGATATCGCTCGGCCTGACTGAACGCGACTTGCGTGGGAATGCCCGCCGGGCCCGCCCGAAAGAACGTCGCCAGCTCTTCAGAAGGGTTCGACGCGACGTCCCACTCGGCGATCGCCTCCGCGAGCGACGGCGAGTGCACCATCGGCACCTGGTTGTTGAGCAACCCCGCCCGGTTCAGCTCGCCCAAAATCGCCATCACGCCGCCCGCCCGGTGCACGTCTTCGACGTGAAACAGCTCGGTTGCCGGGGCGACCTTGCAGATGTTCGGAACCTTGCGGCTCAGCCGGTCGATGTCGGCCATCGTGAAGTTCAGCTCGGCTTCCTCGGCTGCAGCCAGCAGGTGGAGGATCGTGTTGGTCGAGCCGCCCATCGCGATGTCGAGCGTCATCGCGTTCTCGAACGCCTCAAAACTGCCGATGTTGCGCGGCAGCACCGACGCGTCGTCGTCGCCGTAGTAGCGGCGGCTCAGCTCGACCACCAGGCGACCGGCTCGCAGAAACAGCTCGCGCCGGTCGGCGTGCGTCGCGACGACCGTGCCGTTGCCCGGCAGCGACAGCCCCAGCGCTTCAGTGAGGCAGTTCATCGAGTTGGCGGTGAACATGCCCGAGCACGACCCGCACGTCGGACAGCCCGAACGCTCCATCTCGGCGACGTCTTCGTCGCTCACCGACGCGTCGGCGGCCACGACCATCACGTTGATGAGGTCGACCTTGTTTTCCGCCAGCTTCGTTT
The DNA here is from genome assembly GCA_964424585.1 of uncultured Acidimicrobiales bacterium. Taxonomy (GTDB): domain Bacteria; phylum Actinomycetota; class Acidimicrobiia; order Acidimicrobiales; family Poriferisodalaceae; genus CAYRJD01. The sequence continues at coordinate 7,797 of CAYRJD010000046.1, read as the reverse complement.
TGCCGGCCTCCATCGGGCCACCCGAAACGAACACGGTCGGAATGTTGAGCCGCATTGCCGCCATCAGCATGCCCGGGGTGATCTTGTCGCAGTTGCTGATGCACACCAGCGCGTCGGCGCAGTGCGCGTTGACCATGTACTCGACCGAATCCGCGATGAGGTCGCGCGAGGGCAGGCTGTAGAGCATGCCGTCGTGGCCCATCGCGATGCCGTCGTCGACGGCGATGGTGTTGAACTCTTTCGCGACGCCGCCCGCAGCGACGATCTCGCCGGCGACCAGCTGCCCCATGTCTTTGAGGTGCACGTGGCCAGGCACAAACTGGGTGAACGAGTTGGCGACCGCGACAATCGGCTTGTCGAAGTCGCTGTCGGTCATGCCGGTGGCACGCCACAGCGCCCTCGCTCCTGCTTGGTTGCGGCCGCCGGTAGACGTTTGCGAACGAAGTTGAACCATGACGACCAGGCTACGACAGCGAGCGAGCGCGGCGCCGCGCGGCGAGCGGCGGGCGTTACTCTGCGCCCGTGCTCGCAGCGAACCCCGTCGTCGCCCTCGACCGTGTTTCGCTCACCCGCAAGCTCAGCCGCAACCAGACGTTCACCGCGCGCTTCGACGCGCTGGCGTTTGAGGCAGGCACTGCCACCGCGGTCATCGGCTGCAACGGCAGCGGCAAGACGACGCTGCTAAACCTCATCGCCAAGATCGAACGACCCCAGCGAGGCGCGGTGCGCTGGGCAGACGAGATTGCCGTCGCGTATCTGCCGCAAGACCGCAGCACCGCCGGGTGGCTGCCGCTGCGGGTGCGCGACGTGCTGGCGATGGGCCGCTACCGACGGCTCGGCGCCGTGCGGCCGATGCGCGCTGCCGACCGCGCGGCGATAGCCGAAGCGGTCAGCCGGTTCGACATCGGCGCGCTGGCCAACCAGCAGTTCCGGCACCTCTCGGGCGGGCAGCGCCAGCGAGTGCTGCTGGCTCAGTGCCTCGCACAACGCCCAGACGTGCTGCTGATGGACGAGCCCATCACCGGGCTCGACCTGCCCAGCCAGAAGATCATCTTGGACTTCATCGAGACCGAGCGCGACGCCGGCATGAGCTTCGTCATCTCCACCCACCAGATGGTCGAAGCGACCCTCGCCGACCGGGTGCTCGTGCTCAACGAAGGCCGCGTCGTCGACGACGGCGAGCCCGCCGAGGTGCTGTGGCCCGACCGCCTCACCTCCAAGCTGGGCATCGAACCCGGCGGCGCGCCCGACCTGCTGTTCGCCGTGCTCGCGCATGAACGACAGCACCGCCCCCGAGGCGCGCCCCACACCCAACAGGAGCCGACATGGCAAACGTAACCATCTACCACAACCCGCACTGAACGTCTTCGCGCAACGCCTTGGCGGTCGCCGAGGAAGCAGGCATTGACGTCGACGTCGTGGCCTACATGAAGCAGCCGCCCGACCGGGCGCAGCTAGAGCAGCTGGTCGCGATGCTCGATGACCCGGTGGAAGACCTGGTGCGCAAAGACTCGCAGTTCAAGAAGCTGGCGCTCGACGCCGACGACTACGTCGACAACCCCGCCGCCGTCGTCGAACTGCTGGCCGAGCGCAAGGCGTTGCTGCAGCGGCCGATCGTGGTGAAGGGCAGGCGGGCGATCATCGGGCGCCCGAAGGAGAAGGTGCGGGCGTTCCTCGCGGGCGAACCGTGGAGCGAACAGCAGTAGCCCGCAGCGCGCTGGATGAGCTGCACCGCAGCCTGGGCGCGAAGATGACGACGTTCGGCGGCTACCAGATGCCGCTGCGCTATGAGGGCACCGTCGCCGAGCACTCAGCGGTGCGGCGGGCGTGCGGGCTGTTCGACGTGTCGCACCTGGGCGTCGTCGACGTGACGGGCCACGTGACTGGCCCGGTTGCTGGCGCGGTTGACGCGTGCGCCAGCTGGCTTGAGACGCTGATGCCCGCGGCGGTGAGCGAACTAGGCCACGGCCAGATGGCGTACTCGGCGCTCACCTCGCCGTCAGGCGGGCTGGCAGACGACGTGGTCGTCTCACGGCTCGACGACCGACTGCGGATGGTGGTGAACGCGGCGCGCACGAGCGCCGACTTCGCCTATCTCACGCACGCCGCGCAGCGCCGGGCTGACGCGCCACAGGGCGGCGCGCGAGCCGACGTGCGCGTCGAGCTGCGGCGCGACCTCGCGACGCTCGCGCTCGCTGGGCCTGCCTCCGAAGACGTGCTGGTAGACGTCGCGTTCGGCGACGCCGCGCCGCTGGCGGCTGCGGTGCGCGGGCTCGCGTTCATGTCGGCACTTGAGTGCGTGTGGCGAGGCGCGCCGCTCGTCGTAGCGCGCGCCGGCTACACAGGCGAAGACGGCTTCGAGATCGCGCTGCCGCACGACGCGGCGGTGCCGCTGGCTGGCGCGCTGCTGGCCGACAGCCGCGTCACGCCTGCTGGCCTGGGTGCTCGCGACACGCTGCGCCTCGAAGCAGGGCTGTGCCTCTACGGCGCGGACGTCGCCGAGACGACGACGCTCGTCGAAGCGGGCCTCGGCTGGACGGTGCCCACGGCGCGCCGTCACGCCGACGCGGGCTACGTGGGCGCAGACGTGATCGCAGCGCAGCTGGCGAACGGCGCGCCCCGCCGGCGCGTCGGCATCGCCCCAGCCGGGCGTCGTCCCATCAGAGCGAGCGCGAAGCTGGCGCTGCCAGCTGCTGGCACCGACGACGACCCGTTTGAGCAAGCGTCGCTCGTCGGACACGTCACCAGCGGCGGCTACTCCCCCACCCTCGGCCGCCCCATCGCGATGGGCTACGTGCGCGCCGAACTTGCGAGCGTCGGCACGCAGTTGGTCGCCGTCAGCGACGACCGACGACAAGCCTGTGAGGTGACGGCGCTGCCGTTCGTGCCGCACCGCTACCGCCGCTCGGCGCAAAGATAAGGCGGTGCCCTTCGCCGCACGACACATCGGCATCAACGAAGCCGACGCCGCGGCAATGCTCGCCACCGTCGGCTACAGCTCGCTCGACGAGCTGACCGAGGCCGCGCTGCCCGCCGCTATCACCGGCCCGCTCGCACGGGCACAGCGCACACATGAGCTGCCCGAAGCACGCAGCGAAGCCGACGCGCTGGCCGCGCTCGGCGACATCGCCAGCCGCAACACGCCGATGCGCTCGATGATCGGCATGGGCTACTACCCGACGCACACGCCGGCGGTCATTAGGCGCAACATCTTGGAGAATCCATCGTGGTATACGGCCTACACCCCGTATCAGCCCGAGATCAGCCAGGGGCGCCTGGAGGCGTTGCTGAACTTCCAGACGATGGTCGCCGAGCTGTGCGGCTGCGAGATCGCCAACGCCTCGCTGCTAGACGAAGCCACCGCCGTCGCCGAAGGCGTTGCGATGGCACGACGGCTGGTGGCGGGCGACGTGGCCGACCGGGCCGCTTGCTTCGTCGACGCCGACTGTCACCCGCAGACCATCGCGGTGGTGCGCACTCGCGCCGACCCGCAGAGCGTCGAGGTGATCGTGGGCGACCCGTGGCGCGACCTCGACCCGGCGCGCGTGTTTGCGGCCGTGGTGAGTTACCCGGGCTCTAGCGGGGCGGTGCGCAGCCTCGCGCCTGTGGCCGACGCCGTGCGCGCGGCTGGCGCGATGACCGTCGCCGCGACCGACCTGCTCGCGTGCTGCGTGCTGATGCCGCCGGGCGAGCTAGGCGCAGACATCGTTGTAGGCAACAGCCAGCGCTTCGGCGTGCCGATGGGTTTCGGCGGGCCGCACGCCGCGTTCCTGGCGACGTCGGCCTCGCATCGGCGGCAGCTGCCCGGGCGGCTGGTAGGCGTGTCGGTCGACGTGGCTGGTCGCCCCGCCTATCGGCTGGCGCTTGCGACCCGCGAGCAGCACATTCGCCGAGACCGCGCCACCAGCAACATCTGCACAGCTCAGGTGCTGCTGGCGGTGGTGGCGTCGGCCTACGGCGTGTACCACGGGCCCGACGGGTTGGCCGCGATGGCGCGTCGGGTGCACGGCCACGCGGCGCGCCTGGCTCGTGCGCTGGCCGCGCTCGACGGCGTGACGGTGGTGAACGAGCACTTCTTCGACACGCTCAGCGTGCGAGTGCCGTCGTCTCGGGCGCCCGACGTACTGGCTGCGGCGGCCGACGCGGGCATCTTGCTGCGAGACGCAGGCGACGACCTCATCGGCATCAGCACCGATGAAACGACTACGCATACGGCGATCGAGACCGTGCTGGAAGCGTTCGCGACGGCGCTGGGTACGACGCCGCCCGGCGGATCACTAGCGAGCGCGGGCGACGACGCGGGCGGCGATCTGGGTGACGGCGCGCATGCTGAGCCTGATGTGCCAACCGAGCTGCGCGTGCCGCCCGAGCTGGTGCGCACGTCTGCGTTCATGACGCACCCGACGTTTCACCGCTACCGCAGCGAAACCGAGCTGATGCGCTACCTACGGCGCCTCGCCAGCTCCGACGTAGCGCTCGACCGGTCGATGATTCCGCTGGGCAGCTGCACGATGAAGCTGAACGCCGCCGCCGAGCTTACGCCGATCACGTGGAGCGCCTTCGCCGACCTGCATCCCTTCGCGCCGTTAGAGACCGCGACCGGCTACCGCCAGCTGATCGGCGACCTCGAGCGCTGGCTCGCGGCGTGCACCGGCTACGACGTTGCTAGCTGTCAGCCCAACGCCGGCTCACAAGGCGAGCTGGCGGGCTTGTGGGCGATCAGGGCGTATCACGCCAGCCGGGGCGAGCCGCAGCGCGACGTGTGTCTCATTCCGCAGTCGGCTCACGGCACCAACGCCGCGTCCGCGGTGATGGCGGGCATGGAGGTGCGGGTGGTGGCGTGCGACCACAACGGCGACGTCGACGTCGACGACCTGCGGCGAGTGGCGTCTGCGGCCGGCGACCGGCTAGCCGCGCTGATGGTCACCTACCCGTCGACGCACGGCGTGTTTGAGACACAGATCACTGCGATTTGCGACGTCGTCCACTCCGCAGGCGGGCAGGTCTACCTAGACGGCGCCAACCTCAACGCGCTGCTCGGGCTGGCCGAGCCGGGCGGCTTCGGCGCGGACGTGAGCCACCTCAACTTGCACAAGACGTTCTGCATTCCCCACGGTGGCGGCGGGCCCGGCGTGGGTCCGGTGGTGGCGCGCCGACACCTGGCGCCGTTTCTTCCCCCGAGCGTGGCCGACGTGTTCGGCGATGCCGGCCAACGTGTCGAGGACGGCGAGGCCAGCGGCGCGAAGCCGACCATCTCAGGTGCGCCGTTCGGTTCGGCGTCGATCCTGCCGATCTCGTGGATGTACATCACGATGATGGGCGCTGCGGGTTTGCGCGCGGCGACGCAGCACGCCATCTTGGCGGCGAACTACGTGGCGGCTCGGCTGGCAGTGCACTTCGACGTCTTGTATGCGGGCAAGCACGGGCTGGTCGCGCACGAGTGCGTCATCGACCTGCGGCCGCTGTCGAAGTGGGCGTCGGTGGAAGACGTGGCGAAGCGGCTCATCGACTACGGGTTTCACGCGCCGACGATGTCGTTTCCGGTGGCGGGCACGCTGATGGTCGAGCCGACCGAGAGCGAGTCGCTGGCGGAGATCGATCGGTTCTGCGACGCGATGGCGTCTATCCGGGGCGAAATCGAGCGGGTGCGCACCGGCGAGTGGCCGGCCGACGACAACCCGCTCATCAACGCGCCCCACACCGCTGCTGCGGTGCTGGCCGACGACTGGTCGCACCCGTATGCGCGCGCCGAGGCTGCGTATCCGATGGGCGAGGTTGCCGACAAGTACTGGCCGCCGGTGGGCCGCATCGATGGGGCTTACGGCGACCGCAACCTGGTGTGCTCGTGTCCGCCGATCTCGGCGTTTGCGGCTTCTGGTTGAGAATCGGGTGGCTGTGGGTCGGGCTGAGGCCAGCTGGCGGCCTGGCTGGCGGCCTGGCTGGCCTGGATTAGCTCGACGCCTTTGATGCGCCGCAGCGTGCGTTCGGCGATCACCCGGTTGGCGCGCAGCAGCTCGGCCAGCACGCCAAGCATGAACGCCTGCACGGCGATCAGCGCCAGCACGCCGGCGATGATCAGCGACTGGATGTGCCCAGCGCCGCCCGCGGTGATGAGGTAGTAGGTAAAGCGTCCAAACAGCGCGAGCGCGCCGAGCGCCGCCAGCGCCGCCGGAATCGCGAAGAACCGCAGCGGCTGGTGCATGGCGTAGACGCGCACGATGGTTCCCGCCGAGCGTCGCACGTACTGGCGCTTGCTGGTGAACAGCCGCGACGGGCGGGTGGTCGGGTTGACATCGATTCCGACGTCGGTGACGGCGAGGCCGTTCTTTCCGGCCTGAATGACGGTTTCGAGCGTGTAGCTGAAGCGCGAGACGACGTTGATGCCGAGCAGCGCCTCGCGGCTGTATGCGCGAAAGCCTGAGGTGGCGTCGGCGACTTGGGTGCCGGAGGCTTGGCGGACGACCCACGAGCCGATGCGCTGGAGGCGCTTTTTGAGCCAGGAAAACTCGGGATGCTGCACGACGTCGCGCGAGCCGACGACCAGGTCGGCTCGGCCTTGCGCGATAGGCGCGACCAGCGCGGCGATGCCGGAGGCTTGGTATTGGTTGTCGCCGTCGGTGTTGACGAGCACGTCGGCGCCGAGCTTGAGCGCTGCGTCGACGCCCGCCTCGAACGCCGTGGCGAGGCCTCGATTGTGGGTGAGACGCACGATGTGGTCGGCGCCGGCGGCGAGCGCTTGGGCGGCGGTGTCGTCGGTGGAGCCGTCGTCGATGACGAGCCACAGCACTTCGTCGCAGCCCTCGACGTGGCGGGGCAGGTCGGCGAGGGTTGCCGCGATGGTTTCGCCTTCGTTGAAACACGGCACTTGGATGACAAGCCGCACGGGCTAAGTGTGCCCGCTTAGTGGCGCGGAACGCCGCCGTGGACAGGGGCTGATCGGCTAGAACGGCACCATGAGCGATGCTGCGACCTATGAGCTAGATGGTCACGTGGCGACCATCACCTACAACCGTCCGGAGGTGTTGAACGCCATCAACGGCGAGATGCGGCAGTGCTTGAACGCCGCGTGGCTCGAGTTTTACAACGACCCGGCGGCGTGGGTGGCGATCATGACGGGGGCGGGGCGGGCGTTTTGCGCTGGTGCGGACATGCGCGACGAGACGAAGGGGTCGGCGGGCACGTGGCCGGGCAGCTTCTTTGAGATTCCGACCGTCAACTCCCTTGAGAGCGGGCTCGAGCTGTGGAAGCCGACGATCGCGGCTGTGAACGGGGCGTGCATCGGCTACGGGCTGACGGGCGCGCTGGTGGCTGACTTTCTGCTGGCGTCTGACCGGGCGGTGTTCGGGATGCCGGAGGTGAAGATCGGCGTGCCTACGATTGTGGGTGCGATGCGCATGCCGCCGAAGATCGGCTGGGCGAACGCGATGGAGGTGCTGCTGACGGGCGACAACATCGATGCTGAGCGTGCCGCGGAGATCGGCCTCGCGTATCGGGTGGTGCTCCACGACGAGCTGATGGACGAGGCTCGCGCGCTGGCCGAGCGGCTGTGTCAGGGTGCGCCGCTGGCGGTGCGAGCCGTGAAAGAGGTCGCCTGGCGTAGCGCTCGCATGGGCTGGACCGAAGCCGTCCGCATGGGCGAGAGCATCCGCCGCTTGGTCGCAGCCACCGACGACGCCGCCGAGGGCTCACGCGCCTTCGCCGAACGCCGCAAACCCAACTGGACCGGCCACTAGCCCTTGCCAACCGACCCACCGCGCCGTGCTCCTCCCCCGCGCCGTGCTCCTCCCCCGCGCCGTG
>CAYRJD010000045.1:0-9607 GCA_964424585.1 uncultured Acidimicrobiales bacterium | reverse complement strand
CGTGGTAGCTGGTGTGGCGCGCGCTTGTTCGAGCCGGGCGGCCGGCGTCGCGCCTGGCTGGTAGCCGCTCGTTTGGTCGATGGCTTCGGTCTGCTCGACGTATCGTTCGTTCGCGTCTAGCGTCTCCGGCGTGACCTCTGCCAGCCCGCCTTGCGGTGATGCCTGCACCGGCACGGTCGGCACCAACGACACCCCTAGCTCGTCTTCGGCCGCGACGATGTCAGGATCGTCAGCCAAATCATCTTGCGCGTCGGCCGCAGCGTCCACGAGTTCCTGCTGCCGCACGGCGTATTCGTCGTCCGTTTCGGCGAACGCGTGATTCGCGTGCCCGCCCGCGCGCGCTCTGTCTGTGTCGTGCGCCGTCGTTGCCGTAGAACTATCCGACGAATCAGCGTCATTTACACCAACCTCATCACCCGCATTTATTGTCGTCGCAGTCGCCTCGCTCGCCGAATCATCAGCGTCGTCGTCGTCGCTTGAGCACGCCGCTGCCAGCAGCATCAACGCTAAAGCAGGCGCGCACAGCCGCCGCCACCGCAGCCGCGCACGTCCGCCGGCGCAGCCGTGAGGGCCGCCATCGTCAAAGAAATGTGGGTTCGTGGGCATGGCGTCACACCTTTCTGCTCGGCAGCCAAAGCCGACACGAACGCTACATGCGCCGAACCCGTCCGACGCGGCATCAGGCCGTCGAACCGCGAAAACCGGCACGCTCCGCATCTGACCGCCCGTATCGTCTGTGCCGTTCGTCACGACGCCACCCGCCGAACGGCTCACGACGCCGCGCCGCGCACGACGCAGCGCACGGCTAGCTCGCGCGCGCACCAACCAAGCGTCAGCCGAGCGGCCCGAAAACCAGACAACGATCACCGCCGAGCAAGGTAAGTCCAACGTCGCCGAAATGCCAGCCCAACCACCAGCCCGCCCGCACGGGCTCGGCCGCCGCACGCGTGACGGCCGACGGCGAACGACTACGCCAGCACCGCCGCGAGGCTGCGCTCCACGCCTTCGAGCTTCCCCAGCACGGCGCTCCATTTCGCCGCTTCGCCGCGTCTGTCGTCGACGACCCGCTGATCCTGCTCGCGCGCGGCGTCAGCTTCAGCTTTGACGACGCGCGCGCGAGCCAGCGCGACGTCGTGCGCCACCACGTGAGCGACGTCGCCGGCGAGGCCGACGGCTCGCGCGCCAGGCAGCGACTCGATCTCTTCGAGCGCGACCAGGTAGTGCTTCATCGCCGCCGGGTTCGTCTTTCGCCGGCCGCCCAGCTTCTCTCGTGCCTGTTGCCGCTCAGGAGTCGCCGCGTCGGCCGCCTGCGCGCGCAGCCGCTCTCGTGCCAGCACCAAGTCGATGTTTCCGCCGACGCCGCCGGGCCGGCTGAGCTGCCCGCCGTGCACCGACGGCTCCGAGCACCACTGCTGACGCAGCGTCGCGAGCGCCGCGCCGACCTCCGTCCAGTCAAACCCCAGCATCTCTTCGAGCACGGCCCGGTCGAGCGCGTGTCGCGCCTGGTCGTGCCACGCCTCGTTCGCCGGTCGCAGCGTGAGCTTGGCGTCGCCGGTGGTGAAGCGTTCGTAAATCTCGTCCGCTATGGCGAGCTGTGCATCGGTGAGCTGTCGGTAGTCGAGCGTCGGCAGGTCAGGCAGCCGGCCGACCGTCAGTCTCGCCTTGCCGAGCTGCTGGCGACCGCTAGACGCCCAGCGCAGGATCAACCCGAGCGTCGTGTTGTGCCAGAGCACCGCCGCCGGCTCCCACACGCCGTCAGCCAGCACCACGGACGGCCAGGTACCTCCGCCGATGGTTGGCGCTGGCGTGCGGCACGCGGCGAGTGGCTGCGAGTTGAGCCTGAATTCGAGATTCATGTGTAGTCGCGTTGCCCAATCAGCCCAGAGCGCGTCGGCGTCTGGTCTGCGCCCGTCTCGTGGCCTTCCTTCTGCGTCGGGCAGCACCTCTAGGTTCGTCTGGGTGGCGTGGTCGTTCCACCACAGCGTGCGATAGGTAAACGACTCCCAAGCCAGCCGCTCGCTCCTCTTGTCGTGGATGACGAGCGGGCCTTCCTCGGATGTGCTGGTCGTCCCAACAAGAGTGCCGATCATCACGTGGTTCGGGCTGACGCCGCCCACCTCTCCGAGCGTCGCCATCGGCACTGACATCGGAGGCACGGTCGGCAAGTCGAGAATGCCCGCGGCCAGCCGCTCAGATGTCTCGCTGAGGCGCACGTCTCGCACGCCAGCGAAATGCCCGCTCAGCGTGTCTGCGGACGCGTAGGTGCCGCACACGTCCTGACTGCCGATCAGCAGCTCGCCTGTCGCCGCCTCGTCAGGCACAGCAGCGACAGCCCGTGCGATCTCGACGCCGGCGGCGGTCGATACGGGACGCTCGTGGAGGCTGACGTAGAACACACGTTGCCTGCCGCTCGCTCTGCTGGTTCTCTTGCGCGCCACGAGCATGCATTCGGCCATGCCGGTGCCCGCCGAAAACGCCTGATCTTCTGTTCCATCGTCAGCGATGGTGACAACCACTACGTCTTCGTACTGAGCTTCAATGAACTTGCGGGCGTTCGCCCAACGCTTGCCTGACAGAAACGTTTGGGGAAGAATGAGCCCTAGCACGCCGCCGTTCTTCAGCTTCGTGTGTGCTAAGTCCATGAACGGCGTAGCCAGCCCGATGTTGCCGTGATACGCGGGCTCATCTGCGAACATGCGCGGAGACTTGAATTTCTGCCGGTGAGCTTCGACGAGCCGCGCCTCGCGCGCCTCCATAGCTACCTGTTCATCTTCGGTTCGTCCCAGCCCAGCCCACTTGCGATTCTTCAACCCCTCTTCGGCCTTCGTCGGGCGACTGCTGTTGGACGTGAACGGCGGATTCATCACGCACACATCCAAAGTGCGCTCGCCTATCGAAATCGTTTGAGCTTCCTCGCCGGTGCGTGTGACCACCGACCTCTCTCGTTGAGGACGAGAGCTCAGCAGTTCCCCTTGCACCACACTCGAACCCAACAGCTCCAACGACCCGAGGCTCACGTTGTCTGACGACGGCGGCTCAGACTCCTTCGTCTCCGCCATCTGCCCGACGGGATAGAGCGCCACGTTCGCGTCGGTGTATGGAACCGACGGATGCGCCGATGAAAGCAACGTCGCGGTGAGATGAGCCGCGCCAGGCATGATGTCTGCGGCGCGAATCACCTGCTCCATAAACACCCGATGCGCGTCAGCGTCGTCGTTGCCCGCCGAACGAACGCGAGCCGCGACGCGGTGATACAAGGCGGTCAGCAGCGCGCCAGTGCCGCACGCCAAGTCAGCGGGCGGTTCGTTCACAGACGACGCGCTGCAGATGGCGACAGAGCAGTCGCTTGGCTCGCCCTACCGGATGCAGCTGCTCGGCGAACACGCATGGCAGGTCAGCCGCGCGCCGTCGCGGCCTATCGACGTCGAACACATCCAGTACGCGGCTGCCGTCACCGAGCGTCTCTACCGAGAGAACGTAGAGAACCCGACCTTCGCCGACTTCGGAGAAACGCACGTGCGCGCATTAGTCGCCGTCTACAACGCCCCGCCCGGCACGACGGGTGAACAGATAAAGCAGCAAATCGCAGAAGAACAGAACCTCCAGCTGCCGTACGCCCAACAAATTCTCGCCCACCTCCAAGAAGCCAACATACTCGACGAGAACGACCACGGCGAGATGGTGTTCGTTCCGTCGTCCGGGTTGACCCCAAACTACTTGCGACTGATGCTCACGTCCGGTGAGCCTGCCGACCAGCAATGTCAGCACACCTACAAGCTGGTCAGCTACATGCCCAGCACTCGCAGGGCGTTGTCGCGCAGATACTTCCGCTCGACGTCGAGCGGCAGCTGCCAGCTGGCGACGATGTCACGCAGGTCGGTGAGCGGCCCGCAGTTCGGATACACGCTGCCAAACAAGACCTGATCGGGCAGCTGGCGAGCGAGCGCCGTCACGTAGTCGTCTGATCCAGGGAACCCGTAGTGCACGTATTGGCCCGGCACCAGCACGACGTTGGGTTGCTTGTAGGCGACGCCGATGGCCTCTCGCACGTACGGCCAGCCGCCGTGCTGAATGCTGATCGTGAGCGAAGGAAAATCGGTCGCCACGTGGTCGACCATCTCCGGGCGGCAGCTGCTCTGATACGGGCCGAGCAAGCAACTCATCGTCGTCGACACCAACACGTCACAGCGCTGCGCCTCCTCATAGAGCGGATACAGCGCCCTGTCGTCGAAGTGACGGCTGACCGACGCGGTCGACGGGTCGATGGTGACGCCACGCACGCCGCTCGCCGCCAACTCAGCGAGCGCCGCCACCGCGCCCTCAACGTCGCTCGGGTCGACCGAGCCGAACGCGACGAAGCGATCGCGGTTAGCCGCGACCACGTCGGCGACGTCGGCCGACGACGACGGGTTGAGCCCACGAATGGACGTCGGGCCGGGCACGCCAACCACGCCAATCTCGATGCCGGCGGCGTCCATCTCGGCAAACATCAACTCGGCCGACTGCTCGACGAAGCTGGGGCACGGCTCTAACCCCATGCGCGCCAGGTAGTGGAAGGTGGTGTCGCGCGTCCAGCTTTGAGTGCCGATGGGTCGGAACCTGAAGTCGACGACCTTCAACTGATCGACTGGGCCATGCGCGCGAGCACGTCGCCACGCAGCGCGGCGACGGTCTTGCCATACGCCACCGCATCGAGCGTGTCGGCTAGCTGCGCCGCCACTTCGGTGGCCCGGTCGACCACAGCTGCGGACGCCACCACCTCATCGAGGTAGCCCACGTCCACCGCCGCCGCGCCGTCGCAGAGCTGCGCGTTCGCGACGCAGCGCTGCAGGTGACGCTTCGACAGACGGTCGGCGGCGACGGCGAGCGCCCAGTCGGGCAGCGTCAGACCGATGGCGACCTCGTTCAACCCGATCTTCACGCCGTCGGACGCTGGCCCGACTCGATGCGCGCAGCCCAGCAGCAACAGCGCGCCCGCCGCGACCGCGTGGCCGGTGCACGCCGCCACCACCGGCACGGACGCGCCGTAGGCCCGCCGCACCAGCTCGCCGCCCGCAGACACGAGCTGGCTAATCGCCGCCCGGTCGCCCGAGCGGATCACCTCAAGGTCGAACCCGGCGAAGAACGCTCGCTCGTTGCCGGCGATCACCAACGCGCCGACGTCGTCAGATGCCTCAGCCGCGTCAAGCTCGCCTAGCAGCGCTTCGAGCATCGGCACCGAAAACGCGTTGGCCTTGCCGTCGTCGACCCGCACGAGCCGCACGGCTCCGCTCGTCTCTCCGGTCACGCTTGCTGCTGACATCGTCTCTTCCTTTCGGTCAAGGTGCAGCTAAACGCTAGGTCAAAGACGACAGCACTAGCTTGGCGTCGGTGCCCAACGTCAGGCCAAGCGTCTGGGCGGTCGTCGCCGTTGACCCCGCGAGGGTCGGCCGCACAACAAGCAAACGGCCAACACAGCGCAACCGCGCCAGGTGGGGCCGCGTGCTGGTCATCGCCTGCGCGGGCGTGGTGTCGCACGTGTTCGGGCGGGGCACCATCTCGGTCCTGCTGCCCGCGATGGCCGACGACCTCGGGCTGAGCGAGCAGATCGCCGCGTCGCTCGCCAGCGTCAACCTCGCCGGCTACCTAATCGGCACGGTCGTGCTGCTGGCGCTCGCGGGAAAGTTTGAGCCGGTCGCGCTGCTGCGAGCCGGCGTCTTCGTGACCGCCGCGGGGCTGGCCGTGCTGTCGGTCGCCACGTCGACGCCGCTGGTGATGGTGGGCGTCGCGCTGGGCGGGCTGGGCGGCCCCGGCATCTGGATGACCGCGCCGGCGATCGTCGCCGAGGTCGTGCCCAGCGACCGACGCGGCGTCGCCATCGGCAGCCTCACCGCGCTGATGGGCGCGGGCTTCATCGTCGTGTCGCTGCTGACCGACCTGGCTCGCGCGCTCACCGACAACACCGACCTGTGGCGCCCGGTCTGGCTCGCCGAGTTCGCCGCATCGCTGCTGCTGCTCGCGCTGCTCATCGGCGCGGTGCGGATGGAACCCACCCAGCGGCTCGTCGCCGGTAGCCAGTGGACGGCGCTGCGCCACCTCGTTGGTCGCTGGCGAACGCTGGTCGCATACATGGGCTTCGCGTGGAGCGCCAGCGCGTTCGTCGTGCTGCTGGGGCTAGCGGTCGAGCACCACCACGGGCTGAGCCGCAGCTTCGCGACCCTGCTGTTCTCGGTGCTGGGCGTCGCATCGATGGTGGGCGCGCTCGCGTTCGGACGCCTAGCCGACGCGGTGGGCACGCCGACGACGATGAGCTGGGTGATGGCGCTCGTCGCGGTCGCAGCAGCGGTGTTTCCGCTGTTCGCCAACGAAGCGATCATCGCGGCGACCGTGCTCGTCTACGGCGCAGCGATGTTCGCCTACCCGTCGCTCACCGCCGCATACATCCGCGAGCACGTCGCGGATCGCATGTTTACCTCGGCGTTCGCCGTGATGACGCTGTACTACAGCGTCGTCACCGCGATCAGCCCGCTCGTGAGCGGCGCGCTCGTCACCGGCTCACCGGAAACGGGCGACACCAACTACGCGGCGCCGTACTTCGTCATCGCAGCGATGGCTGTGGTCGCCGCCGCGTCGGTGGGCTCGGTTGCGCTGGCGCGCCACAAGGGCGCTAGCCAGTCAGAGTTGATGACACCGCCTGGCAGTGAACCGGCAAACGGCCAGCCGCCAGACGGAGTGAAAGCCCGAAGGCTTTAGGACATCAACTCTTTCTTGGCGCCAGCGGCTGTGCTCAACTTGATCGAGCGGCTCGGGCCGATCTTGATCTCTTCACCGGTGCGGGGGTTGCGTCCCTTGCGGGGCCCACGCTTGCTGAGCGAGAAGGTGCCGAAGCCGGGCCAGGCGATTTTCTCGTCTGCCTTCACCTGCGCCTTCACGAGGTCAAAGAACGCCGTGAGCACTCGCTCTGTGTCGGCTTGCGTGACCCCTGAACTCTCCGCGACCGCGGAAATGGTGTCTGCTTTCGTAGCCACTGGATGGCTCTCCTTTAGTCGGTGACACCGCTGGCGTTCGCCAACTGCGTCAGTTGTGAATGCCTATCTGTAGCACCTCGGAAGGCAAACTTGGTGGCAATCCGCCGAATACCCGAAAACAGTGTCGGGCTAGGTGCCGAACGAAAGGACAGCAAAGCGGTGCTCACCGGAACACGCATACTAGATCTCACCGACGACCGAGGCCACCTCGCGGGGCTGCTGCTAGCCCAGCTCGGAGCCGACGTGCTGCTCATCGAGCCGCCCGGCGGACACCGCAGCCGCCACTTCGCCCCGTTCGTCGACGACGTCGCCGGCCCCGAGCGGGCGCTCGAGTTTGCGGCGTTCAACCGCGGCAAACGCTCAGCCGTGCTCGACGACCCCGCCCAGCTAGAAGCCGTCGCCGCCAGCGCAGACGTGCTGATCGAGTGCGGCGTGTTCGACGTCGACACCGAAGTGCTGCGGGCTGCCAACCCGGCGCTGGTGACCGCGTCGATCACGCCGTTCGGCCAGACCGGCCCCAAAGCCGACTGGCCAGCCACCGACCTCACGCTGTCGGCCGCCAGCGGCACCACGTGGCTCACCGGCGACCGAGACCGTCCGCCCGTGCGCATCGGCGTGCCCCAGACGTGGCACAACGCCGCGGTCGACGCCGCCGGCGGCGTGCTGATTGCGCTGCACGAGCGAGAGCGCTCCGGCGTGGGTCAGCACATCGACACGTCAGCTCAGGAATCGTTCGTCGACTGCACCCAGTTTCAGATGATGACCGGCCTGTTGGGCACCGAAGGCCCGATGCGGCTGCCCGGCGCGGTGCAGCTCGGCGAGTTCACCATTCCGTGGGTGTTTCGCTGCGCCGATGGCTACGTCACGGTGACGTTCTTGTTTGGGCTGATGGTTGGTCCGTTCACCACCCGGCTGCTGGCGTGGCTGCGCGACGAAGGCGCCGTCGACGACGAGCTGGCCGACGTCGACTGGATCGACTACGGCATGGCCGTGTTCGAGGGCCGCCAGAGCATCGACGTGTTCAACGACGCGATGAGCCAGCTCACGGCGTTCGTTGAAACCAAGACGAAGGCCGAGCTGCTGGCGCGAGCGCTCGCCGACAACTTGCTGATCGCCCCCATCACCACCACCGCCGACGTGATGGCGCTCGAACAGCTAGCCGTGCGTGACTACTGGCAGCGCGTCGACATCGCCGGACGTGAGGGCGCGAACGCCCCGCGGTTTTGCGGCAACTTCGCGAAGGTCGCCGGGCCGAGCCAGCTGGTCGACCTCGCACCCGCACCCAAGCTGGGGTCGAGCACGCTGCGCTTCGACACGCCCGCCGAGCCGCAGCGCGCACTGGCGCAGCCGCGCACACCCACGCAGCCAAGCACGCCTGCGACGCCGGCCAGCACCGACAAGCCCCTGGCGGACGTCAAGATTCTCGACTTCATGTGGGCGCTCGCCGGGCCGGGCGCAACCCGCACGCTCGCCGACTACGGCGCAACGGTCGTCAAGATCGAAAGCGAATCAAAGCCCGACGTGCTGCGCGGCGTGCACCCGTTCATCGGCGAAGAAGGCGGCCAAGACAACGCCCTCCAGTTTCACTCGATCAACGCAGGCAAGCTCGACCTGACGCTCGACCTAAACAACCCGGCCTCCCGCGACGTCGTGCTCGACCTCGTGGCTTGGGCAGACGTGCTGACCGAGAGCTTCTCGCCCAAGGCGATGGCGCGCTGGGGGCTCGGCTACGACGAGCTGCAGGCGGTCAACCCGCAGCTGGTGATGTTCTCTAGCTGCTTGATGGGCCAGACCGGCCCGATGCGCAACTACGCGGGCTTCGGCACGATGGCTGCGGCGATAGCGGGCTTCTACCCGGTGACCGGCTGGCCAGACCGCATTCCCGCCGGGCCGTTCACGGCCTACACCGACTACATCTCGCCCAAGCTGGCGGTCGTGCTGATCTTGGCGGCGCTGCGTGAGCGAAACCGCACCGGCGAGGGCTGCTACGTCGACTTCGCGCAGCTAGAGGGCGCGCTCCACTTCCTCGCGCCACAGATGCTCGACGAAGAGCTGCACGGGCGCACCGCCGATCGCAACGGCAACGCCGACGCGCGAATGGCTCCGCACGGCACGTTCGGGTGCCGCGGCGAAGAGCGTTGGCTGGCGGTGGCGTGTGAGACCGACGCGCAGTGGGCCGCGCTGACCCAGGTGATCGGCGCCGTCGAACTCGCCGAGCTAGACGTGGCCGCCCGGCGTGCGCGAGCCGCCGAAATCGACGCACTCATAGCTGCCTGGGCGGTCAGCCAAGAGCTGCCCGACGCCGAAGCGACGCTGATCGCCGCAGGCGTGCCCGCCCACCGCGTGCACGACGCCGAGGGTCTCGTCGCCGACCCGCAGCTCGTCGCACGAGGTCACTTCGTGCAGGTGCCGCACACGGTGCACGGCCACACGTGGGTCGAAAACAGCAACTTCGAGCTGTCGCGCACGCCGGGTGCGCCCGAGTGGGGCGGGCCGATGTTCGGCGAGCACAACATGGAGGTGCTGGAGGGCATCTTGGGCTACGACGGCGACAAGATCGCCGATCTCGTCATCGCCGGCGCGCTCACCTAGCGCGCCCA
>CAYRJD010000044.1:0-14686 GCA_964424585.1 uncultured Acidimicrobiales bacterium | reverse complement strand
CCAGCGTCGGCATCGGGCCGCTCGTCGACGCTTCGCCTCGCACCTGCGCCACGAAACCGAGCCACTCGGTGCGATACGAACTCATGTAGCGCTCAATGAAAAACTCGGGCACCGCCGCGCCGTGCGCGCCCGCAGCGTCGGTGCGAACGACCGTGGTGAGCGGCGGATTAGCTGACGCCACCATGCCAGCCGAGCCAAACGCCTCCACCCGCTGGTCGTAGCCGTAGACCGCTCGTCGGCTCAGATCGATGACGCACAACGCGCCGCTGTCGTGCGTGAGCGTGATCGATGCGGTGTCGAAATCGCCCGCGTCACCGATGGCAGGGTCGACCAAACACGCGCCCGTCGTCGACACGTGCGTGACGTCGCTCGCCGCCACGAATCGAGCCATATCGAAGTCGTGGATCGCCATGTCGACGAAGATGCCGCCGCTGCGCGCCACATACTCAGCGGGCGGCGGCGCCGGGTCGCGGCTAGTGATGCGCAGCACCTCCAACTCGCCAACCGCACCGTCGCGCACGTTGCGTGCGACCGCGCCGTGGTGCGGGTCGAAGCGCCGGTTGAACCCGACCTGCACGCAAGTGTCGGTGGCCGCCGCCGCTTCGATAGCACGGTCTATCGGCTCGACGCTGAACGCGACCGGCTTCTCGACGAACACCGGCTTCGACGCAGCGACCGCATCGCACACGAGCCCCGCCGCGGCGTCGGTCGACGCGCAGATGGCGACCGCTTCGACGCGCTCATCGTCGATCAGCTCCGCTGCGCTAGAGGCCGCGCGCGCACCCGTGCGAGCAGCCAAGTCGCCAGCCGCCGCGGCGACCTCGTCAAACACCGCCACCAGCTCGAACGGCAGATCGGGCAACGCGAGCAGCCCGGCGTGCATCGCTCCGATGCGCCCGCAGCCGATCAGCCCGATGCGAACATGCACGTCGCTCACGTCAGCGAACCCTACGAGCGCCCGCCCGACGAGCTACCAGCCGACACGCTGCGCGGCGAGCTGCTCGCTCATCGCCGCAGCCGCCTGGGTGATCTCGTCGCGCGGCGCGACCGGCGACACGCCGACCTGCCACGCCGCGCCGCCTTCGGTCCACAAGTACGCGTCGACCTCCACCACGATCACCTGCGTGGTCGTCGCGCCGCGGGCGGCGTCGAGCGCGGCGCTCAGCTCATCGACTGAGCGCACCGTCACCGCGTCGCAGCCCATCGACGCGGCGTGCTGCGCGAAGTCGACCCGAGGCGGCACCTCGCCGTCCGCAACCCCCCGGCAATCAGACAGCAGGTTGTTGAACGGCTCGCCGCCTTGCGCCATCTGCAGCCGGTTGATGACGGCGAAGCCGCCGTTGTCGCAGACCACCACGATCAGCGGGTCGCCCGACAGCACCGTGCTGTAGAGGTCGGAGTTCATCATTAGATACGAGCCGTCGCCGACCAGCACGACGACCTCGCGCTGCGCGAGCGCCAGCTTCGCGCCCCAGCCGCCAGCGATCTCGTAGCCCATCGTCGAGTAGCCGAACTCGCAGTCGAAGCTGTGCACCGTGTCGCTGCGCCAGCCGTTCAGCAGCTCGCCGGGCAGCCCGCCCGCGGCGGTGACGACGTACGTGTCACCCGTCGCCCACCGGTCGACCGCGCCCACGACCTGCGCGTAGGTGACCGGTTCGGCAGCCGGCGACGCCACCTCGACCGGCGCGGCGATCTTGTCGATGTACTGGTGGTATTGCGTCGCCTCGGCGCTCGCCCGCTCGACCCACGCCTCGTCGCAGACGTAGCCACCCAGCGCCGCCGACAGCTCGGCCAGCCCCTCGCGGGCGTCGGCCACCACCGGCAGTGCCCGATGCTTGGTCGCGTCAAATCGGGCGGTGTTGAGCGCGACGAGCCGCATCGACTCGTCGCCGAAGATCGTCCACGAACCGGTCGCGAAGTCGCCGAGCCTGGTGCCGACCGCCAGCACGACGTCGGCCGACTGCGCCAGCGCGCTCGCTGCCGCGCAGCCGGCGACGCCGATGGGCCCGCAGTTGGCGGGATGGGTTGACGCCAAGCTGCTGCGTCCGGCAAACGTCTCGACCACGGGAATGCGATGACGGTCGCAAAACTCGGCGAGCGCGCCTTCTGCCAGCGACCAACGCACTCCCCCGCCAGCGATGACGAGCGGCCGCCGCGCCTGCGCGAGCGCGCCAGCCGCGGCCGCCACTTCGGCCCGGTCGGGCCGAGGCCGCCTGATGCGGTGAACGACCGGCTCGAAGAACCGCTCGGGGTAGTCGTAGGTTTCGGCTTGGGTGTCTTGGGGCAGCCCGACGAACGCGGCGCCGCAGTCGGACGGGTCGAGCATCGTCGCCAACGCGTTCGGCAGCGCGTGCACCACCTGCGCTGGGTGCGTGATGCGATCCCAGTAGCGCACCACCGGTCGGAAGGCGTCGTTGGCGGTGACCGTCGGGTCGCCGAACTGCTCGATCTGCTGCAGCACCGGGTCGGGCGCTCGGCTGTTGAACGTGTCGCCAGACAGCAGCAGCAGCGGCATCCGGTTAGACGTCGCGGCGGCCGCCGCGGTGACCATGTTGGTGGCACCCGGCCCGATCGAACTCGCGGCGACCATGATGCGGCGACGCTTCGCCGCCCGCGCATACGCGAGCGCCGCGAGCGCCATACCTTGTTCGTTCTGGCCGCGGTAGGTGGGCAGCACGTCCGCGGCGGCGCGCAGCTCGGGGCCTAAACACGTCACGTTGCCGTGACCGAAGATGGCGAACACGCCGCCGAACAGCGGCAGCGAGCCCGACGGGCCAGCCGCGCCGTCGGCGGTGAGACCGGCGATGGGTTCGACTTCGCTGGCGTCGATGTGCTGCGCGGCGAGATAGCGAACGATGGCTCCGGCGGCGCTGAGCTTGACGGTCTTCACGTGGCTAGACCCTTTCTTGTGGCTCTCACAGTCTGTTGCGTCTCGCGGCTCACCAGGTCGGTCGGCTAGGTCGGCCGGCTGATCGAGAGGTTGGGCACGAGGTCGTCGACGTTGTCCGGGGTGAGCGCCACCACGGCTTCCCAGCGTCCGTTCACCCAGCTGCGCAACAACGCTGCCTGCACGCTCACGTACGCGAGCGCTTGGTCAAACCCCGCGCTGTGCGGCTCGCCCTTCGCGACGGCGCAGAGAAACTCGTGGTCTTCGATGGCGACCAGGTCGGCAAACCCAATGCTGTTGGCCTCGCCCGGCACGAACGCCAGGTGGCGTGGGTGAGCTTCGCCGGCCCGCACCGTCGTGTAGCCCGCGGTGTCGGGGTGGCTGCGGTCGCGTATCCACACGTCCAGCTCGTTCATCGTCTCGTGGTTCCACGCCAGCGCGCCGTCAGTGCCGTAGACGTCGAACGCCATCTGGCTCTGCGGCCCGAACGCCGTGCGGCTCACCTCGAACGTGCCCGATGAGCCGTTGGCGAACTCGACCAGCGCGCCGAAATAGTCTTCGTTTTCAACCGCGCCGGTCGGGTCGTCGGGCGCACCGACGGCGTAGTGGCTCGCCGCGCCGGTGGCGATGGGCCGCTCGTCGATGAACGTCTGGCCGGTGCCGACGACGCGAGCGATCGGACCGTTCAGCATCATCCCCAGGTCGATGGCGTGGCTGAGAATGTCGCTGCTGACGCCGTGTCCGCCTTCGGCGAGCTGGAACCGCCACGTGAGCAGCCCGAGCGGGTCGTTGCCGTACATCGAGAAGAACCGCCCGCGATAGTTGGTGATGGTGCCCAGCTCGCCAGAGTCGATGAGCGCCTTGGCGTGCACGACCAGCGGCGCGAAGCGGTAGTTGTAGCCGACGCCGGTGGTGAGGTGCGCGGCTGTGGCGTGCATGCGGACGGTCTGCGCCGGAGTGCCGCCGACGGGCTTTTCGCAAAAGACGTGCTTGTTCGCGGCGGCCGCGGCGGTGACCACCGGCTCGTGCAGCATGTTGGGGGCGCAGCAGAACACGACGTCGACGTCGTCGCGGCTCACCGCCGCGCGCCATTCGTCGGTGGCCTCGGCGAAGCCGTACTGCTCGGTCGCCAGCTTGAGCCGCGCGGGGTCGGCATCGACGCAGACCGTCAGCTCGGCGCGATACGGCGCGTCGGGAAACAGCGTCGGCATGCGCAGCAGCGACTGTGAGTGCGTCTGGCCCATCCAGCCGAACCCGACGACCGCGACCCGCAGCGGTTGCGTCACTAGGTCGCCAGTTCGTGTTGGAGGGCTTCCAGTTCGGCACCGCCAGCCATCATCGACGTCAGCTCGGTCTGGCTGATCTCTTCTTTGGCGAAGTTGCCCATCGAGCGGCCTCGGTTCAAGATGACAAACCGGTCGCCCACCGGATAAGCGTGGTTGGGGTTGTGCGTGATGAAGATGACGGCGAGCCCTTGGTCGCGGGCCTCGACGATGCGACGCAGCACGACGCCCGACTGCTTGACCCCCAGCGCTGAGGTTGGCTCGTCGAGGATGAGCACCCGAGCGCCGAAGTAGCTGGCTCGGGCGATGGCGACAGACTGGCGCTCGCCACCCGACAGCGTGCCGACGGTTTGCTCGGTGTCGCGGATGTCGATCCCCATGTCGCCGAGCGCGGCCTTGGCGACGCTCTTGGCTTTAGTCGAGTCGATGCGGCGGAACGGCCAGAAGCCACGTGTCGGCTCGGCACCCAAGAAGAAGTTGCGCCACACCGACATCAGCGGGACGACGGCGAGGTCTTGGTAGACGGTCGCGATGCCCGCGTCAAGCGCTTCACGCGGCGACTCAAACTTGCGATCTTGCCCGTCGACGAGCATCTTGCCGTCGTCGTGCTGGTGGACGCCGGCGAGAATTTTGATGAACGTCGACTTGCCGGCGCCGTTGTCGCCGAGCACGCAGGTGACCTCGCCCGAGTTGACGGTGGTGGTCACGCCGGTGAGCGCGATGATGTTGCCGTAGTACTTGCCGATGTTGTCGAGTTTGATGAGGTTGCTCACTTGGCTTGCTCTCCCTCAGTTAGGGCTTCGGCTTCGGGCGCAGGCTGCACGGCTGGCGGCTCGTCGCCGCCGGAGTCGTCGTCGGCCGGGCCAGAAGGCTGAATGCGCTCGGCTCGGTCGCGCACGATGTTGTTGACGATGACGGCGACCAGCAGCAACGCGCCGAGCACGACGAAGCGCCAGTCGGAGTTCCACCGGGCGAAGCCGATGCCTTGGGTGATCATGCCCCAGATCACCGCGCCGGTGGCGGCACCGATCACCGAGCCGTAGCCGCCGGTAAGCAAGTTGCCGCCGACGACGGCAACGATGATGTAGATGAACTCGTTGCCGTCGCCGACGTTGGCCTGCACCGACGTGAAGCGGAACGCGGTGAGCATGCCGGCGAGCCAAGCGCTGCCTGCGACGAGCATGAACAAGATCGTCTTGGTGCGATCCGCGGGCACGCCGACCGAGCGAGCGGCGTCTTTGTTGCCGCCGACAGCCAGCGTCCAGCTGCCGAAGCGGGTCTTCGCGAGGATCCAAGCGCTGACCCCGGCGGAAAGAATGAAAAACAAGATCGGCACCCGGAAATACGTAGTCGCCGTGTCTTCCGCTTCGGCGGCGACGATGAACAACAGTTTCATCGACACTGCGGCACCCACGGCCACAGCGGCGATGGCGACCAACGACTTGCCGCATCCGTCGTCGCGACTGAAGAACATTCGCCACATCGTTCCCGCTGCGTAGACACCCAGGGCAACCAGCGCTCCTTTGAACACGCCGGTGGCAAGCGAGTACAACACGCCATCGGAGTCGCCAAGTTCGATGGCCGCGAACACGACAGTCGCCACGCCACCCGCGATGAGCGCGGCTTGGGTCCAACGATGCAGCGCCGGATGCGGCGGGGCGACTGTCCTGCGGGTGCTGACGGCGCTGGCAACGGCAAAACACGCAATCAACAGTGCGATCAGCAGCAACACAGTGAAGAGTTCGACGCGCAGCTTGCGCGACGTTGCTTCGCTGCGCACGAACAGCGCGAGCAGCGAGACCGTGCCCGCCATGACAAACGGCGCGATGACCGCCGGGCGAGTGCGGTTCGCGACCGCAGACAGTGCCAGCACGGCCGCAATGGCAAACGCGCCAAAGAGGATGGCGCGCGTCGCCTGAACGGTCAGCATGTAGCTGAGCGTCGGCAACGCCACGATCACAATGCCGACCGTCGGGTACCAGTCGCGCAGCCGACCCGTCGCAACCAGCACCGCTAGTACTCCGGTGACACCGATACCTGCGGCGAACACGAATCGTCCGAACCCGCCGCCCAGCAAGTCGAGGTTCCGCTCAGAGCCAGCATCCATCACCGCGGCTGCGACGACGCTGACGACCAGTGCTGCGGTGCTCACCGCGAGCATTCGCGCGACGGTGCGCTGCTGGCTGGTGCGCGCCCGCAGCGGAGAGCGAAGTAGTCGGCCTGATGGCGGCTCGTATCGCGCCCAGCACCAGCCGAGCACCGCGACCAGCGCGCCCGCTGCGACGATGATGCCGTAGATCCAGTTGGCACCGATGCCGTCGGTTGCGTGCAGGCCAAATGTGCCCACCGCCACACCGACTGCGCCGACAAAAAAGATGACGACCATGGCTGGGTTAGCCGTCTTGTTGCGAGCGAATGTCAACTCAAACAACCCGGCCAGCCCCGCGATGCCAGCGAACGTGATGAGCACTGCGAACCAAGTGTCGCGTGACTCAAGTAGATGGCCGTTGCGTATCCACGCCGCACCGAAGATGTCTTCCCAAAATTCAAAGCCGCTCGCGGTCTCAAAGTCTTCGGCGATCACCTTGCTGGTGAACAGTTTGGTGAAGGCGAGCTTGCCCCCTCGCACCATGAAGTAGGTGCCGAGCGTCACGATGAAGCTGGGCAGCGACGTTTTCTGAACGATCGTCCCGTTGATCCACCCGATGCCCAGAGCGAACGCCAGCGTCAACGGCACAGCGATGTGCGCGGTGATGCCGGCGCCGCCTAAGTCGCCCACCTCCCGAGTCAGCAAGATGACCAGCAAGGCGGTCGCACCGACCATCGAGCCAGACGACAGGTCGAACTCGCCGCCGATCATCAACAGCGCGACAGGCACCGCCATGATGCCGATGAGCGAGGCCACGTCGAGGTAGTTGGCGGTGCCGCCTGCGGTGCCGAACTGCTCGGCCGCCAACCAGAAGAGCAGCCAGACACCGACCAAGCCGAGAATCGCGCCGATCTCGGGCCGCGTCAACAGTTGCTGGATTGGACCTCTGTGGGCTAGCCGTTCGTCGGCCGCCAGGTCAACCGCTCCGTTGTCGCTCTGTCCGTCTGTCTGCCCGTCGCTCACAGTTCAACTCCCCCTGAGTGCTGTGACCTTGCGTTGGGCTGCCTCATCTGGGCAGCCTCGCGTTGCCGCACGACCCCGCCGTCACCGACCAACGTAGCCGGTGACGACGGGGGCGCGGCGTTTATCGCGAGCCGTGGGCTCTAGCGCGTGCCTTCCGCAACCAAAGCCTTCACAGCTGTCGCGTTGTCAGGCGTCACGAAGCCTGGGCCAGTGAGCACGGGCAAACCACCGCCAGCGGTGTTCGCGTTGGTGGCTTGGAGATGCATCAGCACAACCGGCAAGTAGCCCTGGAGGTACTGCTGCTGATCAACGGTGAACGCCACCCGGCCCATCTCAATCTCATCGACCAGGTCGCCCGAGAGGTCGAACCCGCCGATCCAGAAGTCGGTGCCAGGGTTACGACCGGCGGTCTCGGCTGCCTCAAGTGCTCGCAGCGCGACCACCGGGCCAACACCCAGCACTCCGTCGATGCTGGCATCAGCCTGCAGCGCAGATGAGATGTAGCTCGCCTGATCTTCCGGCGTCGCATCGAGACCAACAAACTCATCGATGACCGTGCCATTGAACGTGTCGGCAAGACCAGCGCAACGCTCTTCAAGGCCGACGTTCGTCTGCTCTTGACGAGCGCACATCACCGTGGTGGCCCCCAGCGCGTTGAAGCGACGGCCAGCACCCTGTCCGGCAACGAACTCGGTCTGACCGATGTGAGTGACCGCGCCCAAGTCGATGTAGTCGTTCACGCCCGAGTTGAGCGTGTAGAGCGGAATGTTCGCGTTCACGACTGCGCGCGCCGCGGCGGATACGCCTGCCGGGTCGGCCAGCGAGATCGCAATGCCGTCTGAGCCATCCGCGATGGCACCCTCGATGGCTTGCGACTGCGCGGCGGCGTCGTTGTTCGAGCCGAAGTAGACGACCTCGCAGCCGATGGCTGCTTCTGCATCTTGCACAGCGCGCTCAACGACCGACCAGAACACGCCGGAGTCACCGTGCGTGATCACGTGATACACGTTGTCGCAATCAGACATCATGTCGTCGCTCGACGAGTCGTCGGCAGCAGCCGCAGCCGTCGTGGTGGTGTCGTCTGCGTCGTCGTCACCGCTGCTGCAAGCCGCAGCAAAGATCAGCAACGCTGACAGCAGCGCCAGCAACTTGATGGTTAGTTTCATTCTCCTGTACCTCCTAGGTGGTTGTTTGCGGAGAGCTTGTCGGGCTAGCGGGGGCGCTAGCTGCGGGCAGACGAAGGCCGTCGACGTAGTCGAGGCTGGCGCGGATCGAGCCGCGCAGCCGGTTCACGGTTTCGGGCTCACCATCGCCCAGCGCAGCGTCTTGTTCTAGCACGTAAGAGCGGCCAGGGGCGGCAGCCTCGGCCAGCTCGATCACTTTCGCAACATCAACGCAACCTTGGCCCAGGGGCGGAAAGATGCTCTGCTGCACCGCTTCCATGAAGCTGACGTCGCCAGCCGCGTAACGAGCGAGAACGTCCGGGTCGACGTCTTTGAGGTGCACCAGGGCGATGCGGTCGGCGAACTCGGCGCACAGCGCGACGGGGTCGGTGCCGCCGACGGTGAGGTGCGCCGTGTCGAGCGTGAGCGTGGCGGCGCTGTTGGCGAGCACGCCACGCACCTCCGCGTCGGTCTCGACGATGGCGTCGACGTGGCTGTGGAAGCCCTGCGTGAGGCCGTGCGTCGGCGCCATCGCCTGCAGCTCATCGAGCACGCGATAGAGGTGCGCCCACTCGCCGTCGCTGAGCGTCGGCCGCTCCCACGCCTCGTAGCTGCTGACCGCGCAGCTGACGTAGTAGCTGCCGCCCGACGCGGCGATCGCCGCCATCGTCGCCTCGGCGCGCCGCATCGTGTCGTCGTAGCACTCGGGCCGGTGCATCACCAGCGGCACGAAGCCGCTCAGCGCGCGCAGACCGCGCTCGGCGAGCGTGGCCGCCATCGCCGCAGGCTCGGTCGGCAAGAAGCCGACGGGGCCCGTCTCGGTGAGCGTGAAGCCCATGTCGGCCATGTCGCGCAGCACGGTCGCGGCGTCGAGCTGGAAGCCCCAGCCGGGCACCTCGCACACGCCCCAGCTGATCGGCGCGGCGGCCAGGCGTGCGCGCAGCGGCGCGACGTGTGAGTCGTTTGCCATGCGGTTCTCCTGTGCGGCGCGTCGAGCCTGTGCGGCGTGTCGGGAAGGCGGGATTTGAACCCACGACCCCCTGCTCCCAAAGCAGGTGCGCTACCAAGCTGCGCCACTTCCCGTGCCGCCCACAGGCTAGCGACCCACTAACCCGCAATCGCGGGTTCGCGCGGCGCGGCTAGTCGACGCGGATTGCCTGGGTCGGACACGCGGCGGCGGCTCGGCGCGCCGCGTCTTGCTCGCTGCCCGTGAGCGCTTCGACAACCACTCTGGCGATGCCGTCGTCGCCGACGGCGAAGATGTCGGGGGCGAGCATCTCACACGACCCGCTGCCGATGCACAGCGGAGCTTCGACGGTGACGTTCATGGGGTGACCTCCTTTGGCCCTCTTTCTGCGGGGCTCTCTGGCGGGCACAAACTAACGCAGTTCGGCGCCGCGCGCCCGCTAGCGTTCGCCGCTACTCAACGTCAACGAAAGGACGACCCGCCATGGACATCGGCGTGATGATGTTTCCCACCGACAAATCGATCCAGCCGATCGAGCTAGCCCGCGCGGTTGAAGAGCGCGGCTTTGAGTCGTTGTGGTTTCCCGAGCACAGCCACATTCCCACCAGCCGCCAGACGCCGTGGGGCGGACGTGAGGGCGCGCCGCCGCTGCCGGAGGAGTACTGGCGCACGCACGACCAGTTCGTCGCGCTGGCCGCCGCGGCCGCGGTGACGGAGCGCATCAAGCTGGGCACCGGCATCACGCTGGTCGCGCAGCGCGACCCGCTGTGGCTCGCGAAGGAGGCGGCGTCGCTCGACGTGATCTCGGGCGGGCGGTTCATCTTGGGCGTCGGCTACGGCTGGAACAAAGAAGAGTTGGCTCACCACGGCGTTCGCTACACCGACCGTCGAGCGGTGATGCGTGAGCGGATGCTGGCGGTGCGCGAGCTGTGGACGAACGACGAAGCCGAGTTTCACGGCGACTGGGTGAACCTCGAGCCGTCGTGGTCGTGGCCGAAGCCGGTGCAGCCGGGCGGGCCGAAGGTCATCTTGGGCGGCGCCGCGGGGCCGAAGACCATCGCCGACATCGTCGAGTATTGCGACGGATGGATGCCGATTTCGGGCCGCCACGACCTCACCGAGCCGATCGCCGCGGTGCGCGAGGCAGCCGTCGAAGCTGGCCGCGACCCGAACGAACTCGAGTTCGGCCAGTTCGCCACGCCGCCGAAGCCCGACATCATCGCGAAGGTCGGCGAGGCCGGCGTGAGCCGCGTCGTGCTGGCGGTGCCGCCTGAGCCTGCCGACGTCGTGCTGCCGCTGCTCGACGACTACGCCCAGCTGCTGTAGTCGGGCCCTCTATCTGTAGAGGGCCGCGGCGGCGCGCTACTGGCGCACGCCGATCAGGTGCATCGCTTCGGCTCGGGTGGCGGTTTCTAGAAACTGCCCTCGCACCGCGGAGGTGATGGTGAGCGTGCCTGGCTTGGCGATGCCGCGCATCGACATGCACTGGTGCTCGGCTGCGACCACGACGAGCGCGCCGCGGGGCTCAAGCGTGTCCATCAGCTGATCGGCGACCTGGGCGGTCAGGCGCTCTTGCACCTGCGGCCGTCGTGCGAACGCGTCGACGAGGCGCGCCAGCTTCGACAGCCCGGTGATGACACCGGACTCGCTCGGGATGTAGGCGACGTGCGCGAAGCCAGAGAACGGCAAGAGGTGGTGCTCGCACATCGAGTAGAAGGGGATGTCGCGCACCATCACCATCTCGTCGTGCTCGGCCTCGAACGTGACCTCGAGGTGACGCTCGGGGGTGTCGTGGAGGCCGGCGAACACCTCGGCGTACATGCGCGCCACTCGCCTGGGCGTCTTGAGCAGTCCGTCGCGGTCGGGGTCTTCGCCGATGGCGATGAGTATCTCGCGCACCGCCCCCTCGATGCGGGCGTGGTCGACCTCGAACGCGTTCGTCGCGTCGCCGTGCTCGCTCACAGCGCGCCAAAGCTAGCTAGGCGCGCCCCCGGCAGGACGCGCCCCCGGCAGGTTTCGAACCAAAAGCCCACGACCCCTGTGAGAGAACGCGGGACCTTGCCCACCCTCCGGCCCACTATTCCAAGATCTCATCGCGCCCCCGGCAGGACTCGAACCTGCAACCGTCGGGATAGAAGCCCGCTGCGCTATCCAGTTGCGCCACGGGGGCGGCACCTACAAGGTTGCCACAACCGCTGCTTTGCGCGTCACCGCCGCAGCGCGTGTGGCGTGCCGGGCGGCGCTGGCCAGCGCAGCACACCCGCTTCGATGTCGCCGCTCGACTCCGCGTAGTCGGCGTCAGCCGGAAACGCGATGCGGTCGGGCCCCTCAGTGTTGAACCTGATGCGCACCGGCTCGTCATCGGCGTGCGCGGAGGTCGCCGCCGACGCGATGGCCTCTTCCACCGAGCGAAACTGCGCCAGGCGCTTGAGCATCCCCAGCGTCGGCGTCATCATCGACATCTCCCCTGCCGCGTTCAGCTCGACCGCCTCCGCCGGACGCACCCACCGATGCTCGACCGCTTCGTCGTTGTCGTGAAGCGGCACCTGACCGGTCGGCATCGCGGTCGCGAAAAATCGTGTGTCGTACCGGCGAGGCGGACCGAGCGGCGTGATCCACCGGCCGACGAAGTGAACGTCGTCGCCGTCTAGGTGCAGCTGCTCGCCGGCGACGGTCGAGATGAAGTCGCGCTCGCCGCGGTTGACCTCGTCGCGGTAGCGCCCGAAGCGCTCGGCGACGTCGGGCTCGGCCAAGCTGATGATGCGGTCGGTCGCCGAGCCGTCGGCGCGCCGGGCCGCGCCCTGTGTGTGCGCCAGCAGCAGGCCGGCTTCCTCGAACGTCTCGCGCAGCGCGGCGACCCAGTAGGCGATGCCGCCCGAAGCCAAGCTGAGCTGCGCCGACGCGTCGTCGTCGGTGAGGCCCGACACGGTGTCGTCGGCGAGCTTGCTGGCGTCGTCGGGGTCGACTGCACCGCCTGGGTACACCCACATGCTGCCGACGAACACCGAGCGGGCGTTGCGCTGCAGCATCAGCACGTGAATGTCGGGACGCTCGTCGAGGATGAGCACGGTCGCAGCGTTGCGCACCTCGACGGCGGCGGGGTCGTAGTCGCCGCTCATGCCGGGCGAGGGGTCGCCGAGCGAGACGCTGCAGCTCTCGGGTTCGGCTGGCTGCTTCGTCGGCTGCTCGTCGCTCACGGCGTCACGCTCACGTTCTCGTTCTCACTCTCTGGTCGGCGGGTCTGGTCGTCGGCGCGGGCTAGTAGTCGATGCCGGCGCACACGAGGCAGTCTTGCCCGTCGTGCGACGCGGCGGCGGCTTGCGCGTCGTCGTCGGTCTGGTATTGCGACGTGGTGTGCCGTTCGACGCGGTCGTCGACGTAGGTGGGCTCGCCGTTGGCGTCGCGCTCGGGCAGGTACTCGGCGTCTTTCCATGCGTCGGTGTGCGACCAGCGAAACCGCAGCTGCGCGACGGCGCCCGGCTCGGTGAGCGTCTCGAACGCGCCGAGCGTGTCGCGCATGATGTCGAGGTTGAGCTTGGGCGAGTTGGGTCGGCCGGCGGTGTGGCCGAGCGGGAAGTCGAGGTACGCAGCCCGAGGCGGCCAAGCCGCGCGAGTGATGTCGAGCGCGCTCGTCATCGACAGCGTGGGGATGCCGTTGGCTTCGAGGTGGCGCGCAATCAGACCCACGGTCTGATGGCAGACCGGTCAGACCGGCACGAGCAGCACCGCGTCGACAGCGTCGGCGGCGCAGCGTTCGGCGAGCGCGGGCGCGAGCTCTTCGCTCACGCGGCGGGTCGAGTAGATGCCGCCCATCAGCGTGTAGGCGTTGGGCGCCAGCGAGCCGACCGTGCCGTCGTCGACCAGCGTGCGCAGCGCGCCGAGCGGGAACACGCAGCTCGTGTCTTTGCGCGCGTCGGTGAGGTCGTACGCGAAGTGCGTGGCTCGCAGCTGCTCGACGTCGACGTCGGTTCCGATGGCGCGGTAGCTGGTGTCGTCCTTGTAATGGAAGGCGGTCTGGCCTTGCGCATAGATGCCGCCGGTCGCGATGAGCCCGAGCTTGGCGCGCGCCATCGGCTTGGCGAGCGGCGTGAACGGCGGCGGCTCTTCGCTGTGCAGCCAGCGGTAGACGCCGTAGCCGAGGCCCAGGTATTGGTCGGTGATGCGCTCGATGTAGCCGATCGGCGGCTGGCGCACCACGGCATCGGTCGCCTTGCTCACGGCGTCGACCGCTTTGCCGTTTTGTGTCGCGGTGTCGCTCACGGAGCGGAATGGTAGCTAGCCTTAGCGGCGCACTCTCAATGCGGGTCGTAGCTCAGTCGGTTAGAGCGCCAGTTTGTGGCACTGGAGGCCGGGGGTTCGATTCCCCTCGATCCGCCTGCGAGAGCTGCCCGGACCGCCGGGCACCACACCAAGCGCCTCTAGCTCAATTCGGCAGAGCAACGGACTCTTAATCCGCAGGTTCTGGGTTCAAGTCCCAGGGGGCGTACTTGCCGAGCCGCCACCAGATGAGCACCGCGCCTGGCGCGCTCACGCTCGGAGGCTGAAGGTGCTGCGTTCGCCGACACTTGGGGGCTGCGCGAGATCGGCCGACGCACGCTCCGCGACATCGAGACGTCGTCAGCGCCCGGCGACCCCGAACTCTGGCGGTTCATGGTGTCGGTCGCCAACACCCACTCCCCGGCTATGCGGTCGTACCTCTCGTTCATGGTGCCGCGGCCGTTGGAGATGCACCGCGTGCCCAAGCGCACCGGCACCGTCTACCTGCACTGCGATCCCCACGCGAGCCACTACCTCAAGGCCGTGATGGACGTCGTGTTCGGCGCTCCCAACTTTCGCAACGAGATGGTGTGGACACACTCCGGCGGCGGCGTGCCCCGCAAGGATTTCCCCAGGAAGCACGACATCCTGCTGCGCTACAGCAAATCAGACGAGTGGACGTTCAACGCCATGCGCAACGAGCCCGTCACCGACTGCTGGACCGACGTGCCCACCGTGGCTGGATGGAGCGCCGAAGACGTCGGCTACCCCACCCAGAAGCCGCTCGCCTTGCTGCGCCGCGTCATCGAAGCGTCGTCAGTACCCGGCGACTTGGTGCTCGACCCGTTCTGCGGCAGCGGCACGACCTGCATCGCCGCGGAGCAACTGGAGCGTCAGTGGGTGGGCATCGACACCGAACCAAAGGCAGCCAAGATCGTCGACGCGCGCATGCGCAAAGAGTTGGGAATGTTCGCTGCCGAGATAGCTATTCGCACCACAGGCACTCTGTCCGTTGAC
>CAYRJD010000043.1:0-46789 GCA_964424585.1 uncultured Acidimicrobiales bacterium | reverse complement strand
CTTTGAGCCGCAGGTGAAGATCAACATTCCCGACGGACACGAAGGCGGACGGTCGCCTGGGCTTGCGGACATGTCGCCGCCCGATGAGTGGGCGTTCTTCAGGCCGGTCACGTTCGAGCGTGCCTCCGGTCCTGCTGACTGCGAGATACGCCCCGCGCAGGGGGAGCTGCGGTGGTGGTTCTACGCGCGCTCTGCCCGCCCCCTCAACAGTGTGCACGCCCAGACGGTGCCGCGTGCGACGCTGCAGCTAGACCGCCGCTGCGTCTCCCAGGTCACCTACCCGACGAACAACAGCACGCACGGCGGCGAGGCGACGTTGACGCTGGTGACGCCGGTGGACGACCCGGACACGACAGCCCGTGAAGACCAGGTAGCCGCCGACGACCCGAACACCACGTGGGACGAGCGGGCGACCGAAGCGACGTACGACGACGACGCCTGCCCGCTGCCGTCGTCGATGTCGGCGTGGCCCGTGCGCACCGCACGCCGCGCGAGGGTCGGGTGGTGTCGAACCTTGCGACCGTTAGCGAGAGCGTGGTGTCGAGGTACGCGGCGCTGTGACGGTGCGCAGTTGAATTGACTTGTCCGGTCTAGGTCGCGAGCGTCACCTCGGTTTTGATGAAGCCTTTGTCCAACAGTCGCGCCAGGGCCCATTCGTTGGAGCGGTCGCCCTTCGTGCGATTGCACTGCCCGCAAAGTAGCTGCAGATTCGAGATGTGATCGGTTCCGCCCTTAGAGGCGGGCACAATGTGATCTACCTCAAGGTTCTGTGGCTCGAAGTGGTTCGCACACAGATTGCAAAAACCACCTTGCTCGCCGTACAGTCGCTTGCGATTGTCAGCGGAGGTGTATCTGCCGATCTTTTCACTATCTGTGCGGTGAGGCTGGTCGGTGCGGTGAATGGCGTGCTGTGTTTCACACGGCATCTCGGTTGTCAGCCTCATCTTTACCACGTCAGCCGCGACCGGCGATATGTCAATTCCGATCCACTTGCGACCCAGCTGCTCTGCTGCGATGCAAGCCGTGGCACAGCCGCAGAACGGATCCATCACCATATCGCCCTCGGCCGATGACGCGGCGATAACCTTTCGCAGCAAGGCGAACGGCTTCTGTGTTGGGTAGCCCACGCGCTCCTTCGCCTGAGGGTTGATGATGGGGACATACCAGGTGTCTCTCGGCATTATCTCCGTATAGATGCCATCTTTTTCTTGCTCGCTCCGCCGGAGTAGTAATGCCACACGATCTCGTTGCGATAGTTTTTCGTTCCAAATACCGCGTCCATCACTGCCTTCAGATAGTGACTCGCGTGCGGATCGCAATGCAGGTAGATGCTGCCCGTGTCCTTCAGCAAGCGACGCATCTCCATCATTCGGGGGACCATGTAGATGAGGTACGCCATCATGCTGTCGCCGTGGATGTCTCGCACCGCGTTGAGCAAGTCATACAGACCCGGATGGTCGTGCTTGATCAACCCGTGCCACGCGAGGCTGATGTCGTCTAAGCCCCACGTGTCCTTGAACGCAGCGCCTGCGGCTTGAGAACCGATGGGCGCGGCGTAGTTCGCTTCAGTGTTGAACGGCGGATCGAGGTAGATGAGGTCGACGGAGCTGCTGTTCAGCCCTCGCATGATGTCGAGGTTGTCGCCCGTCCAAATCGTCTGGTGCGCGAAGTTAGGAGAGAGCGTCACGGCCTCTCGCCGGTGGCGATCTGCTTGTGGGTCGGGCAGGCGGGATTTGAACCCACGACCTCTTCGTCCCGAACGAAGCGCGCTACCAAGCTGCGCCACTGCCCGTCGAAGTATCTGAGCCTACAGGTTGCTCGGCGCGTTGCGCGTCGTCGAGCAGGCGGTCGACAGCTCGGCCGATGGTGAGCGCGTCGAGCGGCTTGGTCACCCAGTCGTCCGCGCCGCACTCGCGCGCCAAGAAGACGTCTGCCTGCCGATCCAACAGCAGCAGCACCGGCGTGTGCGGCAAGCGGCCCATCTCAGATTCCAAGCGCAAGTCCCAGGTGACCGCCGGGCCGCCCATCGCTCCGATCTGAAAGTCGACGATCACGAGATCGGGAGCAAGCTCGGCGACTCCAGGCGCGACGTCGACGCCCTCGCTGACCCGGGCGACCTCGTGGCCGCGCACGCTCAGCGCGGAGCGCACAGCCCGGTCTACCCAGTCGGCATCGGTAGCGACCAACACTGTCGACACGACACGGCACACTACCGACCGCTCGCATGAACATCGCGCCACCACATCGACGACGCCCGCCTCGACGACCTGCCGCCCGACGACCTCACGTCGCACGCGCCAGCTCGCTAACCACCGGCATCGCGCGGCGCTGGCTGTCGCTCGCGGGCTGCGCGCTGACGCTCGTTGCGGCCGTGCTGAGCGCCTGGCCCGCAGCCGCCGGCGCGCAACAACCCGACCAACCCGACGCCGACGAGCAGCTCATCGTCATCGCCCAGACAGAGGGCCTGATCGACCGGGTGATCGCCAACTTCATTGCCACCCAAGTCGCCCGAGCCGACGCCGAGGGCGCCACCGCGCTCATCATCCAGCTCGACAGCGCCGGCGCAACCGTCAGCGACGAACGCCTAGCGGAACTGACGCAAGCGCTCACCAAAGCTGACACGGCGATCGGCGTGTGGGTGGGGCCGAGCGGCGCGACCGTCGCGGGCCGCGCGGCCAAGTTGCTGTCCGCCGCCGACTTCACCGCGGTGTCGGTCGGCAGCACAGTCAGCCCGACGGAGGGCACAGCCGAACTCGGCGCGCAAGACGCGTTCGACCGCGGCATCGGCACGGTCGCCCCCTCGGCCGCGCCGACCGTCGGCGAGTTCGTGCTGGCGATGTCTGACGCAAACATCATCGGCAAGGTGTGGGAAGAAGTCGAGCGCGACGACGGCCTCGTTCAACGCACGGTCGCGCCCGGCGTCGCGCTCCAGTTCGTCGGGCTCTCGGTCGCGCACGGCGTATTTCACACCGCCGCAAGCCCGGCAGTCGCCTACCTCGCGCTGCTGATCGGCCTCGCCATGATCTTGCTCGACTTCTTCACGGGCGGCATCGGCATCGCCGCGATCGTCGGCGCCGTCAGCCTGCTGCTGAGCGGATACGGCCTCGCCTCGCTCGGCGTGCGACCGTGGGCGCTGGCGGTGCTCGTCGGCGCGTTCCTGGCGTTCGCGGTCGACCTGCAAACGGCGGTGCCCCGGTTCTGGACGGCCGCGGGCTGCGCTGCGCTGATCGTCGGCTCGCTGTGGCTGTTCAGCCGACACAGCCTCGGCATCGTGCCGCTGCTGACCGGCTTGGTGCTGACCGGCGCGTTCATGCTGACCGGGCTGCCCGCGCTGATCCGCACCCGCTACGGCATGGTCGCCGACCAGCAGCAGCTATAGAGGGAGCTTAGCTACGAACGCAAAATCAAAACCGAATGAGATTTTGATTTTAGGTTGCGCGCGGCGCGACTGCCGACTAGATTGCCGTCCACGAGAGGGGGATCTCGTGAGCGCATTGGCCGAACCCACGTGGCACGATCAAGCTGCCTGCCGGGGGCCGCAAGCGGTGGTGTTCTTTCCACCGGTCATAACCGAGCGCAGAGATGAGAAGTACGCACGCGAGCGCAGAGCGAAAGACATCTGCGGTCAGTGTGCGGTCATCACCGACTGCCTCGACCACGCGTTGACCAACGGCGAGCACCACGGCATCTGGGGCGGCAAGAGCGAGAGCGAACGCCGCAACCTGGGCGCGACGCTGCAGCTCTAGCGCACCGCCGAGCGTCGCGCCGCAGAGCCTCGCGCCGGCGCGCCGAACGAGGCGCAGCTAGTCGCCAGATGCCGTCAGCCGCGGCCCGGCGATGCGAACGTCGCCCCGCCGTCGAGTGACCCCGGTGCGGTCGAGGTGACCCGCGAGCGCCAACGCGTACTTGCGGGTGGTGCCCCAGTGGTCGCGCATCTGCGCCATCGTCACACCGTCGGGCTGCGCGCGCAGCAGCGCCGACAGAGCGCTAGCCGCCCGCTCGACCGCCTGTGCCGAAAAGAACACGCCGTCGGCGTTCACCACGAGTCCGCGCCGCACCAACGCGGTCAGCTCGGCGGCAGAAACCCCGTCGGGCGCGGGGGGCGAAAACGGCGACGCGTCGAGACGCGCGAGCAGCGGGTGCTGCGTCAGCGGGTCGGCGCTGACGCTGGCTCGCGCTCGACCGTCGGCGATGGTCAGCGCCTCAGCGGGGTCGCGGGCCAGCCGCTGCGCCGCGAGCCGCTCCAGCTCGGTGAGCCGAGCAAGGTCGAGACCGAACGCGCCGGCCTCACTCACGCGTGATCTCACGTCGGCAACCAGCGCATCGAGCAGCTGCGGCGTGCCGACGTAGGTGCCCAGCGTGGGTGCGCGGGTGTGCCCCGTCAGGCGCTCTAGCTCGTCAACCGACAGCCAGCCGTGCTCGGCGATGACCCGCTCGACCGACAGGTCGGGTTGCGCGTCGACAGCTCGCAGCTGCGGATCGACGTCGAGCACCACGCCGCCGCCGACGGTTTCGTCACGGCCAAACTCGCGCAGCACGTAGCGGTCTTCGGGCAGCAGCGGCAGCTCGGCACCCACGAACAGCCGGACGCTTCCGGTGTCGCCGGGAGCGAGCGCGTCTGGCCCCAGCACCCGCAGACGCACCGGCCACTCGCCGGTGCCGAGGTGCAACGCGTAGGCGCCTCGTCGGGTGACCGGATGATCGAGCTGCGCGAGCACGCTCAACGACGCGTCAAAGCAGCCGGTGCGGTGCCACTGCGCGCCGCGCACCACGGCCACGCCGCGTCGCAGCGCTTCGGCTGACGCACCCGCGAGGTTGAGCGCCACCCGATGACCCGCGCCGATGCTGCCCACCGCGCCGCCTTGAGTTTGAATGCCGCGCACTCGCACCTCGACGTCGCCGGGCACCAGCCGCAGACGGTCTTCGACGTCGATCGTCCCGCCGGTCAGCGTGCCGGTGACGACCCGGCCCGCTCCTGTCGCCGTGAACGCACGGTCGATCCACAGACGAGGGCGGCCAGCGTCAGCGGCGGTCTGGGTAGTGGCCGTCAGCTCGTCGAGCGCGCCAATCAGCGCGTCGATGCCGGCGCCCGAGCGCGCGTCAACGCTGACGACCGGCGCGTTAGAGAGGAACGATCCGGCCACGTGCTCTGCCACGTCCAGCTGCGCGAGCTCGAGCGTTTCCGCGTCGACCAGGTCGCGCTTCGTCAGCACGACGACGCCGCGCTTCGTGCCAACCAACTCGAGGATCGCCAGGTGCTCGGCGCTCTGCGGCATCCAGCCTTCGGTCGCGGCGACCACAAACAGCACCGCGTCGATCGCGCCGACGCCAGCGAGCATGTTCTTGATGAACCGGACGTGGCCGGGCACGTCGATGAAGCTCACCTGCCGTCCCGACGGCAGCGTGGCGAACGCGAAGCCCAGGTCGATGGTTAGCCCGCGACGTTTCTCTTCGTCGAGTCGGTCGGGATCGACGCCCGTGAGCGCGCGCACGAGCGTCGACTTTCCGTGGTCGACGTGGCCGGCTGTCGCGACGATGTGCACGTTGGCGGCGCGGCTCAGCTCGCGATGGCGGCGACGAGCGC
This sequence comes from uncultured Acidimicrobiales bacterium, assembly GCA_964424585.1. Taxonomy (GTDB): domain Bacteria; phylum Actinomycetota; class Acidimicrobiia; order Acidimicrobiales; family Poriferisodalaceae; genus CAYRJD01. The sequence continues at coordinate 41,205 of CAYRJD010000043.1, read as the reverse complement.
CGCAGCGAGCTCGTCGTCGTCGGCCGGGTCGACCGTGCGCAGGTCCGCGATGGTTTGCTCTTGGCTGGCGCGCCGCACTCGCGCGATCACGGGCACGTCTCGCATGCGCAGCTGCTCGGTTACGTCGCCGCTCACGGCGACGCCGAACGACGCGATGGTCTCATCTGGCAGCGACCCCGCCCCGCAGAGCGCCTCTGTGGGAAGCGGCTGCGCCGAAGGAACCCGCGCGACGACACGCTGCGCCCGCGCCTCCAGCTCGTCGACGCTCAGCGTCGCCTGACGCCAAAACCCGATGCTGGCGACGTCGCCCGAGAGGTACGCCAGCAACGTGCGCTGCAGCTCGGCCAGCACCAACGAGCCGGGACGAAACGCACGCATCAGCGGGTGCTTGGCGCAGCGCGCCACCAGATCGGCGCGTCCGCAGATGATGCCCGCTTGGGGGCCGCCCAGCAGCTTGTCGCCCGAGAACGTCACCAAGTCGGCGCCAGCTTCGAGCGTTTGACGCACGGCCGGCTCGCGCTCAAGCCACTTCGGAGGCGGGCCGCTCAGCCAGCCGCAAGCCGCGTCGAGCAAGCCCGAGCCGACGTCGGCCACGACGACCGGTCGTGCGCGCTCGCGTGACGCGCCCAGCCGCTGCGCGCCCTGCGCGATCTCGGCCACCGACGCCTCCTGCGTAAAGCCGGTGACCGAGAAGTTCGACGGGTGCACCTTCAGCAGCACGGCTACCCGACTGTCTGGCTCGGCGGCGACGTCGATGTAATCGGCGACCCGCGTGCGGTTGGTGGTGCCGACGTCACGCAGCTGCGCACCCGACTGAGCGATCACCTCGGGAATGCGGAACCCGCCGCCGATCTCAACCATCTCGCCACGCGACACAGCCACTTGCTGGCCGCCGGCCAGCGCCGCCAGCACCAACGTCACCGCCGCCGCGCAGTTGTTGACGACCACCGCGTCTTGCGCGCCCGTGAGCTTCGTGAGCAGCGGCGCGAGGTGGGCGTGGCGCGAGCCGCGCTGTCCGGTGGCGAGATCGATCTCGAGGTTCGACGCTCGCAGCACGTTGCTGGCGCGCCCGGCGCTGCGCTCGTCGCTCTGCTTGTCACTCGGAGAGCTGGCTGGCGAGCCAACCAGCGGCGCTCGACCGAGGTTCGTGTGCAGCAGCACCCCGGTCGCGTTGATGGCGGGGGTCAGCAGCGTGTGCGCGAGCTGTCGCGCAGCAGCGCGAGCCAGCGCTTCGTAGTCGACCGGTTTCCCTCCCGGGTCGTCGTCAGACTCGGCCGCCGCGTAAGCCGAGCGCACGGCCTCCACCAGCAACCCGTGCGGCAGCCCGACGTCGGCGAGCTGGCGCGCCAGCTGGTCGACCTGCGGCTTGCGTCGCGCAGATGAACGCGCAGAAGAAGCCGTCACCGGCCGCTACGACGGGCGAGCGGTCGTGATGCTCACCGGCACCGGCCCGCTGTGCACGCCGCTCACGAAAGCCGAGCACGCCGTCAGGTCGATGGGCGGCGCGACAACCTCGATGAGCTTCGAGGCGATCTCGTTGAACGCCGCCGCTGCGCCGCCGCTCTCGCTCAGCGCGACCGGCTGGCCGCTGTCGCCGCCCGCCGTCACAGCAGGTTCGAGCGGCACCGACCCCAGCAGCGGCACCGCCAGGTCGGCAGCTAGCTGCGCGCCGCCACCCGACCCGAACACCGCGACCGGCTCGCCGTCGTCGAGGGTGAAGGCGCCCATGTTCTCGATCACGCCGAGCACGGTCATGTGCGAGCGCTGCGCCATGTCTGCCACCCGAGCGGCGACCTTCTGCGCGTTGAGCGCGGGAATGGTGACCACCAGCATCTCCGCTTGCGGCAGCAGCCGAGCGAGCGCCATCTGCACGTCGCCGGTGCCGGGCGGCATGTCGATCAACAGGTAGTCGAGCGGCCCCCACGCCACGTCGTGAAGAAACTGCTCCAACGCCTTCGACAGCATCAGCCCGCGCCACATCAGCGCGGTGTCTTCGCTCTCGACGATGAGACCGGTCGAGACGACCTCGAGGCGGCCGTCGCCGACCGGCAGCGATGCCGGCACGATCTGCGGCTTGCTGTCGCTCGACGCGCTGGCGTCGGGGGCGCTCACCGCCAGCCGCTCGTCGAGCCCCAGCATGCGAGGCACGCTGAAGCCCCAGATGTCGGCATCGAGCACGCCGACGAGGAAGCCGCGGCTGGCGATGTCGACCGCCAGGTTCACGGTGACGGTGCTCTTGCCGACGCCGCCCTTGCCTGACGCCACCGCCAGCACCCTCGTCGCGGCGGGCACCTGCGTGGGCGCGGCTCGGTCGCGCGCGTGCTTGCGGGCGCGCTCCATGACGCGAGCCTTCTCGGTGGCGTTCAGCTCATCCCAGTGCAGCTCGACCTGGTCGATGCCGGCCAGCATTTCGATGCGGTTCTCGCAGTCGCGCTTGATGGTGGCTCGCAGCGGGCAGCCCGCGGTGGTGAGCGCGATGGTGACGTGAGCGACGCTGCCGGTGCGATGAGCGTTGCGCACCATGCCCAGGTCGACGATGTTGTCGCCCAGCTCTGGGTCCATGACGGCTCGCAGCACGTTGATGATGGCGGTGTCGCTGTCGGCGAGGCCGGTGGTCGGTCCGGTCACAGATTTGAGGGTAGTTGCGGCTTGGCGTTACCTAGCTAGGATGAACGCAACCAGACCCTCTTCTCTATGAGGCTTCTCTATGAGGTTGCACCAATGATCACACTCACCGAAACAGCGGCCAGCAAGGTCCAAGAACTCATCGCCGCCGAAGGCGACGCCGATCTCGCATTGCGCGTGGCCGTGCGCCCGGGCGGATGCTCGGGTTTCAACTACGAGATGTTCTTCGACTCCGAGGTCGCGACCGACGACCTGTCAGAGGCTTACGGCGACGTGAAGGTCGTGAGCGACCCGATGAGCGCGCAGTTGCTCCAAGGTGCGACGCTCGACTTCACCGACGGCTTGATGGGCTCGGGTTTCGCCATCGACAACCCGAACGCGCAGCGCACCTGCGGCTGCGGCAACTCGTTCAGCTAGCCAGCTAGGGCGGCGAGCTGGCGCCGCGACAAACTTTTGGTCGCAGCCCCGCGGCCTACGCCCAGACCGACACGGCTGAGGGTGCGTCGCGCTCACTGGTGGCTCGCGGCGGCGGTGGCCGTGGCGCACGTCGGGTTGGCGATGCGCGCAGGCGGGCCGGTGGCGCTGCCCGACGTCGTCGCCTACCTCAGCGTGGCGACCTGGGCGGCGGGCGAGGGGTCGCTGGTTGCCAGCCCCGTCTACGCGCCCGGCTTCGGGTTACTGCTCGCGCCTGTCGCGTGGGTGACGGAGGGCGCGGGCGCGCTTCACACGGCCGCGCTCATTGCGAACGGGCTGGCGCACGCGCTGTCGGTGGTCGTCGCTGTTGAGCTGGCGCGCCGGCTGGTCGCGACACACCGAGTGACCGCCGGCGACGTCGGGCGCGACGGTTCGATCGTTGACGTCCGGGCGACACGTTGGGTGTGCGCGCTGACGGCCGCGTTCGCGGCGCTGTTTGCGCCGATGGTCGCGGCAAGCACGATCGGTTGGCCAGAGCCGGTGCTCGCCCTCGTCGTCGGTGCGTCGGCGCTTGGCCTGGCGCGGGCGCGCAGCGGTCTCATCTGGCTGTTCGCAGCCGCCGCGCTGGTGGGGTTGGCGCCTGCGTTTCATCCTCGCCTGGTCGTGCTGATAGGCGCGCTGGTGGTGAGCGTCGCGGCCAGTCCGTCGCTGCGGCGCGGCTGGCGATGGGCTGCGGGCGGTGCGACGCTCGGCGGAGCGTTGACGGCCGGGGCGTATCTGTTCACTGGCTTGTGGCCCACCGCCAGAGGTGCCGAGGCAGCGGAGGCCGCAGACGGCTGGCTCGCGGTGGCAGCCGGACAGATGGTCGCCCTCGCGGCGGCGACGTTCGGCCTCGGGCTGCTGGCGTTGGTCGCCCCGCTGTGGCTGCGGCGCGACGACGGGTGCTGGCCAGTCGCGATGTTTTTGTCGGCGGGCGCGGCGAGCGTTGTGTTGGTTGGCGCGCTGGCGTTGGCGGGCAGCGATCGAGCCGACGTGTTCGCCTACGGCCGCTACGTCGAACCATGGGCAGTGCCGCTCGTGGCGGTGGGCTTGACCGCGCTGCTGACCGTTGGTGCGCGCGTCGCACGCTCGTGCACTTGGTCGCCACGGATCGGCCTGGTGGGGTCGGCTGTTGTTGTCGGCGGCGGCGCGGTCGTGGTGGCGCTGACGCTCGCGCCAGACGGTGCACTTCGGCCAGCGTTGACCGTGATGACACTGTCGGCTGGCGTGTTGTGGGTGCTGGCCAGCTCGGCGAACGTCGTCGGGGTTGTGGTGCTGGCGGCGGTGATCGTTGGCGTGAGCTTGACGTTCGCGTTCTTCGCTACGGGGCCGCCCGTGGTGCGCGCGCACCGGGCCGTGCGCGCGGGTTGCGCGGCGCTGGCGGTGACGCTGGCCGTGTCGCTCACGGTCGGGTCGCTCGTGCGGAACTGGAACGAGCTCGGCGAAGCCAGAGCATCTGCGGCCCGCCAGATGGCCGATGCGCGCCAGCTGCGTCACCAGCTCACCGCCGGTGGCCCGCTTTCTGCGCGTTCACCGGGCCGCCCGTCGGGCGCTCGATGTGTGGCGCACGACCGCAGCGGCATTGGCGGCGACGTGCCCAGCTACGTCAGCTGGCTGTATCGCTTCGAGCTGAGCGAGTTCGAGCACCGCTTCGTCGACGTCGCGGCGGGCGAGCAGCCGTGCTCGCAGGTGGTCGTCGCGGGGTCGGCGTTCGCGCAAATCTGCGACGCCACCCGGCTGGTGCCGCGCGGCTACGCGTTTTTGATCAACAGTCCGCCGTCGACGGGCAGCACCGCGCCGGTCATGTACTGGCTCGCTGGCAAGCAGAAGTTGAGCGTGCCGTGCGCGACCTCTTCGGGCTCGGCGTAGCGACCCAGCGCCGTGCGTCGCTTGGCGAAGATGGTCTTGTGCTCTTCGGGAATGTCGCCGGTCATCGCGGTGCGGATCGGCCCGGGGCAGATGCAGTTGACGGTGATGGCCTCCCGACCCAGCTCGACCGCCAGGCTCTTCGTCAGCCCGATCACGCCGTGCTTCGCGGCGGTGTAGGGCGAGCCGAACTTCGTGGCGCCCCAGCCTTCGGTCGACGCGATGTTGACGATGCGACCGGCGGGGCTTCGCCGGAGGTGCGGCAGCGCTGCTCGCACCGTGTAGGTGTGCGCGGTCAGCAAGACGTCGAGCGACAGCGCCCACGCTTCGTCGTAGTCGTCGGCGTCGATGGGCGCGAAGCGGCTGATGCCCGCGTTGTTGATGAGGTGGTCGATGCCGCCGAACGTCTCGGCGACTTCGTTCACGACGGCCTTGACGCGTGCTTGGTTCGACACGTCCATCGTCCAGCCCGCGGCGGTGCCGCCGGCGTCGTTGATTTCGGCGACGACCGCGTCGACCTCGGGCGACCCCAAGTCGGTGACGGCGACCTTGGCTCCTTCGTCGGCGAACAGGTGAGCGGTCGCCCGGCCTTGTCCTGCTCCGGCGCCGGTGATGAGCGTCACCATTTGGTCAACTGAGCGGCTGAGTGTTGTGAGTCTTGGCATGAACGAAGAGTTTGCTCTGCGCGCCAGCCGCGTGCTGCGTTCGCTGGTTTCGGCTGCGCTGCTGGCGGCGTCGCCCTAGTGTTGTGCGATGAACCAACCGCATCTCGATCCGGCTCGACTCGACAAGTTGACGCACCTCGCTGGCAGCGAGCAAGGCCTTTGTGTGTTCTCGTGCTTGAGCACGGATGGCTCGCCGCACACCTCGGTCATCAACGCTGGGGTGATGAGCCATCCTGTTTCAGGCGACACGGCTGTGTGCGCTGTCATAAGGGGCGACGCGCTCAAGGCGCGGCTGCTGCGAGCCGACCCGAGGGTGGCGATCGCGTTTCGACGCTCGTGGGATTGGGTGGGCGTGCGCGGCACCGCGCAACTGATCGGGCCAGACGATCCTGCCGACGGCTTCGACGCCGGCGCGGTCGCGCAGCTGCTGCGCGACGTCTTCGTCGCGGCGGGCGGCACGCACGACGACTGGGACACCTACGACCGCGTGATGGCGAACGAACGCCGCACGGTGGTTTGCGTCACCATCGAAGCGCTCATCGCCAACGCCGGCTAGCTCGCCTCCGCCCGCCCCAGCTCGACACTGCCCCAGCGACGTCTCACCCCCTCGTTACTGTGCGGTAGATGACACGCCACTTGACCGCAAGCGCGATCAACAACTTGCGGGCGGAAGACGCGCCCGCGCACGACTGGTACCGCTTCGTGTTGTCTTACCCGCCACACCTGGTGCGCGACTACGCCGCTCGGTTTGCGCTCGACGCCGGCGTGACGCTTCTCGACCCGTTTTGCGGCACCGGCACCACGCTCGTTGAAGCCAAGAAGTTGGGCATTCCGAGCGTCGGAACCGAAGCGCTGCCGATGGCGCACCTTGCCGCTAGCACCAAGGTCGACTGGACGGTCGATCCCGAGAAGTTGGCGAGCCATGCTGCGTTGGTCGCGGAGAAAGCGCTGTTCGCGCTCGAACTCGATGGCGTGCCAGACGAACCCTCTATTGCGGCTCGCGAAGAGGCCCCGCTTCGAGCGTTGCCGCCGGAGTCGATGCGTTTGCTGCTGAACGGCTCGCTCAGCCCGCTGCCGATGCACAAGACCCTCGTGCTGTTGGATGCGCTCGCCGGAGAACATGATGACAGCTTCGCCAACTACGAGCGAGTCGCGCTCGCAACCGCGCTGGTGCGCACCATCGGCAATCTTCGGTTCGGGCCCGAGGTCGGCGTGGGCAAGCAGAAGGCTGATGCTGCCGTCGTAGCGCCGTGGCTCGATCGCGTGCGCACGATGGCGAGTGACCTGCGTCTGCTGCAGACGTTGGCTGACGCGCCCGCCACCGTTCACTTGGCCGACGCACGCGATGTCGCGTCGGTGTTGCCACCAGAGTCGGTCGACGCGGTCATCACGTCGCCGCCGTATCCCAACGAGAAGGACTACACGCGAACGGTGCGGCTCGAGTCGGTGCTGTTGGGCCTGATGTGCGACCGCGCCGGGTTGCGGGAAGCCAAGCAGCAGCTCGTGCGCTCGAACACGCGAGGCGTCTACGCGGCCGACACCGACGACCAGTGGGTTGAGCAGCATCCGGAAATTCAACGCATTGCGGACACCATCGAGCGGCGACGAGTCGAGTTGGGCAAGACGTCAGGTTTTGAGCGGCAATATCACCGCGTCACCAAGCTCTACTTCGGCGGCATGGCGCGTCACTTTTTGAGTCTGAGCAAGGTGCTCAAGCCCGGGGCGAGGCTCGCGTACGTGGTCGGTGACCAGGCCTCGTACCTGCGGGTGATGATCAAGACGGGCCAGCTGCTCGCCGGCATCGCGGAGGCCGTCGGCTACGAGGTAGAAGACATCGACCTCTTCCGCACCCGCATAGCCACAGCCACCGGCGAGCAGCTGCGCGAAGAGGTGCTGCTGCTGCGCTGGCCCGGCCGCACCTGAGCGAACCACATGCCCGACCAGAATTCCTACGACCGAATCATCGAGTCTATCTTCTTCGCTCATTTCACTAAGGGGGACCGACAAGTCGAGTTCAACAGATCGGCGATCGCGGATGCGGCACAGCAGGTCGGAGTTAAGGAGCCGAAGAATCTGGGCGACGTCGTCTACACGTTCCGCTACCGCCGAAAACTACCCGACCGTGTTCGCGCGAACGCGCCGAAGGGCACTGTGTGGATCATCCGACCGGCTGGCACCGCAGTGTATCGCTTCACGGCTGTCAAACTGGCAACGATCGAGCCCACACAGGGACTCGCTGCAGAACCACCTTCGCACCACAGTTGAGGGACTAGGACAGGTAGAGACCGATGAGTTGTACGTAGGCCTTGACCGTTACGGAAGTCACTACGCAATACCGGTACAGGCAAAGCGCGGAACAGACTTTCTCAGTGTAGTGCAGATCGAACAGGACTTCGCGCTGTGCGCTGAGAAGTTTCCGACCTTGGTGGCCAGACCAATCGCTGTCCAGTTCATGGAACCAGATCTTGTGGCCCTGTTTGAGTTCGAACGGGATGACGATGCCCACGTAGTCATTGCCAGTGAAAAGCATTACCGACTGACGAGACATCACACTGAGACGCCCAAGCGTTCGACTGAGACCTGATAGACTTCAAGAGGCCGAGCCGCGCGCTTACGGGGTTGAACGTCGCGATTCTGCGCGACGGCGCTTGCGTTTGGTTTGGCGAATGGCTTCGTATGCGAGCCACTGGAAGGTTCGCAGGCGCGCTTGAGCGCAATAGACCCGCATCTTGATGCCTGCCCTAGCGCCTGGCAGTCTGGGTGTTCTTGATAGTTCGCCTCTCAGCGTCTCCAACTCCACATCGGCTTCTTCAATGATCGCCGAAGCAAGTGTCTTCACCGCTACCCTTGTTGGTTCGGCTCCTAGTTCGCTTAACTTGGCTTGAAATTCGCTAGCGGCTTGTTCCTCAAGCCGTCGCATCAGCGTTTGAGCCACGAGCGATCGTTTCCCAGCGTACAGAGTGCGAACCCATACTGCGTATCCACGTTCATGCTCTTGCCAGTTGATGGTGTGCAGGTAAACTTCGTTCAGAGGGAAGACCAACGCTTCTGAGCTAGCAGCGACGCGGTTGTACATGTCTGTTGCCGTCTTCGCTACTCGCCAGTCATTTGTAACGTCAAAAACATCAAGAGTCTGTGGATCATACAACGCAGTCCTCATGACCAATAGAGATTGTTTGGTCCACCACGCGTAAAATACCTTCAATAGGTACCAGCCTGGTGCAGTGAAACGGTAGGCGCGACTGTTCTCAAGATCGGTGACACCCGTGGCTAGCAAATGGCGAAGTTGATTCATCGCCAACTCTTTGCGGTCCTGTTGGCGGCCACGCTGGTACAGCAGCCACATCACGAACGCGCCAGCCAACGGCAAGAGCGGCACAACCCAGGTCAAGCTTGTCTCCAATCGTCATAGCGAGCGCGCGCCTCCTGCGCGCGGTCCGTCGCGGCTGGCGAAGGCAGCCGCTGAACGGCGACACGCCAGCTACTGTCTGCCGCGCTTACCGCTTGGCAGAGGATTCGGCGTCGGGAACGTCGGCTCTGGCGCTGGCTTGCCGCCCGCCATGGTGAGCGGACGGCGGGTGTCGTGTGCGCTGTCTGGGTCTGGTCGCATTGGAGTTCCTTTGCTGTACGGGTCGGTGCCCTGGTGACGAACTAGAGCATACAGGCCCGGTCGCCAGCATCGCGCCGCTGTTGACACGGGCCCACACGACAGGACGTCGCAGAGTCGGTCCGATCCGGTCCGAGCCTCAGTCGCTGCCCGCGTAGCGCCGGCGCGTCGCTCCCGCCGACGCTAACCGGCGACGTAAGTGCCGTGCCCACCGACACCCCCACATCAAACGACGTCACCGGCTCCGGACACGGCGGCTGCGTGCCGTCGTCGCACAACGGCTCCGTGTCGGCGGCGCGTTCTCACCACACTCAGAACATGACGGTCTTGTGGTCGTGGCGTCCGGTGAGGTTGAGGCTGTTTTGTGAGGTGTAGTTGATGGAGCCGTCGTTGCGGTGTCTGCCTTGGGCGACGATCTCATCGCAGCAGCGCCCGTTGACGTGCGCGTTAGCGATGACTCGCTGGTTGGTGGGTAGCCCCGCGTTGATGGTGTCGCCGTGCTGGTCGATGAAGTCGTCGTCGCCGTGATAGCGGTGCGTCGGCTGGGTGCCTGCTTCCGCGCCGGGCCCGCCGGAGTGGTGGTCGTCGCCGTCGATGCACGTCGCTTGTCCGGTGTCGTCGACGAACAGGATCGTGTCAGCAGGCTCGAACACCGTGCGATTGCCAGGTGCGCCGCGGGCGATCACCGCGCACCACGAGTTGATCACGTCACCGTGACGCGGGTGCATCTCCTTGTCGATGAGCCACGGGTTGTAGTGCTTCACCACATAAGCGCAATGCGCTCGCGTCCTGTCCGCCCGTAAGCCGTGGTGTGACGGACTCTCGCACGGGCTAGAGCCCGGCGAACCATCCCAGTCATCTTCGTCGCCGAACACGATGTCCCACTCGGCGGTGTCGTGGGGGTGTCCGTTCCAGGTGATCCGGGTGTCCGGCTGGTGTGGGTCTTCGATTGCCCAGCGGTCGGCACCCGGGCCCAGCGTGCGCGCCAACAGGCGATGGTGAGTGGGCGAGCGCGGCGAAACAGATGGCGGCAGCTAACCCCGCCAGGGTCAACAGGGAAAGCTGCCACCGATTACGCAAGCGAACGCAACCCCCACACGCCACCGGTGCTGCCCGTCGAGCACTCGCGAACATCCGACCAGCAAGCCTCGTTCTGCTCGCGGTTACGCCGCGACTCAGACACATCGCGCAAAGCGAACATACGGTCGCCTGGCCAGTCCCAGAACGCGGAGTCGGCATCGGGCGTGCCGGAGCCTGCGGTGAACCCGTTCGCCGGATCACTGCCCCACTCGTTCAACTCACGCAACGCGGCAGCCTTCGCCGCGAGGTTTGCCTCGGAGTTGTAGTTCGCCGGGTCAGCGTTGTACGTGCACAACGGAGTCGTGCCCTGCTCAAGCGCCCAGACCGCGACCACGGCGCTGTCTTCGATGCCCTCCTGAAACACGTGCTCGGCGGGGACCTGGCTGATCCACTGGTCCTGGAACCGGTCAATCGTCGTCAACCACGCCTCCACAAACCCCAACGAGTTGATCTCGGGCGTGTTCATGGTGTCGCACATCCACAAATACCAATCAGCAGCCGTCTCACACGTGATCCCATCTGCCGTCGATGTCACGCCAATGGCCGACTGACCCCGAACAGGATTCGGCGTGGCAGCGCAAATGTCTTGGTAGTGACCGCTGCGCCAAGGGCCGAAACCGTGATCGTCGTCGGTCGCCCATACCCCAAACCCTCGACCGCCCGAATACGCCTCGAACCGGGACTTCCGCTCTAGCTGACGCTGCTCAAACGTCGTCTGGGTGCGGTCGGGTGCGCCCGGCGGCACCGGAATACCGGCCGGGTAGCGCACCGCGGTGTTGCGCTCACCCTCGTCGCCGTTGCGCGCCCGCACGTCCGGCGCGACCAGCACCGTCGCACCCGGCGGCGCCTGCCCACCCGACGCCACCATGTAGGCTGCTCGCTCTGGCGAACCCAACGGCCAGCGCTCGTCAGGACTGAGCGTGCCGTCGCCGTCGTGATCCACCCCAGCCTCAAGCACCCGTATTTCCGGTTGCCACAAGTAAGGGTCGAGCACGCCAGGCGACGCAAACCACCCGTTCGGTATCGGCATCGCGTCAGCGGCCTTGAAGCGCGCGTCTCGTTCGTGTATCAAGACGTTGAACGTCGACGCGCGGCGCGGCTGCGTCGGCTCCAACCTGATCACCCCGTCCTCGACCACCACGCCCACGCCGACCGCGACACCGGTGCCGTCGGACTTGCCCGGGGTCAGCCCGGCAGCGATGAGCGCGGCGTCGCTCACGTCAACCCCAGCCGCAACGCCAGCAGCGTCGCCTGTGTCGGGGTTGCCTTGCGCGGCGTTCATCGCGCTGGTAATGACGCGCGGCGTCAAGCGGGCGACGCCGCCGAGCGGATAGAGCGTGATTTGGTTGTGGGTTTCACCAGTTCGGCGCAGGTAGTCGGCGATTTCCGCAGGAAGAGTGTTTTGGTTGACCGCCAAAATCGGGATGAGGTCGTTCGACTGGCTGTGACTGCCGAGACCGGTCGCGAGCGCAGCAGCAGCCGCGACGCCGTCGACCGGCTGCGCCGCATCCATCAGCGCGTATTCGCCTGGCGCGACGGGCTGCGCGGCGCAGTCCTCCATCGCAGTCGCTAGCTCAACCGACCTTGCTGCTGGCGTGGCCGCGTCGATGCGGAGCACGTTGACGTCGTTGGCGCGCGCAATGTCGCGCACCACCGCGTCGCTGATGTCGTCTGGTGCGCCGACGACGGTGACGTGCCGCACGTTCGCGACGCCCTTGAGAAACTCGTCAACAACTTCCGGCAGCCGGTCAGCTTCGGTGAACAGCAGCGGCAGCCGCCACGCGTACGCGACCGGCGCCGCGATCACGCCGTCCACCAAGCTCTCACCAGACACCACAATCGCCCCGCGATAGCCGGTGTCGCACCAGTTGCCCGGCTGATCCGCCGCACGCGCCGCCGCGACCGCCGTCTCAAAACGCGTCGCACCCGCCACACGCGGCACAGACCCGCCGCCCGTCGCGCCGCCAGCCCCGCCGCTCGTCGTGCCGCTCGACCCGTCGCCATCGCTCACGTCGCCCGCGCCAGCCACCGCGTTGCTCGACCTGCCGCCAGCCGCGCCGCTCGACCCGCCGTCGTCGTTCGCGTCGCGCACGAGCGCGGCAAGCTCCTCTGCGGTCGTGTCGCTCACCGCTGCGGTGCCGCCGCCGACGGTCACCCGGTCGAAGCCGCGCCTGGCGATGAACTCGGCGACCACCTCTGGCACCGTGTCGGTTGCGGTCAGCACGATCGCTGCGTCACGGCTCGCAGCGACCGACACCGCCGACACCGCGTCGACCAAGCTCTCACCCGACACCACCAGCACCTCACGAGTGGCAGCATCGCCAGCATCCAACGGCACCTCAGCGAGCAGCACCGCCGTCGCGTAGCGGTCAGCGCCAGCCAACAGACGCTCGCCCTGCGGGTTCGTGGCGCCCTCAGCCACCGACGGCTGCGCCACCCGAGGCAACACGTCCGTAGCAGCCTTCGACCCGACAGCTTGCGGCTCGACCCGCCGGGGTGCGAACGACTGCGACACCGTCAGATGCGACGTGTGGGCGGCGGATGGCGTGCTCGCGGCCACGAGCGGCATGCTGAGCGCCGCCACCACGCCGACCGCCGCAGCGAACAACAAGCGCGCCGGCCGCAGGCCGGCGCGCCAAACACGAGCGGCTGCGCGCAGCGCAGCCGCGCTCTTCATCTCAACTAGTGGGTTCATCAACGCGCTCCTTGTGATCGAGGTAGATCAGTTGTCGGCCGTCGTCGGTGCGGCGCCCGCTGAGCGGTGCATCAGCGCGCTCTTTGCGTCAAGACGAGAAGCCGGAGGTCAAGAGTAAGAGCGCACCCGTATGCAATAGAGGTGGGTTCGTCAACCCAGGCGGCCGACGGGCATCGCACCCAAACAGCGACGCCCGTCCGTCCCTTGCGCGTCGATGCGCTCCGCGTCGTCGTTGTCGGCGATGACGAACCGCGCGTCGGTGTCGCCGCCGTTTTACGCGCCCCGTAGCAACGTGTGCATTGACACCGGGCACTCAGCGAACTGCACTACGTAGCAGCACGGAAAGATATTGCCGTCTCTGAAGCCGCCACGAAACTGATGCATGAAGACGACGGATTTGACCTGAGCGCCATGCGCGACGAAATGATTGCCGCGAGCCTGGATCGTTTTCGTGAGCTAGACGAGTTGCCGGCCGACACCGATCCGTCGGAACGCAAGTTGAAACTTGCCGTGGCAACCGAGTCGCTCGTAGCTGCGGCCTGTACGGGTGCGTTTGTCAACGGCATCGAGAGCGTGACCTGGCACATCGAACACGGCTACCACGACGACGGCGAGAGCGACTGACCGAGCGCGCTCCACGAGTTTGCTGGCGCGAGACTTAGGAGCCTGCTGTCACGCGGTAGATGGGGCCCGCGAGTGAAAGCGCGTACAGCTCGCCGTCGTGGCCGACGTTGATCGAAGCGAGCAAGCCTTCTTCTAGGCGAGCGCCAAGGTCGACGGTTTCGACGCCGTCTGCGGTGACCCGCAGCGCCCACAAACGCGACGTGCAGTAGTCACCGAACACGTATGCGCCAGCCAAGCCAGCGATGCCGGTGCCGCGGTACACCTGTCCGCCGGTCACGCTGCAGCCGCCGTTACGTCCGTAGACCCACAGCGGGTCGACCAACGTGGCAGCGTCGAAACTGTCGGGCGCGTCGGCGAACGCCAACAGCCCCTCGCGCACGTTCCAGCCCAGGTTCGCGCCACGCCCGCCGCCGGTCGCGCCGCGCAGCAGGTTGACCTCTTCTTGGGTCGCCTGGCCGACGTCGGCTGCCCAGAGGTCGCCGGTGGGCGCGTCGATGCTGAAGCGCCAGATGTTGCGAGCGCCGTAAAGCCAGATCTCCGGGCGAGCGGGCGAACCATCCGCGCGCACGCCGTCGACGAACGGGTTGTCGGGCGGAACGCGGTACGGCGCGCTGGCCGCGGGCGTCGGCTCGATGCGCACGATTGAGCCCAGCAGCGTCGTGGTGTCTTGACCGGAGCCGAGCGGGTCGTTCGCCGAGCCGCCGTCGCCCAGCGACCAGTAGAGGTAGCCGTCGGCGTCGAGCGCGACGTCGCCGCCGTTGTGGTTGGGAAACGGCTGGTCGACCGACGCCAGCATGCGGCGCTCGCCAGACAGCGCGGCCAACTCGGTTGCGCTGCGCTCATACGCCCACAGCTCGCTGTCGCCTGCGAGGTTGGTGTAGCTGACGTAAAGCCAGCGGTCGGTCGCTTCGATGCCTAACAACCCGCGCTCAGATTGGGTGGTGGTGAGCGAAGAAACGTCGAGCACGGTGCCCAGCGTTTCGCCGGTCGCCGGGTCGACCCGCAGCACTCGTCCGGCACGCTCGACGACCCACAGCGCGCTCTCGCCGGGCGCCGCCAACAGATCGACCGGCTCATCCAGCTCGGTCAGCTCGACCAGCTCGACGCGCACCGGCCGTTCGACATCGACGACGGTCAACGTCGTCGCGGTGGTCTCCGCTGCGGTCGTGTCGGCGGCTGCGCTCGTCGAGGTCGATTTCGTGGTCGTGCTCGGCGCGGTCACCGTGGTGCTCGTCGCGGGCGCGGCGGTGCTCATCGACGCGGGGCTGCTAGTGGGCGCGCGGCCTGAACGGGCGGCCGTGGTGAGCGAGACCTCTAGCGGCTCGTCAGCGAGCGCGGGCAGCGCGCCTGCTTGGCCCGGCACCGTCGGCGGCGCGGTGGTTGACATCGCCGGCTCGCTCACTTGGTCATCGCTGTTCGCCGAGTCGGTGTTGTCGGCCACGTCGGCACCGCAGCCGCTCACCACCAGCAGCGCCGTCAGCGCGACACCCGCCGCGACGTCAACTCGACGCGCAGCACCTCGCCGGCCGCCGCGCCGCGCCGTCACGCGCTAGCTGTTCGGTGGGCCTTCGCCAGCTCGACGATGCGGTCCATCATCACGGCCAGCTCGAAGTCTTTGGGTGCGAACGTGTCGGCAACGCCTGCCGCGCGCAGCACGGCAGCGTCGCCGTCGGGAATGATTCCCTCGGCGACCACCGGCGCGCGCACGCCCTCGCCGCGCAGCAGGTTCACCACCTCGGGCACCACCGCCAGGTGGCTGCCCGAAAGGATCGACAGCCACACCAGGTCGACGTCTTCGTCGCGGGCGGCCGCAGCGATCTGCTCGGGCGTCGACCGGATGCCGTCGTAGATGACCTCCATCCCTGAGTCACGCGCCGCTACCGCCACTTGCTCGGCGCCGTTCGAGTGGCCGTCGAGGCCGGGCTTGCCGACCAGCACCCGCGGCGGCCCGCCAGCAAGTTCTGCGCAGCGCGCCGCAGTGGCGCCGAACGCCGAGCCTGACCGTCGCTGCGCCTGCGCGCCAACCCCGGTCGAAGCGACGTGCTCGCCGAATACCTCCCGCAGCGCCATCGCCCACTCGCCGGTCGTCACGCCAGCAGCCGCGGCGGCCAGCGACGGCCCCACGATGTTGACGTCGCTGCTCGCGGCGATCTTGAGGTCGTCGATGGCGGCCAGCACCGCGCTCTGGTCGCGCGCCGCGCGCCAGCGGTCGACGTCGGCGACCAGCTGCTCTGCCGCCGCAGGGTCGGCGCGCATGAACTGCTCGCCAACCCCCATCGGTGAGGCGTTGGTCTCGGTGAAGCTGTTGACACCCACCACCGTCTCGTCGCCCGTC
Organism: uncultured Acidimicrobiales bacterium; assembly: GCA_964424585.1. Classification (GTDB taxonomy): domain Bacteria; phylum Actinomycetota; class Acidimicrobiia; order Acidimicrobiales; family Poriferisodalaceae; genus CAYRJD01. Next base: position 25,255 of record CAYRJD010000043.1, on the reverse strand, counting down.
TCGATGCTGCGCACCCGATCGGTGTTGGCGGCAACCAGGCGGGCCTTCAGCTCGTCCACCATCGCGAACGCCCCACCCGCGTCGACGATCTCGTTCATCTCGGCGCGCGCCGCGCGCACCATCTCGGCCGTGCGCTCTTCCACGACGTGGCTGCCGTCGAAGATGTCGTCGTGCTCTAGCAGGTCGGTCTCGTGCGCCAGCACCTGCTGCATGCGCAGCGACCACTGCTGGTCTTCGGGGCGCGGCAAGCCGAGCGCTTCGTTCCACGCCGGCAGCTGCAGCGACCGCGTGCGAGCCTGCTTCGACAGCGTCACGCCCAGCATCTCGAGCACGATGCGCTGCACGTTGTTTTCCGGCTGCGCTTCGGTCAGCCCGAGCGAGTTGACCTGCACGCCGTAGCGAAACCGGCGCAGCTTGGGGTCGTCAATGCCGTAGCGCCGCGCGCAGATGTCGCTCCACATCTGCGTCATCGCCCGCACCTTGCACACCTCTTCGACGAACCGAATGCCGGAGTTCAAGAAGAACGAGATGCTGCCCACGACCGACGGAAACTGCGCGTCGCTGACCTGCCCGCTGGCCGCCACCGCGTCGAGCACGTCGATGGCGTTCGCCATCGCGTATGCGATCTCTTGCACGGGCGTGCCGCCCGCCTCGCGCAGGTGGTAGCTGCAGATGTTGATGGGGTTCCAGCTGGGCACGTGCGTCGCGCAGTAGGCGATGACGTCGACCGTCAGGCGGCGGCTCGGCATCGGCGGGAAGATGTACGTGCCGCGGCTCAGGTACTCCTTCAGCAAGTCGTTCTGCGTCGTACCCCGCAGCTGCGACGCTTCGACGCCGGTGCGCGCGGCGTGGGTGACGTACAGCGCGAGCAGCCACGGCGCAGTCGCGTTGATCGTCATCGACGTGTTCATCGCGTCGAGCGGAATGCCGTCGAGCAGCTCGCCCATGTGGCCGAGGTGCGCGACGGGCACGCCGACCCGGCCGACCTCGCCGCGCGACAAAGAGTGGTCGGGGTCGTAGCCGAGCTGGGTCGGCAAGTCGAACGCGACCGACAGGCCGGTTTGACCCTTGGCGAGGTTCTGGCGGTAGAGCGCGTTCGACGCGGCGGCGGACGAGTGGCCCGAGTACGTCCGCATCAGCCACGGACGATCTCGGGCGACGTCCGAAGCCGGCGTCACGCCCCGTCGAGGGTGCGGAACACCATCTGGGTGTTCCACACCGACGCGTGCGGACGAGCGATGGCCGCGGCCAGCAGCTTGAGGTACGCGTCGCGCTTGACGTCGACCGCGCCCAAGCCGCGCAGGTGCGGCGTGCTCCACTGCACGTCGATGAGCGCGCCGCCCGTCACCTTCAGCGCGTCGACCAGCGCGACCAGCGCGACCTTCGACGCGTCGGTGCGGCCGTGAAACATCGACTCGCCCGCGAAAAACGCGCCGATAGCGACGCCGTACAGACCGCCCGCCAGCTCGCCGTCGTGCCATGCCTCGACGCTGTGAGCCCAGCCCAGCCGGTGCAGATCGACGTACGCGTTGGCCATGTCGTCGGTGATCCAGCCGTTCGGACGCACCGGATCGGCGCACCGCTCGACCACCTGCTCAAACGCCGTGTCGACGCGGATGTCGTAGCGCTGGCACGCTCGCCGCAGCGACCGGCTGACCCGCAGGTAGCTGAGCGGCAACACGCCGCGAGGGTCGGGCGACCACCAGCCGACGGTGTCGCCGAGCGGCATCGGAAACAGCCCAGCCCGGTAGGCGGCGAGCAGCGTCGCCGGCGCGAGGTCGGCGCCCGCGCCGACGAGGCCGTCTTCGTCAGCCGAATCGGCTGGCGGAAACTGCCACTGCGTCGGCGGGGGCTCTGTCGGTTCGGGCACGAGCGCGGACTCGGCCAAAGAAGAAGGCTGCTGCTCCGTCGCGGTCACGAGCGCAGGATACGGCTGGCGTGGCTCGCGTGTTTGGGTGAGCGGTCGCTACGACGCGAACGCAGCCTCGAAGTCTTCCCGTTCGGTGTCGGTCGCGGTGCGCACAGACGCAGACGTGACGGTGATGTCTGAGGTGGGTTTGTCGGCGCTGTCGGTCTCGGTCGCCTCGATGGCTTTGACGACGTCGTAGCCAGACGTCACGTAGCCGAGCGGCGAGTAGTTGGACGGCAGCGCGACGCCGCTGGGCCCGGTGATCACGAAGAACTGCGAGCCGTTCGTCTCCGGGCCAGCCGAGTTCGCCATCGCGACCGCACCCTCGCGATACCAGCCGTCTTCAGGGAAGCCGCCGTTGAAGCTGTAACCCGGGCCGCCGCGTCCGTCCAAGCGCTGCACGTCGCCGCCCTGCACGACGAAGCCGTTGATGACGCGATGGAAGATCGTGTCGTCGAACGCGTGAAACGCCGCCAGCACCACGAAGTTGTTGACGCTCGCCGCATCGAGCTGCGGATCGAGCACCATCGTGAAATCGCCCATCGACGTCACAAAGTCGACCGCGTAGAACTGGCTCTCATCCACGCACATCGGCTGCGCGTTGGTGAACGCGGTCTTGCGCTCAGCAGTGCCGTCGAGCGGCGGACACTCACCCTCAGGTACGGCGACACGGTCGGCTGGTGGCATGGTGCTCCCTGTTGTTGTGGTTGAGGTGATCTCGTCTTCGGGCTGGGCGGCCTCGTCGTCGGTCGCGACGGTGGTGCTGGTGGTGCTGGCGTCGTCGTCTGCCGTCTCGACTCTGTCGCCGTCGCTCAGCAGGCTGTAGACGAAGATGGCGCCCACCACCACAACGACGCCCGCGGCGATCTGAATGACGCGCCGTCGTCGCTTGCGAGCCAGCCGTCCACGCTCTTCGGCCGCGATGCGCGCCAGGCGGTTCTCGCGCTGTCGCGCTCGCTTGCTTGTGCCCAAGAGCGAACAGGCTAACGACGCGCCGTCGGTACGCTTGGTCGTCGTGCCGCTCGTCGTTCAAAAGTTCGGCGGCACCTCCGTGGCGGGCCCGCAGCGCATGGCGGAGGTCGCCGCGCACGTCCGCCGATGCCTGGCGCGTGGCGACGACGTCGTGCTGGTTGTTAGCGCGATGGGCGCCGAGACCGACGACTTGTTGCGGATGGCCGCTGAGGTCAACGACGACCCGCCGGGCCGCGAGATGGACATGCTCGTCACCGCAGGCGAGCGCAAGGCCATCGCGCTGATGTGCATGGCGCTCGACGAGGCCGACGTCGCGGCCGAGAGCTTCACCGGCAGCCAGGCCGGCTTCCTCACCGACACCAACCACCGCGACGCGAAGATTCTGCGGCTCGACCCCAAGCGGGTGCGCGAGTCGCTCGCCGCCAAGCGAGTGCCGGTGGTGGCCGGCGCGCAGGGCGTGTCGGCCGACAACAACGTCACGTTCTTGGGTCGAGGCGGGTCAGACACCACCGCGGTCGCGCTGGCGCATCAGCTGGGCGCTGAGTCGTGCGAGCTGTACACCGACGTGTCGGGCGTGTTCACGACCGACCCAAGGGTGTGCCCGTCGGCGCATCGCATCGCCGCGATCAGCTTCGACGAGCTGCTCGAAATGACCGCGATGGGCTGCCCCAAGCCGGCGACACGCTCGGTCGAGGTCGCCCGTGCCTACGGCGTCGCGCTGCACGTGCGTTCGGCGTTCACGTGGGAGCCCGGCACGCTGGTGTGCTCGCAAGCCGAAATCGACGCGCGGCACGCGGCGCGCCTGACGTCAGTCTGTTCGCTCGGCCAACACGACCAGGAGGAGCCACCCATGGAGCAGCCGATCATCACCGGTGTGGTGCCCGACACCTCTCAAGCCAAGATCACGATCACCGGCGTGCGCGACGAGCCCGGCATCGCGGCGAAGGTGTTCCGCACGCTCGCCGACGCGCACGTCAACGTCGACATGATCGTGCAGAACGTCGGCGAAGGCGGCCACACCGACATCTCCTTCACGGTGCCCGAAGGCGTAGCCGACGAGGCGGCGAGCATCTGCGAGCAGATGCGCGACGTGGTCACCTTCCGTGACGTGATCGCCGACAAGAGCATCGGGCGCGTCTCAGTCGTCGGCGCGGGCATGGCGATGCACCCGGGCGTGGCAGCGACGATGTTTGAGACGCTCGCTGGCCACGGCATCAACATCGACATGATCGCCACGTCGCCGATTCGCATCAGCTGCGTCGTGAACGAGGCGCAGGTCGACGAGGCGACGGTCGCGCTGCACACCGCCTACGGGCTCGACTGAGTGGCTCGCCTGAGTGGCTCGACTGTTGGGCGTAGCCTTGCGCACTCATCAACTAGAAGGCACATCAACTAGTCCGGTCGCTCGATCGGGGAGGCAGAGATGAGAGTCGGCGTCGTCGGTGCAACCGGACAAGTCGGTGGAGTGATGCTGCGGTTGCTGGCCGAGCGCAACCTCGAGATTGAAGAGCTGCGCGTGTTCGCCTCGGCGCGGTCAGCCGGCCGCACGATGCGCTGGCCTGCTGGCGCGCTGACTGGCGACGGCCGCGAGCCGGCGGAGCTGGTGGTCGAAGATGCGGCGCAAGCCGACTACGGCGGGCTCGACCTGGCCCTCTTCTCTGCGGGCAAGACCACGTCGCTTGCGATTGCCGAGCGAGTGGCCGATGCCGGCGCGATCGTCATCGACAACTCATCCGCCTGGCGGATGGACGACGCAGTGCCGCTGGTCGTGCCCGAGGTGAACGCCGGCGCGCTCGACGACAGACCCAAAGGCATCGTCGCCAACCCGAACTGCACGACGATGGTGGCGATGCCGGTGCTCGCGCCGCTCCATGCCGAGGCCGGGCTGGTGTCGATGGTGGCGTCGACCTATCAGGCTGTCTCCGGCGCGGGGCTAGCTGGCGTTGATGAGCTGGCGACCCAGCTGCGCCACAGCGTCGACGGCGCGGCGGGGCTGACGTTCGACGGCGCGGCGGTGCGCGGCGGTGTGCCCGAGCAGTTTGCGGCGCACATCGCGCACAACGTGCTGCCGCTCGCGGGGTCGTTCGTCGGCGAAGCTGACCGCGTCGGGCCAGATGGCGCGCCGATGGGAAGCGTCGGGCTAGAGACCGACGAAGAGCAAAAGCTGCGCAACGAGAGCCGAAAGATCTTGGGCATCGCCGACCTCGACGTGTCGGCAACGTGCGTGCGGGTGCCGGTGTTCACCGGCCACTCGCTGTCGCTCAACCTGCGCTTTGCGGCGCCGATCAGCCCGCAACGAGCCCACGAACTGCTGGCGACCGCTCCCGGCGTCATGCTGGCCGACGCGCCGACCCCGCTCGACGCCGCCGGAGAAGACGACACCTACGTCGGCCGGCTGCGCGCAGACGACACCGCGCCGAACGGCCTAGCGCTGTTCCTAGTCGGCGACAACCTGCGCAAGGGCGCAGCCCTCAACGCCATCCAGATCGCCGAAGAACTCTCCAAGCGAGGCGCACTGCGCTAGGCGGTCAGCCCGCGTCACGACTGACCGAGCGCGGCGATCACCTCGGTGGTGGTGGGTGAGGCGGCGACGGCGGCGGGAGTGATGCCGAGGCGTTCGCACGCGGCTGCGGTGGTCGGGCCGATGCACACGACGCTGGCGCGCAGGGTTTCGCCGTGCTCTGCGAGCTGATCGAGGTGGCCTCGCGCCGCCGAAGGTGAGGCAAACACCACCAGATCGGCGCTCAGCACGTCGCGCAGCAGGTGCGCCGGCAACGACGGGTGAACGGTGCGGTAGGCAGCAGCAGTCGTCACTCGCCATCCTTGGCCTTTCAGGCCTTCTGGCAGGTCAGGCCGCCCTTCGTGCGCCAGCGGCACGAAGCAGTGGTCGCCGTCTGCGGGCTCGCCCAGCTCTGTCGCCAGTGCGGCGGCGGTGTGAAGGGGCGGCACTGCGTCGGTCGGTCGACCTAGCTCGCGCTCAAGGCGAGCAGCGGTCTGCGGGCCGACCGCTGCGGTACGAACCGCGCCGAAGTGCTTACGCACCCCGCGGCGATCCGCGCGAGCGAACGTCGCGGCAACCGAGTTGGTCGACGTAAACGCCACCCAAGAGAACGACCGCAACCGCAACAACGCATCGTCGAGGCTCTGTCCGCCGTCGAGCGGCGGCACGATGGCGATCGCCGGCGCGACGACGACCGAGGCACCAGCAGCGCGCAGCGCTTCGACCAGCGGTGCCGCCTGATGCGACGCACGAGTGACGACGATGCGCTTGTCAGCGAGCTGCTCGGATGATGCCATGCGCGCGGCGGGTCAGCCCGGCGAAGGTGCGTTGCTGGCCGAGACCGGTTCGGGCGAGTAGCCCGCTGCAGCCATCAGCTCGCCAGCGAGTTCGGTGCCCAGATGCGCAGCGTCGCTGCCGGAGGATTGCGCACGATGCAGCGACAGCGGCCCAGCCGAACTGGGTGCCCCTTCGCCGGCGGGTCGCTGCTTTGCAACCATCGCTACCAGCGACAGTTCGCCTGTCGCGAGCTGGGTCGCATGCGCGCCGATGGGCAGGTCGCAGCCGCCGCCAAACGCGGCGAGCACAGCTCGCTCGGCGGTGACGCAGCGGGTCGTGACGGGGTCGACGACTTGCGACAGCATGTTGACCGCAGGCTCGTCGTCGGCTCGCACCTCCAGCGCGATCGCTCCTTGTCCGGCTTGGGGCACGACAGCCGCAGCGTCAAACACCACGTCCGCTCGCTCGGTGAGGCCCAAACGCTCCAGCGCCGCGCACGCCACCACGACTGCGTCGACGTCGGGCTCGTCGACGACGGCCAAGCGAGTAGCGATGTTGCCGCGCAGGCCGACGAAAGACAGATCCGGGCGCAGCGCGGCCAGCTGCACCTGCCGTCGCACCGAGCCGGTCGCGACGGTGGCGCCCCGTCTCAACACGCCTAACGCGGCCTCGCTGGTGCGTGCCGTCGTCGCGTCTCGCTGGCTGGCCGACGTATCGGCCGACGCCCCGCCCGCCGCGACCACCAGCGCGTCACGCGCGTCACCGCGCGGCAAGCACCCCACCAGCTCCAATCCCGGCGTCGGCAGCGACCGCATGTCTTTGGCCGCGTGCACCGCCACGTCGGCTCGACCGTCCAACACCGCTTGTTGCACGCCCGCCACGAACACGCCGCGACCAGCCAGCTGCGAAATGGGCGTCGACCGTTCGAGGTCGCCCTGGGTGCGCACGCCCACCACCTCGGCTTCGCACTCGAGTGCCGCCAAAGCTTCAACCACCAACTGCGCCTGAGCCATCGCCAGCGGCGACGTGCGCGAGGCGAGGCGCAAGTGCGATCTCGCGCCGACGCCAAAGCGTCGAACGTCGCTAGAGGTCAAAGAGCTCGCGCAGCGATTGCGCCAACCGGTCACCCGTAGCAGTGCCAGCCTGACGTTTCAGCGTGACGGTCGGGGTGTGAAGAAACTTGGCGACGATGGCCTGACTGGCTCGCACGATCGCCTCTCGCTCGGCTTCGTTGAACCGATGAGACGCGAGCAGCTGCTCAACGGCTGTCGCTCGGCTCGCCTCACCGGCCGCGCGCAGCTGCGTGATGAGCGGCCCCATCTCGCGGGCCGAACTCTCTATCTCGTATCGCTCTAGCTCGTCCGCGATCAAGGCCCGCGCAGCCGCGACTTCAGCTCGACGTTCGGCGCGTCCCGCCTCAGCGAAGCGAGCGAGATCGTCGATGTTGAACAGCGTGACCCCCTCGATGTCGGCCACGGTGGGCTCGACGTCTCGCGGCACCGCCAAGTCGACGATCAGCAGGGGCTTGCCCGCACGCTGTCGCACCACCTCGCCCACGTGTGCGCGCTCGACGATCACCGACGTCGCGCCGGTCGTCGTCAGCAGCACGTCGACTTCCGCCAAGGCGGTCTCGAGATCGTCGAGGCTCAGCACTCGCCCATCGACGCGCCCAGCTAGCTCGACCGCGCGCTCACGAGACCGATTGGCGATCAGCACCTGCGCGGGGCCTGCCGCAGCCAACGCCACCACAGCCGACTGCGCCATGTCGCCGGCGCCCACCACCAGCACGCTTCGTTCCGTCAGCGTGCCCAAGTGCTGCGTCGCCATCTGCACCGCCGCATGCGACAACGAAGCCGTGTGACGGCTGATTGCCGTGTTCGTCCGAACCCGTTTCGACGCGCCCAGCGCGTGCCTGAAGAGCTGATTGAGCACCGGCCCGGCGCTGCCCTCGACGCGAGCCGTCTCGGCCGCGGCCTTGATCTGCCCCGCGATCTCGGTTTCGCCGATCACCGCCGAGTCGAGTCCGGCCGTGACCGCAAACAAGTGCTCGGCGGCCTCTGCGTCGTAGCGGGTGTAGAGCGCGTCGGCGATCTGGTCGAACGGTCGGTCGGTGAGCGTCTCGAAGAACTCGCCTAGCTCAACCTGCGCCGCGTGGAACCGCTCGGCTACGACGTATGCCTCGGTGCGATGGCACGTCGACACCAGCACCGCCTCGGAGATGTGGTCGCGCGCCACGACGTGCGCCAGCGCCTTGGGCAGCTCGGCAATCGTGCCGGCCTCCAACAGCTCGAGCGGAGCGCTGCGGAAGTTCATTCCCATAACCACAACTGGCAACGGCTGGTCTCGCTCTCGATGTGTTCGACGGTGACGGCGTAAACGCGGTGACGGCGCGGGTTGTAAGTCTGCCCGCTCGGTGTGCGCGTCGTGGCTAGACGGGTCGTCGCTCGACAGTTAGATGAACAGTTAGATGAAGAACACCAGTTGGATGACCGCCGTCAGCACGATCAGCATCAGCAGCACGACCAGCGTGATGGCGGGTCCTCTTCTCACGGCACCCTTCTCATGCGGCCAGCCTCACGTAACGGGCTTCAGCCGCACTTCGACACCCCGGGCGAGCCCGGCGTCAGCCGCGCTGTGCTCGTTCGGCAAGTGCACCTCCAGCAACCCGTGCACGTCGTCGCACAACGACGCCACGTTGCCCGCCACAACCGGCGGCGCGCCCGGCGGCGCGAGCTGAGCAACTCGACGCTCTTGTGCCCACTCGACGATCAGCTTTTCGTCACCATCGAGCATTTGGGCGAGCGCGACACGGTCGACGTTGAGCTGCGCGACGCCGCAGAGGTCGGTGCTGAGCACCTCACCGGTGAGCGTGCCGTCGTGCTCGGTGCGCACGATCGGCACGAGCGCGGGCATCAGCAGCGCTGCGTCAACCTCGCGGCCGAGCGAAGCCAGCGGCGCACCCGCGCACAATGCCGCGGCCGCCGGCGCCAGCACGTCACGGGCTGGGTGAACGGCCGTGCTCGGTGCGCCGGGCGAACCGCCAGCCGAACCGCCAGCTGAACTGGCAGCCGAACTGGCCACCGCCACGAGCGTCTCGGCTGGCGCGGCCACGAGCTGCACCGCCGCATCGGCTCCGCCAACCGCGGCGACTGCGGCGGCGAGCGAGCCGTTGTCGGGCCCGACCAGCGCGGCAGCACCCTGTCCGACGCTCACCGCTACCGCCGGGCGTTCGAGCCGTCTGCCGACGCTCACCATCACCAAGCCAGGGTTGACGTGGTTGACCGAGCGCGCCAGCATCATCGCAGCGCTGCGTGCGTCGCCGGGCGCAACGGTGTGGCACAAGTCGATGACCACGGTCGCCGGCGCGTGCTCGCGGAAGATGGCGTGCACGATGCCGACCATCTCATCGGCGTGGCCCAGGTCGGTCAGCAGCGTGGCGGTCTCGTAGCGAGGCACTGACACCGGGCGCTACCGACGCGGCGGCGGGCAAACGAGCAGCACCGAACTGGCCGGTCAGGCTGGCTTGCCGAGTTCGACCGACCGACGCGTAGCCGCCGCGACGGCCTTGCCGAACGCCGCCCGCACCGCCGCCGCTTCTAGCTCGAACAGCCCTGCTGCGGTCGTGCCGCCCGGCGACGTGACGTCCGCGCGCAGCTTCGCAGGCGGCGTGCCTTCGGCGAGCGCGTTCGTCAGCAGCGTCGCCGAACCCAGCAGCGTCTGCGCGACCAGCGTGGTCGCTTCCGAGCGAGGAACGCCCTGCGCGACGCCGGCCTCGATGAGCGCCTCGGCCACCAAGAACACGTACGCCGGCCCAGAGCCCGACAGCCCGGTCACCGCGTCGAGCAGCTTCTCGGGCACCTGCACCGCCACGCCCACCGCGCTCAAGATGCTCTGCGCCCAGGCGACGTCGGCGTCACTCGCGGCGGCGTTCGCGGCAAACGCGGCCGCCCCCTCACGCACCAGCGCGGGCGTGTTCGGCATCGCCCGCACCACCGGCGTGTCGGGCGGCAGCTGCGCTTCGAGCGTGGCTATCGAAACGCCCGCCGCCACGCTCAGCACCCGCTCGGTGCCAGCTTGCGCGACGGCTTTCGCTGCGGTTGCGATGCCGTCAGGCTTGGTCGCCAACAACGCGCCAGCGCTGGGCACGACGTCGGCAGTCACTTGCACGCCGTAGCGCTCGGACAGCTCGGCTCGTCGCTGCTCGAACAGCTCGGCGACGGTGATGTCGTCGGCAGGCGTGCCGCTCGCGATGAGGCCCTCTATGAGCGCGCCGCCCATGTTGCCGCCGCCCACGATCAACAGCTCAGCGGGTGCACCAGACGCGCTCACGCCACGACGCTAACGAGACGGCTTGGCATCGAAGCAGAGACGCAGCAGCGTGGCGAAATCACGTTCCACGTACATCCACAGCGAACCGACGATGCGGTCTAGCTCGTCTTCGTCTACCGACGCGGTGGCAAGCTCGCCCTTCAAGTACAGCCCTTCCTCGGGCCCGATGGCGTACTGCGCGCCGACGGTGCGATAGTTGCGGCGCAAGGCGAAGTCGTACGCCGCGGCGGCGCGGTCGTCGGGCGGCAGCGGCAGCACGTAGGTCTCATACGCGAGCGTGCGCTGGCGCAGCGTCAGCCAGATGGCGATGACGTCGCGCGTCTCACCAGCTAGCCGCACGTACCAACGCCGCTCGACCTCTTCGTCGCGCTGAACGTCTAGCAGCAAGGGACGGTCGTCGTCGGCCGAGTCGTCGTGCGCTTCGCCGTGACCCGACGCGGTCGCTTGCGACGCGTGCCAGTGGGCCAGCCACGCGTCGATGCGAGCTTCGAGCGCATCGAGTTCGTCGTCGGTCGCGGGGGCTTTGGTCACAGCCGCCGCGCTACACGCAGACCAGCAGCTCGGCGTTCTTCGCTCGCTCGAATGCTCCGCTCGCGGCGCGGGCGCTCTGCGTCCACGTGAACGACGCAGCGCGGCTGCGCGCGGCCTCGCCTAGTTCGAGCGCCCACAGCGGGTTGGTGAGCAGCTCGTCGATGCACGCCGCGAAGCACGCCGGGTCGTGGCCGTCTACCAGCAGGCCTGTCTTTTTGTGCACGACGTTGTCGCGCAGTCCGCCGACGTCTGCTGTGACGACCGGCGTGGCGCACGCGGCCGCTTCGAGCGCGACCAGTCCGAACGACTCCGACCGGCTCGGCACAACGCACACGTCGGCCGCGCGGTAGTAGCTGGCGAGCTGCTGGTGCGGACGTGGATTGGTGAACTGCACTCGCTCGGCGACTCCCAACTCGCGGGCTTGCTGACGCAGCCGCCGCAGGGTCGCTTCGCCGTCGGGGCCGCTGGGCCCGCCGACGATGACGAGGCGAGCACGGCGGGCATCCGGCGCCGACAGCTGCGCCAGCGCGCCGATCGCGATCTCTGCGCCCTTGAGCGGCTGCAGCCTTCCGACGAACAGCAGCAGCGGGTCGGCGGCCTGATTGGGGTCGAGCCCGATCGCCTCGCGGGCGGCGCTGCGCTGGCCGGGCGAGAACAACGTGAGATCGACCCCGGGCGTGAGATGGTGGATGCGCTCTTCGTCGACGTCGTAGTGCCGCACCAGCTGGGCGGCCTCAGCCGGGCCGGAGGTAAACACCACGTCCGCGCAGTTCATCGTCTCTTGCTCGCTTCGCGTTCGCTCGTCCGACTCGGGGTGTCCAGACGCCGCCTTGACGCGCCCGAGCGTGTGGAAGGTGATGCCCAGCGGCACGTCAAAGGTGTGCTTGAGCTGATGCGCGGCGGCTGCCGACAGCCAGTAGTGCGCGTGCAGCGCTTCGGGCTGAGAAACCTCGAGGTAGCTGCCGACGCCAGCGGCGAACGCGTCGATGTGCGCGCCCAGGTCGGCCTTGGTGAGCCCGTGAGGCCCGGCGTCGACGTGAATGAGCGTCACGCCAGGTTCGATTTCGACCATCTCCGGATCGTCGCGGGCGTTGCGTCTGGTGAAGATCGTGACCTCGGTGCCGGCGGTCGCCAGCGACGCAGTCAGCCCTCGCACGTAGACGTTTAGACCGCCGCCGTCGCCGGTGCCGGCGGTCGCCAACGGCGAGGTGTGCATGCAGAGCACGGCGAGAGTTGCGGGGGGCGTCTCAGACAACGGGGCTCAAAGCTAGAGCAGCAACAGCAGCCACGCAGGTGCGAACAGCACAGCGGCGCTGAACAGCGGCGTCAGCTGCGCTCCTGAAACCGGTGGCGTGGCGGCGTCGGTCGGAGATCGCAGCAGCAGTCGACCAGCCGACGGCGTGAGCGTTGCGACGATGGTGGCGGGCAGCACTTGGCTAGGAGTGAACGGGGGAATGGCCAGCGCGCACACGCAGAACGCCACCGAGCCAGCGCCGATGCCGCCCAGCACCCCTCGCAGCACGCCAGCGCTCGCGCCGTCGCCGGCCACTGCGACTCCCGCGACGAACATCAGCGCCGCGGTCAGCCACACGACGGTCGCGGAGACCGAGGTGGTGGCGAGCGCGGCGAGCGACGCTGCTCCCAACAGATAGGTGAGCGGCCCGCCAATGGTGGCGAGCGCGATGAGCGACGCGCCCGTCGGAAACACGCCGTGCTGTCGGGCACGCCACGCGACCGTCGCCGTCGCTGCGAGCGCACCTCCCAGTGCCGCCAACGCCAGCAGCCCGCCGGTGACTTGAGTCGCTACCAGAGCACTCACCGTGACCAGCCCGACCACCGCGGCTTGGGCCAGGGCCGCTCGCTGCGAGTAGAGCGCGTGGCTGTCGGTGCGGCGCGCGAGCGCGCTGGCCTGGCCTGTCGCGAGCGCCGCGGCTGCTGCGAGCACGACGACGAACACCTCGACCGCGAGCCACAGGCACAGCCATCCGAGCGCGACCGCGAGGGCGTGCCAGCTCCACGGATGACCGTTTGAGAGGAGGTCGCGCGCCGTCAGCGACCACGTGCTGGCGACCTGAACCGATGGGGCTGGGTCAGCCACCCGAGACGGGCGGAAGCACGGCGAGTTCGTCGCCGTCGTTCAGGGCTGCGTCTGGGTGGGTGGGTTGGCCGTTGAGCCAGCACCGGCTGGTGGACAGCACGTGCGCGAAGTCGTTGCCGAGCTGCGACGCGGCGACGTCGAGGGCGTCGCCGACGGTGCTGGCGGTGATGGCCGCGCTGGTGGTGCCGGCCGCTTCGCGAGCAGATGCGAAGAGCCGCAAGGTCACCTCCGCCATCGCCCGCGAGGGTAGCTTTCGCTGGTGCGCTGTCGTCTGCTCATCTTGCGTCACGGACAGTCGGAGTGGAACGAACAAGGCAAGTGGCAAGGGCAAGCCGATCCGCCGCTCACCGCGCTCGGCACCCGGCAAGCCGCTCGGGCAGCCGAGGCGATGGTCGACGCCGGGCTGACGTTCGATCGGGTGCTCGCGAGCGACCTTGAGCGCGCGCGACGAACCGCGCAGATCATCGCGACACGGCTCGACGCAGGCGACGTGCTGGTCGACCGCGACCTGCGCGAGCGCAACGCCGGCGTGTGGGAAGGACTGACCCGCGCGCAGATCAACGAACGTTGGCCCGGCCAGATCGAAGCCAGGCAGTGGCCCGAAGGTTTCGAGAGCGAACGCAGCGTCGCCGCACGCTTGTTGCCCGCGCTCAGCCGGCACCTCACCAACCACCCGCGAGCGCTGCTCGTCGCGCACGCCGGCGTGCTCAAGACCCTCGAAGCGCTCGCCGGTCTAAGCGACGAACGCATACCCAACCTCGCCGGCCGGTGGTTCACCGTGTCAGCCGACGACAACCAGCGCAACACGCCCGACCTCGTCGCCGGCGACAAAATCGAGTTCGCGCCCTGCGACAAACCAGCCCACCCCCACGCCAACGTCGTCGAATGAACGACCCGAACTAGTCGAGCCAGGCCGTCGCAACGGCAACCGCGTCGGCATCTGGATCGTCCGCGAGGGCATCCAACGTCGCGGCGGCCGTCGCGAGCCCCGCCTCAAGCGCATCGAGTTCATCAGGCTCAAGCGCGACGGGCGGGCCAGCATCGGGCAAGCTGGCATCGGGCGACCCAAAATCGAGCGACCCAGCATCGTCTGTTTGCGAGTCTGTGTCTGCCGCGTCGGTCACCTGCCGCAGCGTAAAGCCGTCAGCACCCAAAGCTGGGTAGGTTCAACGGCGGGCCGCTAGCTCATCGGGTAGAGCAGGGGACTTTTAATCCCAAGGTGCCGGGTTCGAGCCCCGGGCGGCCTACGCGGCGTTTGCTGATAGTCGCGCGCGGTGTCCTAATCTGCGCGCCGATGGTGGACGTTGACGTCGTGGCGCTAGACGAAGATCTGCCGCTGCCGACCTACGCACGGCCCGGCGACGCAGGCGCAGACCTGCGCGCCGCCGAAGACGTGACCCTCGCGCCCAGCGGCGGACGCGCAGCGGTGCGCACCGGCATCGCCATCGCGCTGCCGGCCGGCCACGCCGGTTTCGTGTTGCCCCGCAGCGGGCTCGCCAGCAAGCACGGCGTCACCTGCACCAACTCACCCGGCCTGATCGACAGCGGCTTTCGGGGCGAGCTGCGAGTGCTGCTGATCAACACCGACCCAACCGAGCCGTACGAGATCAAGCGAGGCGACCGCATCGCGCAGCTGGTCGTTCAGCGCGTCGAGCAAGTCAGATGGCGCACCGTCGCGCAGCTAGACGAAACCGAGCGCGGCGCTGGCGGGTTCGGTCACAGCGGCGTGTCGACGCAGCCGCTGCGCGAACCGCACGCGGCTAGCTAGACGAACTCGTACGCGAGCTTGCCGTCTGCGCGCCGCACGACCTCCGCTTCACCGCAGATGCGCAAGTGCTCGAGGTGCGCGAACGTTTCCGACTCAGCCATCGGCCCCCACGCGCGCTCTTTGAACAGCTCACGCATGTAGCTGGCGACCTCGGCAGATCCCAGCCGATCAGACGACGCCCGCAACAGATCGAGCCGTTCGTTGTGGTGACGCTTGATGTCGTCTACCCGGCCCGCGAGGTCGGAAAACGGCTGGCCGTGCGCGGGCAGACCCAGCTGCACGCCGTCGAAATCGGCGACCCGGTCGAGGCTGGTGAAGAAGTCGTCTAGCGGGTCACGAGCGGTCGTCATGCCCGAGATGTGAGGCGTGATCGTCGGCAGCACGTGGTCGCCGCAAATCATCACGCCCCCCTCAGGGTCGAACAGACAGAGATGGTCAATCGTGTGACCGGGCGTGTGCACCGCGACGAACTCGCGCCCAGCCAGCGCAATGCGATCGGCGTCGTCGAGCCGTGACGTCGGCTCGGGCGTGAGGAACCGTCGGCCACCCCAACCCTTGCGCATCATCGTCATCGCCAGCCGCCGATGCCACGGAATGTTGTAGCCCTTGCCACCCCACGGCGTCGGACCGAGCGGGCCGCGATCAAAGCGCCCCACGATCTCATCACCGTGCTCGGCCGTCTGACGCCCCACCCCGTCGCCGTTCGCGGCGGCCAACCCATCGAGCGCCTCGTCGTTCTCGCCGATGGCGCCGACCTCTTCGAGCGGGTCGTCGTCGGCTTCGTTGGTGTCCCACCACAACCGAAAGCTGCGATGCGTGACTAGCTCGGAACCGAACTCGTGCGCGAACCGGCCCGTCGATCCGAAGTGGTCTGGATGGCTGTGCGTGACGACGAGGGTGTGCACGCGCTCGGGTGGCACCTCGGCTGCACGCAAGCCAGCCATCAGCGCTTTCCACGGGCCGGGGCCGGGCAGCCCTGGGTCGACCAGCGCCGCGCCGCGCTCGTCGTCGAGGATGTAGCAGTTGACGTGCCCCAAGCCAGGCATGTTCATCGGCAGCTGCAGCCGTCTGATGTTGGGCGCCAGCTCGACGACTTTGCCGTCGGGCGGCATCTGCTCTTCACGCATTGGTCGGGACATCGCAGCGCAGACTAACCAGCGGCCACATCTCGTGAAGCGGAGTTTGCGACGCTCACGCCTGCCGCTTCAGCCAGCGGTCGCGATACAGCCGCAGCTCTTCGATGGACGTGCGAACGTCGTCGAGCGCTCGATGCTTGGTGACGCCTTCGCGCGCCTCTCGCAGCTTCTTCCACTCGACGACCAGCTCTGGCCGCAGCCGCTTCGCCATCTCTCGAAACGACGACACGTCGACGACGCGATAGCTGAGGCACTGCTCGACTCTTGGCATGTAGGCATCGAGAAACCGGCGGTCGGTGCCGATGCTGTTGCCGCACAGCGGCGTCTTGTGCGGCTTGGGCACGTGCGCTTTGATGAACTCGACCGTGGCCGCCTCGGCCTCGCGCACGGTCACCGTCGATTGGCGAATGCGATCGATCAAGCCGGTGTCGACGTGCATCTTGTGCACCACTGGCGTCATCTGCGCGAGCAGCGTCGTCGACGTGGCGATGGCGAAGCACGGCCCCTCGGCGACCTCGGTCAGGTCGTCGTCGGTGACGACCGATGCGATCTCGACGATCACGTCGCGCCTCGGGTCGAGGCCGGTCATCTCTAGGTCTATCCAAACGAGCACGGCGGCATCGTAAGAGCGGGGTGGGCTGGTTTCTGCTATTGGGCCCTACCTTTGACGTGATGCCTACGAGCTTGTCGACGCGTTTCGTGAGGCGAAGAAACCGTCGCCTCGCGCGCTTCGACCGCCTAGACGCGCGCCGCGACAAGCGCACCGGACGCCGCGAGACGCGCGCCGCGAACCGTCGCTACCTCGACGTCTACCGCAACGTCCGCTACGCCCGTCGATTGTTGCCGCGACACAGACGACTCAGCCATCGGCTCAACTTGGCAGACCCGCTCGTGCGAATGCGGCTCGGTTTGGCGATGACGGGCCTGATCATCGTGAGCGGCACCATCGCCTACACCGCGATCGGCCTCAGCTTTCTCGACGCCCTCTACCACACCGTGGTGACGATCTCGACGGTCGGCTACGGCGAGCCTGCGCGCGAGCACCTACACGAGGCCGTCTACGAAATCTTCACGATGGGGTTGATCCTCATCGGCACCGGCACGCTGCTCTACACGCTGGGCATGCTGGTCGAAGGCGTTCTCGACAGACGGCTCAACGACCGCTTCAGGAGGCGACGAATGCGAACCGCAATGTCTGGGCTCGAGGGCCACACGATCGTGTGCGGCTACGGACAGGTCGGCAAGGCCATCACCCAGGGGCTGATTGACCAAGAGCATCAGGTCGTGGTCATCGACCGACGGCCGATCGCAGATGAGCTGCCGGTGCTGTTCTGGGAAGCCGAGGCGACCGACGACCAAGCGCTCGCGGACGTCAACCTCGACCACGCGGCCGCGCTGGTGCTCGCGCTCGACTCTGACGTCGACAATCTCTACGTCACGCTCAGCGCTCGCTCGCGTCGGCCCGACCTGTGGATCATCGCGCGCGCCAACACGCCGTCGTCGGTTCCCAAGCTCGAGCGCGCCGGCGCCGACCGAGTCGTCAACCCGCACGAGATCGGCGGCGCTCGGATGGCGGTGATGGCGACGCACCCGGGCGTCGCCGACTACATGGAAACCGCGGCCGGACACGTCGCTGGCGCGAGCCTTCACACCTACGTCGTGCCGCCCGACGGACCGCTGCCCGGGGCCCAGCTGGCGTCGCTCAACATTCGCGGCCGCACCGGCGTCGCGGTGCTGGCGGTGCGACGCGACGGCGAGTGGGTCAACGACCCGTCGGCTGATTTCAAGCTGAGCCCGGGCGACGCGCTGGCGCTGCTCGGAACCACCGAACAGCTCAGCCGAGCGGTCGACAACCTGGAGTAGGCGCCCAAGTCAAAAACTCCAAAATAATTGTGCGCTCGAGGTGCTGCGCTTTTGAGTTCCCCGTGTCCAGGGACAGGCCCTGGTCACGACAACCGAAGGGAGCTCAACTTGTCCTCAGCAGAACCACTGATCGGCGCGGACCCGCGCCTACGACACCAGCGTCAGCGGCGCGCGAAAGTCGGCGCGCCGACCGTCATGCAGATCCGCGGCATCGTCGACTACCCGGCGGAGTGGCACGCCTACGCCAGGTGCAAAGAGACGACTGGCTCGGTCACTCGGTTGTTCTTCTCGGAGGACTACAACGAGATCTTCCGCGCTCGTCGCATTTGCGAGACGTGCAACGTGCAAAGCGAGTGTCTGGCCGCCGCCATCGCCCGCAAGGAGCATCACGGCGTCTGGGGTGGCCAGCTGATGCGCAACGGCCAACCGCGTGAACCCAAGCGCGTCGGTCGCCCGCCGAAGATTCAGCGTCTGCCGATCTTCGCGGATGAGGTGCCGTTCCCGCCCGATCTCGGGCGCGACGACTCGTGAGCGACCTCGCCGGTTCGCTTCGCACTCGACGGTTAGCCTGTTCGCGCAATGGGCGTGTTTGAGCGCATCACCGAGCGCTTGAGCGGCTGGCGGCTGACGAGTTTCAGCCTGCTCGGCCTCTACGTGATCGTCGTGGGTGGGTGGCTGCTGGTCGGCGGCGCGGCGCCAGTTGAGACCTCGATGGAGGTGATGGAAGACGAGGTGCTGCTCGACAGCCTGGACGGGCCCAGACCGCCGACGACGGTGGCTTCTGCTAGCGCCCCCGACGACGCGCTCGACGATGGCGCGTCCGTCGACGCGTCCGTCGACGCGCCCTCCGACGCGCTCGATGATGGCGCGCCCTCCGACGCGCTCGATGATGGCGCGCCCGTCGACGCGCTCGAAGCCGACGCGCCGGTTGCAGACCCGGCGCCCACCTGCGCCGAGGTCGACCACACGGTCGTGCCCGAGCAAGCCGCGATGCTGGGCGAGGCGTACCAGCACACGTTCACCACCCTCGAGGGCGAAAAGGCTTCGCTAGGCGCGTATGCGGGCTGCCCGCTGGTCGTCAACTTCTTCGCGAAGTGGTGCGCGCCGTGCGTGCGAGAGATGCCCGAGTTCGATGAGTTTTGGCGCGCCTTCGGCGACCACGTCGCGCTGGTGGGCTGGGCGATCGACGGTGCCGATCCGGCTCGCGACATCATCGACCAAACCGGCGTGACCTACCCCGCTGGGGTAGCCGAGCCCGGCGCGCTGGAGGCGTTCGGCGGGCTGGCAATGCCGACCACGAGCTTCATCGACTCGATGGGCAACATCGTCGAGACCCACAGCGGCGTGCTCGATTTGGCCGGGCTCATCGACAAGGTCAACGACAACTTCGGAACCGACTTCAGCGAGGCCGACGTTTCGTGACCTGGCAGCAGCTCAGCTTCGCGTATGCCGCAGGCTTGGTCGCGGTGATCAACCCGTGCGGCTTCGCGATGCTGCCCGCCTACCTCTCGTATTTCGTCGGCGCAGACACTCGCGCAGCAGAGTCGAACGACTCGGCGAGCTTGGCGCGGGCGCTGCTCACCGGGCTGATCGTGACCTCCGGGTTCATGGTGGTGTTTGGCATCGTCGGCATCAGCGTGTCGGCTGGGCTGTCGGTCGTGCGCGACGCGGTGCCGTGGCTGACGATGGTGATCGGCGCGGCGCTGATAGCGCTCGGCGTCGCGTTCATCGCAGGCTTTCGCGTGACCGTGCTGTTGCCGAAGTTCGAGCGAGGCACCGGCGGCACCGACGCGCGGTCGTTGTTTCTCTTCGGCATCAGCTACGCCGTGGCGTCGCTGAGCTGCGCGCTGCCGACCTTCTTCGTGGTCGTGTCGACCTCGGCGAGCGGCATCAGCGAAGGCGTCGTCGCGTTCGTCGTGTACTCGGTTGCGATGGGCACGGTGCTCACGTCGCTGGCGGTCAGCTTGGCGTTCGCGCGCACGACGCTGTTAGCGAAGCTGCGAAGTGCGATGCGTCACGCCGACCGCATCGCTGGCGTGCTGATGGTGCTAGCGGGGGCCTACCTGATCGCCTACTGGGCGGCCGAGCAGTTTGACCTGGCAGCCATCGGGCTGGTCACCAACGTCGAGAGCCTCAGCAGCACGCTGACCAACGCGGTCGCGTCGGTCGGCGGGTTTCGGCTGGGGCTGCTGATGAGCATGGTGGTAGCGGTCGCGCTGATGCGCATCATCTGGGTGCGTTCGGCGGCGTCGAGTGTCGAAGCGATGCCGGCTCGCACAGAGACGCCAACCACCTGACGAGAGCCAGCTAGCGGTTCGCGCTCGAAGCTCGCTGCGTGGTGCTGCGTAGCCTTTACGTGATGCGACGGCGCGTTGTGGCCGCACTCGCGGTCGTGCTCGGCGCGCTGGTGGCGATGCCTTCACCGTCCGCTGCTCAGGTGCCCGACGGCGGCCCGGCCGCGGTGGACGTCGACCTGGCACCGGGCGGGCTGTGGCTGACGTATGCCGACGCGCGGGTTGATTTCGTGGCCCTCTCTCATGGCGACGACAGCCCGCCCGCGATGGCCCGGCGAGACGTAGTGCCGCCGGCGGTCTCGCTAGCCGACGGCGAAGCGGCGGTTGAACTGCTCGTGGCGAAACAAGGCTGGTGGATTGTGACGTCGCTCGGCCGGGTGATCGCAGCTAACGGCGCGCAGCACCACGGCGACATGATCGGCGTCGAGTTGAACGAGCCCGTGGTCGACGCGGCATCTACTTCATCGGGAGCTGGCTACTTGATGCTCGCAGCCGACGGCGGCGTGTTCGCGTTCGGCGACGCAATCTTCTACGGGTCGGTGCAGGGCATCGTCGACGACACTCTGGGCGCGGGCCATCTCGCCGCCGACTACCTGAGCGCTCCGGTCGTCACGCTGGGCACCACCGATGCGGGCTACTGGCTGGTCGCCGCAGACGGCGCGGTGTTTCCGTTCGGCGACGCCAGCTACTACGGGTCGCATCAAGACATCGTCAACACCGACAACCAGCTGACTGGCATCGCGCGCGCCTGGACGATCACTCCGCCCGTCGCTGCAGGCAAACCTCTAGCGCGCGACACGCTCGACGCGCCGATCATCTCACTCGTGCCGTCAGCCGACTACGACGGCTACATCATGCTGGCATCCGACGGGGGCATCTTCAGCTACGGCAACACGCGTTTTGTGGGTTCGTTCGCGCATCGAGAGTTGCCACCCGCGGTCGCGATAGACGTCGCGCCGCGCGGCGTCGGCTACGTCACGCTCACCGCTGACGGCAGCACGCACGTGGTCGGCGACCTCGCGATGGCTGTCGCTGAGCCCGACGCTCGGCAGCTCACCGAAACGTCCAGTCAAACTGGCGCCACGCGAAGCGCAAGCACCGATCGACGTGCCAGCGCTGGCGGCATGGCGCGCCGCACTGTGCGCTCGGCCGCGGCATCGAGCACGACGACAACGACGAGCACGACGACCAGCACGCTCGGGCCAACACCTCTGATGCCGCCGCCTGCAGACGCGTGTCGACCAGACGGTCCGAACGGCTTTCCGGTGGTCGGTCACGCGGACGTCTCCGACGGCACGCTCGACGTGCTCGTGGTGTTCGCCGAGTTCGACGACGCACCGCACGACGACGCGCTGTGGTCATGGGCAACCATGAACCGCGCGGTTAGCGGCCTCGAGACGTTCCTCGAAACGCAGAGCTACGCGCGCCTCGACGCGAGCTTCACTGTCGTCGAAGACTGGGTGAGCCTGGGAGCAACCAGCGCGACCTACCAAGTCGGCAGCAGCTCACAGCTCGACGTTGACCAAGTCGCGGCGCGAGCGGTGAGCGTCGCGAGCGCCGAGCTAGACGCTCCGGTCGACGGCGACCGCTTCGACGCGGTGCTGGTGGTGCTGCCGCCGTCTCGCTACCGGCCGCCCTTCGATCGAGCTGCGCGTTTGAGCGACACCGAGGTCGCAGCCAGCCCGACGCCGATCGGTTTAGCGCTGGTTGCCAACGGCGAAGCTCGCGCTCCCCGAGAGCCAATCGACCTCGACGACTTGCTGCGCGACTTGCTGGCGGACGCCCTCGGCTTGCACCAAGCGCCACCCAGCAGCTTCGACCCGGGGGGCTCTGCTGCCGTGCATCAGCTCGGCCAGTTCGGATTCGTCGCGCTAGAGGGTTGGTGGCCAACCTCTGCCACCGCCAGCGTGCCCTTTACCGGGGTCGCGCATCCGGGCAGCGGCGACGCCATCGAAGACGTGAGCATTCGAGTCGACCACACGACCGACCTGACCGACACGTTCCTCGGCTGGTCACGCTGGCGGTTGGGCTGGATTGCGCGCGGCGAGGTTGCATGCATAGAGGGCGCCTCTGGTGCGTTCGACCTCGCGCCGCTCGAGGGCGACGACCCGACCGGTCGCGCCACGCTCGCGGTCGTGCCGCTCAGCGAACGACAGCTGCTCGTGCTGGAAGCGCGTCGCTGGCTCGGCAACGACGCGGACGTCGCGCGCAGCGGCACCGACGGCCCGTTCTCGTGGAGCTGGGAGCGACAGTTCGAGCGCGAGGGCGTGCTCGCGTATCTCGTCGACCCCACCCTCGCTGGCGCGGGCGACGGTCGCGCCGCGTACGCGCTGCTGGGCAGCGATGCCAGCGGCTTGCTCGCGCACTCGCCGTTCGTCGGCGTCGGCGATGGCTTCACGCTGACCGGCGCGAACGGCGGGCCGGTCGTCACGGTCGCCGTGACGCGCGACGACGGCACTGCCTTCTTGGTTGACGTCCGCCGCACCGAGGCGACCGCCGCGGCGCGCAGCTACGCGTTCGACGTCGCGCGTCGTGTGGCGCCGGCGCCCGAGGCGCTGCTGCCTCGGTCGTGCCGTCCGGACGGGCCGGAGGGCTTTCCCATCGATCAGCCTGCCGACCTCACCGACGGCACGTTCGACGTGCTGGTCGTGTTCGCCGAGTTCGGCGACGCTCGACACGACGAAGCGCACCTGCCGTGGAGCGAAGCGCTCGGCTACCTAGAAGACACTGAAAGCTTCCTCGAAGCTCAGAGCTACGGCCGCCTAGATGTCAACTTCGTGCTCGCAAAACCCGACGGTTGGATCACCCTCGCTGACGCCTACGCCGAAGTGACGTTGCCCTGGAGCGAGACCTCCATCGACATCGTGAAGCTCACGTGGAACGCCGCGCTCGCTGCCAAAGCCGAAGGCGTCGACTTCGCGGGTCGCGCCAGCCAGTTCGACTCGATCGCCGTGCTGTTGCCGCCGTCGCACTTTCGCGGCGCGTCGGCGTTCAACACCGAAGTGCCGACCGACGACGAGCCGACACGCACGCCGCTGGCGAACGGCCTGGTACGCCTGACGTCTGCGGGCAACCCGACCATCAGAAGCGCCGCGCGGCTCGGCACGCGGGCACGAGCCGACGTCGTGCCCGATGCCGACTACTACGAGTCGTCGTTGCGCCACGAGCTGCTGCACAATCTCGGGCTGAACGACCTCTACTCGTACCGCAGCGCGCTGCGTCAGGTGCCCGACCCGTCGCCCCGCGAAGACTTTCTGCACGGAGTGTTCGGACAGATGGCGGTGCACGGCTTCTGGCCTGTGCCCCAGAGCGAGCACGGTGGCTTTCGCACTCGCACCGCGTATGTGGCCACCGGCGCGCCGATAGCCAATGCGCTCGTGTATACGAACGAAGCAGCCGTGATGGAGGAGATGTTGGGCTGGTCGCGCTGGCGGTTGGGCTGGCTCGACGACGCGGACGTCGCCTGCGTCTTCGCTGGCACGTCGACGGTCGAACTCGACGCCATCGCCGGAGGCGAGAGACAGGCTGGCGACGCCGGCACGCGGCTCGCCATCGTCCCGCTCGGCGGCAAGCAGCTGCTGGTGCTAGAGGCTCGGCGGCACATCGGCTACGACTCGGACACGCCGAGGGTGTTTTCCGACGGACGAGCGGGCTACAACCGTGAGCTGCCGTATGAGGGAGTGTTCGCCTACCTGGTGAACCCCACCATCGGCAATGGCAACGCGCCCATCACCGTGCTCGGTCACACTGGTCGGGAGTGCGCGCCGCGCTCGCCAATCTTGCGGCTGAATGAAACCGCCACGCTGCGTGCAGGCAACGCCGACATGCCCGATGCTCAGCTGACGTTGGAGGTGACGGTGACGAGCGACGACGGCACGACCTTCGGAGTGAACATCGACTACCGAGACGCCACGACTGGCGCGAATGAGTTTGAGCTAGCTGTTGCCCGCACGCCCGTGGTCGATCTCGACGCCAGCGGTTGCGTCTCTGAGGTGGTGCAGTAGTGATGCAGCTCGGGCGGCGACGTTGGCTAGCTGCGCTCGCGGCGGTGCTGGTGTCGTCGCTGTTGGTTCCAGTCGCGGCCAACAGCGAAGAGGTCGCCGAGCCGACCGGCGGCCCTGCTGGCGAGGAGCCGGTGGTGTCGTTGGGGACCGGTGGACCGGGCGCGGTGGATGTTGATTTGGCGCCGGGGGGGTTGTGGTTGTTGTTTGCGGATGGTCGGGTGGAGTTCGTGGCTGTTGCTGGTGACGAGCGGGCTGGCTGGGGGGCGGCTGCGTCGGTGGTGGTGGTGCCGGCTGCGGCGCTGGTTGGGGGCGAGCGGGCGGTTGAGCTGTTGGTGGCGCCGGTCGGCTGGTGGGTGGTGACCTCGGCGGGTCGCGTGGTCGCGGCGGGCGGCGCTGCGCATCACGGCGACATGGCGGGCGTCGCGCTGAACGAACCCGTCGTGGATGCGGCCGCGACCGCGTCGGGCGGCGGCTACGTGCTGCTGGGCGCCGACGGCGGCGTGTTCACGTTCGGCGACGCCATCTTCTACGGCTCCGTGCAAGGCGTCGTCGACGACACCCTCGGCGCGGGCCAGCTCGCCGCGGCTCACTTGACCGCGCCCGTCGTCACGCTCGCCGCCAGCGCGAACGGGTACTGGCTCGTCGCCGCCGACGGCGCCGTGTTCACCTTCGGCGACGCCGACTACTTCGGATCGTTCCAAGACATCCTCAACACCGACAACCACCTAGCTGGCGTCACCCGCGACTGGGCCATCACCCCAACCGTCGCCCACGACACGCCGCTCGCGCGCGACACCCTGGACGGGCCCATCATCGCCGTCGTCGCGTCAACCACCCACGACGGCTACATCATGCTCGCCGCCGACGGCGGCATCTTCACCTACGGCAACACCCGCTTCCTAGCGTCGTTCGCGCACCGCAACCTCGCCCCCGCCGTCGCCATCGCCGTCAACCCCAACAACAACGGCTACACCGCGCTCACCGCCGACGGCAACACCCACCTCGTCGGCAACCCCATCACCCCAACCAACCCACCGGCCACCAGCCAACCAACCGACACAACCACCCAAACCA
>CAYRJD010000042.1:0-39147 GCA_964424585.1 uncultured Acidimicrobiales bacterium | reverse complement strand
GCAAGGCCGCGACCAACGCTGCGTGTACGTCGCCGACTTCGCGCCAATCGGCGGCACGGTGACCGGCGGGCAGCTCGACGGGCCGCCGCTGCACGGGCCCACCGTCGACGGCGTGGCCTTCGACGCCGCGGACACCCAGCCCATCGTGACGACCTACACCGCCGGCATCGTCGTCGCCGTCGACGTCACGGTGCCGCAGTACGAGCGCGACGACCAGCCCGGCGTCACCTACTTCGCCGGCGCCGAGATCGGCGTGCGCGTCGCCCGCACCGCCGGGCCCGCTGCCGGCTGCACCCCAGACACGACCGAGCCGGTGGTGTTCAGCGTCGACGCGAACGGCGACACGGTCGGCGCGCTCGGCACCCTCGTCGACGTCCCCGACGGCGAAACCGACGCCTGCGAGTACGAGATCACCTTCGCCGACCGCGTCGACTCGCCCGAAGGCGCGACACCGGCGTGGACGCTGACCGGCCAAGGCACCGCGGCCGTTGCCGTGAGCGCGGCGGCAGCCACCGACGGCCGCATCACCGTCGCCCGCGCCTACCACGCCGCAGACAGCTTCTTCACCCCGCAGATCACCGTCGAGGTGCCGTTCGTCGACGCCAACAACGACAGCCAGCACGACTCGGCCGGCCAAGTCGGCACCGTCACCTTCACGCCGACCGCGGGGGCGAGCGACGACTGCAGCACCGGCACGACCGGCACCTACACCGTCGAAGCGGCAGCCGATGCCGACGACCCGACCCGCGCGACGCTCACCGCCGCGCTGCCCGCCCTCATCGACCGGCCCACCGGCGAAACCCAGCGCTGCGCCTACACGGCGGACTTCCCCGCCGCCATCGGCGCCACCAGCCTCACCCCGGCCACCGACAACCAAACCGTCGCCGCCGATGAGCCAGCCATCACCGTCGCCTACACCTACACCGCGCCGCCGCCCGTCGTCACGCCCGGCGGCGGCACCCCCACCCGCAGGCCCGTCACCACCGGCGGCGGCACCAGAGGCGGCGGAGGAACCCGAGCGCCGCGCGAGCCCGTGAACACCGACACCGTCGTCATCAACGGCAACGTCTTCAGCGAAACCACCGCCCGCGCCAGCGTCGAAGTCACCCTCCCGCAAGTGCCGACCGGCACGTTCACGTCGACCGAAAGCTTCGAGGTCATGGTCAGCTCGCCCGGCGCCTGCGCCGACGACCTCCAGCTCTTCGACGGCCTCCCCGCCGGCATCGGCCTCGTCTACGCCTTCGACGCCAACACCAGCGGCAGCCGACCAGTCATCACCACCGACGACCAAGCCAGCATCCCCACCCACGCAGGCGAAACCCAAAACCCCTGCGTCATCCGCCTCACCGTCATCAAAGCACCCGCCGGATGCCAGCTCACCAACCCCCAAACCGACGACAACGGCCGCCAATACCGAGAACGCTCACTCACCGCCCGACCCACCACCGCCAGCGTCGCAGCCAACTTCGACTGCACCCAACGAACCAACCCGCCGCCGCCCGAGCCCTCAGCTGAATCGGCAGCCGAACCCGCAGCCGAACCGGCCGACACACCAGCCGACGGCGGCGGCGGAGCAGAAACCCCGAGCGTCAACGCCAACACGACAGTCAGCCTCACGGCGCTGGGCGACGCACCCGCAACGCTCACCGCGCCCCGGGCCAGCAACTCGGTCGCGGTCACTCTGCCGAGACGCATCTGAGCAATAGAGGGCAAAAACCCACTTGCGCTCAAGTGTGTGAGGTGTCAAAGTGACGGGCGATGGAAGCCAGTCACCGATGCACACGAGCTGAGCGCGAGGCCGAGCCGCGGGCGCGGCTAGGCGCGGGGGTGGGCTTGGTTGTAGACCTCGCGCAGGCGTTCGCGGCTGACGTGGGTGTAGATCTGAGTGGTCGCCAAGCTGGAGTGGCCGAGCATCTCTTGAACGGCGCGCAAGTCCGCGCCGCCGTCGAGCAGGTGAGTGGCGAACGAGTGTCGCAGCGCGTGCGGGTGAGTTGGAGTGTCGGCCCAGCGGTTGAGAATGCGTCGCACGTCGCGCGGCGTGAGCGGGTTGCCTCGAAGGTTGACGAACAGCACCGCCTGGTCGCGCGTCGTGCGGTCCGCCAGCACGTCGGCGTCGAACGCGGCGCTGCCGTCCGACAGCCACGCAGCCAACAAGTCGCTCGACGCTTCGCTGAGCGGCACGCGACGCTGCTTGTCGCCCTTGCCAGTCACGCTCAGCAGACCCTCTCCCGACGCTGCGCGGCGCGCGTCGGCCGCCGTAATCGAGCAGACCTCCGACACTCGCAGCCCGCTGCCGTACAGCAGCTCGAGCACCACCTGGTCGCGCAGCGTCTGCGGGTCGCTCGACGGTTCGCCGTCGCCCAGCATCGCGTCGACGCGCTCCACGCTCAGCACCCGCGGCAACCGGCGGCGCGCCCCGACCGCGCCGATGCCGTGCGCCGGGTCGGTCGCGACGCGCCCCGCTCGGACGAGCCAGCCGAAGTAGCGACGCAGCGACGCGCACTTGCGGGCGACCGTGCTGCGAGCCAGCTTGCGCTCGGCCAGCCACGCCACAAACCGGCGAACGTGCGTGCGGGTGACGTCCTCTGGCCGAACCACGCGCATGCGGGCGCACCACGAAGCGAACTGCCGCACGTCGCTGCCGTAGGCGAGCACGGTCGCGTCGGAAGCGGCGGTGAGCGACTCGACGAAGCTGCCGAGGCTCCAAGCCGTCAGCGCCTCATCGAGCTGGGCATCGGGCGCGTCGTCGGGGGCCTCGTCGGGCGCGACGTCGGTGGGCGTCGGGTCGGCCTCAGCCATCACCAACGACAAGGTACCGATCTACGGCGAGGAAACCGGTGAGCGGCGCGGCGGTCTCTTGCGGCTCGCGACGGGGTGCCCGGCTCGGCACCCGGCTGAGCATCCGACTGGGCGCTCGGCTGGGTGCTCGACTGGGCCTAGTCGCGGCGTGCCTGCTCGGCGTCGGACTCGCTCCAGCCCAAGCGTTAGCTCCCACGCAAGCCGTCGAGCAGCCGCCCAACGCCGCGTGGCTCGATCGCATCTGGCCCATCGACGCGCCCATCACCGACCCGTTCCGTCCGCCCGACGGCCCCTACGGCAAGGGCAACCGCGGCCTCGAGTTCGCCACCCAGCCTGGCTCAACCTTCGTCGCCACCGCAGACGGCACCGTCCACTTCGCTGGCCAAGTCGGCGGCAGGTTGTTCGTCACCACGCGCCACGCCGACGGCCTACGCATCTCGTACTCGTGGATAGCCACCTACCTCGTCCGCAAGGGCGAGCGCGTCACCCAAGGCCAGCCGCTCGGCACCACCGGCGACGTCCTCCACGTCGGCGTGCGCGAGCCCGACGACACCTACCTCGACCCAGCCATCGTGTTCGGCCCCAGACAGGCCAGCTCAACCGCGCCGCCGCTGGGCCCGGCGCGCCTCACCAAGGCCCTCATCAACGTCGGCAGGCTGCGGCTGCTGCTGGCCTGATCTTGCCGGTGGACTGATCTTGCTGCTGGCCTGGGCGCGCTCGTTACACTGCCGCCGCTCTGCTTGGCGCCCGGTTGGGCACCCAGCCAAAGCAGAGTTCAACTTGTCCCCGCTTCCGTCCGGCACCGCCGGGCGGCCAGCACCTCAAGCAGTCGTCGCGCACCTCACGGTCGCCAGCCACTGGCGTCGCGCACGATGCAGCAACCAACCGTGAGGAGGAGAACCCATGCCTGCCCCATCGTCTGCGGTCGTCACCACGTCTGAACTGCTCGAAGCCCGAGTTCACTTCGGGCACCAAACCAGTCGCTGGAACCCGAAGATGACCCGCTACCTGCGCAGCGAGCGCAACGGCATCCACATCATCGACATCCACCAGACGCTCAACCTGCTCGAAGATGCCTACAACTTCGTGCGCAAGATCACGTCCGAAGGCGGCGTGCTGCTGTTCGTCGGCACCAAGCCGCAAGCCCAGATGCCCATCGAGCGCTACGCCCAAACGTGCCAGATGCCCTACGTCAACCAGCGCTGGCTCGGCGGCACGCTCACCAACTTTCGCACCATCCGGGGGCGGGTCGAGAAGATGCTCGAATACGAGCGCATGCAGCGCGCCGGCGATTTCGAGAAGATGCCGAAGAAGGAGGCGCTGCTGTATTTGCGCGAGCTCGCCAAGCTGCAGCGCAACCTGAACGGCATCAGAGACATGGACAAGCTGCCCGACGCCGTGTTCGTGCTCGACACGCCCAAAGAGCACATCGCGGTCGCCGAAGCCAACCGGCTCGGGCTGCCGGTGGTCGCCGTCGCCGACTCGAACAGCGACCCCGACAACATCAACTACGTCATTCCCGGCAACGACGACGCCATTCGCAGCACCAACTTGCTGTGCCGGGTGATCGCGACCGCCGTAAAAGAGGGCCGCTTCGTCGCCGAACGCACCGGCAAGCTGGCGCCCGAGGCGAAAGACCGTACGCCCGAAGAAGAGGCGCGCATCGCGGCCGAACAAGAAGAGGCTCGCCGCAAGGCCATCGCCGAGGCGTCTGAGCGTGAAGCTCGCATCGCCGAGACCCAAGCCGAGAAGGCGGCCGCTGCGTCGGCCGCGGTCGAGATGTCGGCCGAGCGGGCAGCCGAAATTTTGAACAGAGACGACGGCCCAATCGGCGACGGCCCGAGCGGCGGCGGCCCAACTAGCGACGGCCCAGCTGGCGAGACAGACGACACCCAAGAGCCAACCCCCACAGGAGCAAGCTGATGCCAGCGATCACCGCAACCGACGTGGCCGCGCTGCGCCGCGCCACAGGCGCCGGAATGATGGATGCCAAGAACGCGCTCGTCAGCTGCGACGGCGACGCCGAAGCCGCCGCGCAGCTGCTGCGCGAGAAGGGCATCGCCAAGTCAGACGCACGCGCCGACCGCGACTCATCTGAAGGCATCGTCGTCGCCCGCGTTCAAGAGACAGGCGGCGGCTGCGTCGGCGCGATCGTCGAGTTGCGCTGCGAAACCGACTTCGTCGCCAAGTCTGACGACTTCGCCGCCCTCGCAGCCGAGCTGCTCGACGTGGTCGTCGAAAAGTCTGCCGACGCCGCAGCCGAGCTGGCGCCCAAGGTCGACGACCTGCGCATGACGCTCAAGGAGAACATCAGCGTCGGGCGCATCGAGCGGTTTGAGGCCGCGTCTACCTCCACCATCGACGCGTACGTCCACCAGCAGAACGGCCGAGGCGTCAACGCCGTGCTCGTCCAGCTAGACGGCGGCACCGGTGAAGCCGCGCACGACGTGGCGCTGCACGTCGCCAGCACCAGGCCGACCTACCTCAGCCGCGACGACATTCCCGCAGACGTCGTCGAGGCCGAGCGCGCCACGCTCACCGCGCTGAGCCGCAACGAAGGCAAGCCCGAAGCGGCGTTAGACAAGATCGTCGAAGGCCGCCTGACGGGGTTTTACCGAGACAACGCGCTGCTAGAGCAGAAGTTCGTCAAAGACGAAAAGCAGACCATCACCCAGCTGATCGGCGACGCGAAGATCGCCCGGTTCGCGCAGGTGATCGTCGGATCGTAGGCGAGCGTCCTAACCTGTGCGCCCGTGGGCCGCTGGGCTGAACTCGGAGCACCCCGGCGGGTCTTGCTCAAGCTGTCGGGCGAGGCGCTAGCAGACGACACCGGCAACGTATCGGCGGGCGTGCTCGGCCAGTTTGCTGGCGAGATTCACGACGTGTGGAAGAACCAGGAGGTCGACCTAGCGGTGGTCATCGGTGGCGGCAACATCTGGCGAGGCGTGACCGGCCACCACGGCGGTTTCGACCGAGCGCAGTCCGACTACATGGGCATGCTGGCGACCGTCATCAACGCGCTCGCCATGCAAGACGCGCTCGAGCAGCACGAGGTGCCCACCCGCGTGATGAGCGCCATCGGCATGGCGCAGATCGCCGAGCCTTACATTCGCCGGCGCGCCATTCGCCACCTAGAGAAACGACGGGTCGTGATCTTCGCCGGCGGCACCGGCAACCCGTTCTTCACCACCGACACAGCAGCCGTGCTGCGGGCCGCCGAGATCGACGCAGACGTCGTGCTGAAGGGCACCCACTCGGGCATCGCCGGCGTCTACACCGACGACCCAGCGGCCAACCCCGACGCCGAGCTGCTAGATGAGGTCGGCTTCTTAGAGGTGCTCTCACGCGAGCTCGCGGTGATGGATTCGGCCGCCATCGCCGTGTGCAAAGACAACGACATGCCCATCGTCGTGTTCGACCTGATGACGCCCGGCAACTTGCGGTCGGTAATCGACGGCGATCCGCTAGGTACGCTGATCAGGTGAGCGAGCTCGCCGAAGAGGTGCGCGACGACGCTCGCGCGAAGATGTCTGCAGCCGTCGCGCACACCAGCGCCGACTTCGCGACCGTGCGAACCGGCAGAGCCACCCCGGCTTTGGTCGAGAAGCTGACCGTCGACTACTACGGCTCGCCGGTGCCGCTCCAGCAGCTAGCGGGGTTCTCGGTGCCCGAAGCCCGCATGCTGGTTGTGCAGCCGTTCGACAAGGGTGCGCTCGACGCCATCAACAAGGCGCTGATGGAGTCAGACCTCGGCATCACGCCGTCGAACGACGGCAACCTGCTGCGGCTGGTGTTTCCGCCGTTGACCGAAGAACGACGCAAAGAACTGGTAAAGATCGTCAGGCAGAAAGCCGAAGAAGGACGCGTCGCCGTCCGCAACGTCAGGCGCAGCGCGCGCCACGACCTAGACGACCTGGAGTCAGAAAAAGACATCTCATCTGACGAAAAAGAGCGCTTCGAGCGAGAGCTCGACCGTGCCACGAACGAGTCCATCGAAGAGATCGAGCAGGCGCTTGCGGCAAAGGAGCAAGAACTACTTGAGATATGACACCCCCAGCGTGCGGCGCACGCAGTGAGCCTTCCACCTGATGAGCACGACGACGCGCCGGCCGACGACCCGGACGACGTCGAAGACGTTGCCGAGGACGTTGCTGAGGACGACGCCGAAGACGTTGTCGAAGACAGGGCCGACGACGTGCTCGGCGACGAGCTGGAGCCCGACCAGCTGGCGTCCGGCGATTTGGCAGACGACGAGACGGCACCCACCTTCGGGTCGAAGCTGTTTCCGCAGCTGCCCGACGACCCTCGCATGGTCGAAGCCGAACGCGCGCAAGCCGAGCGCGCCCGAGCCCAGCCGGCTGAACCCGTCCACGAAACGCCCGTCCACGAAGCGCCCGCCGCGGTCGACCCTGCGGCTTGGAACGCGAGCGGCAGCGACACGCCCAGGTGGAAAGAGGGCAGCCACGACTACGTCGAGCCGTCGCAGTTCAAAGACGAGCGCGCCGTGCTCGACGTCGACGCCCAGCGCGGGGCTGGACGCAACCTGCCGATGGCGATAGTCGCGGGCGTCGCGCTGGCGACGCTGTTCTTCGTCTCGCTCGCCATCGGCCCGGCGGTCACGGTCGCCTACGCGGCCGTGGTGACCGTGGTGGCCGCAGCCGAGTTTTTCTTCGTCGCCCGCAGCCACGGCTACCGGCCAGCGACGCTGCTAGGCCTCGCCGCGGTGGCTGGCTTTTCTGCCGCCGTCTACTGGCGCGGCACCGAGGCGTATCCGATGATGGCTGCGCTGGTCGTCGTGGTCGGCCTGTGCTGGTTCGTGTTCGGAGTCGAACGCGAGCACCCGTGCGCGAACTTCTCCATCACGCTGACGGGGGTGTTTTGGGTTGGCGGGCTCGGATCGTTCGCCGCGCTGATGCTGCGCGAGCCGGGCGGCGACGCGGTGCTGATCGCTGCCATCATCGGCACCGTCGCATACGACGTGCTCGGCTACGTGGTGGGGCGCACCACCGGCCAGACCCGACTGTCGGTGCGCATCAGCCCCAACAAGACCGTCGAAGGGCTGATCGCCGGCGTCGCTCTGTCGGCGCTGATCACGGCGCTCGTCATCAACCGGCTGCCAGGCATCGACCCGTGGTCGGACGACGCGGTGAAGGCCGCCGTCCTCGCCATCGCCATTGCGCTGGCGGCGCCGCTGGGCGACCTCGCGCAGTCGTTGTTCAAGCGCGACTTCGGCGTGAAGGACATGGGCAAGCTGCTGCCCGGCCACGGCGGCGCGCTCGACCGCTTCGACGCGATGCTGGTCGCGCTGCCCGCCGCCTACTTCACCTACACCTACGCGCTGAGCTAAGGCGCGCTGAGCAAAAGAGGGTCAAAATGGGCGCCACGACGGTCGCCGTCCTCGGCTCGACCGGCTCCATCGGCACGCAAACCCTCGAGGTGATCGGCTGCGCGCGCGATCGCTTCGACGTGGTGGCGTTGAGCGCCGCGTCGTCGGTTGCCGAGCTGGTCGAACAAGCGCAGCGCTTCGAGCCAGCAGCGATAGCCGTCGCTGGCGACGACGAGGCGCAACTCGCCGCCGAGCTGCTGGGCGAGCGCGCCGCGCGCGGCCAGCTAGCCGTCGTGCCCGAAGTGCTCGTCGGCACCGACGGGCTGGCGAGCTTGGCGGCCGACGCGGAGGTCGTCGTCAACGGCGTGGTGGGCTTCGCCGGGTTGGTCGCGACGCTGGCGACGCTGAAGGCTGGCCGGCGGCTGGCGCTCGCCAACAAAGAGAGCCTGATCGCCGCCGGGCCGCTCTGCCAGCTAGCGCGCCGCACTCCCGGCGCCGAGTTGTTGCCGGTCGACAGCGAGCACTGCGCGATCTACCAGTGCCTCGCGGCGGCTCGCGGCGGGTCGACGGGCTGCCGTGGCGACGACGTGACGCCGGGCGAGCACGTGGCGCGGCTGGTGCTGACCGCTTCGGGCGGCCCGTTCCGGGGTCGCAGCGCAGCAGACTTGGTGCACGTCGACTTGGCGGACGCCCTCGCCCATCCGACTTGGAAGATGGGCCCGAAGATCACCGTCGACTCCTCCACGCTCATGAACAAGGGGCTCGAAGTCATCGAAGCGCACGAACTGTTCCAGGTCGGTTACGACCAGATCGATGTGGTGGTACACCCCCAGTCCATAGTGCACTCAATGGTCACGTTCACAGACGGCTCGACGATCGCCCAGCTCTCGCTGCCCGACATGCGGTTGCCCATCGGGTATGCGCTCAGCTACCCCGACCGGCTCGACGTCGCGTTCGGCGGCATCGACTGGGCCCAATGTGACAGCCAGTGCGACGGAGAGGCGCCGCTCGGTGCCGCGGCCTCGCTCACGTTCGAGCCGGCAGACCGCGCGACGTTTCGGTGCCTAGATCTCGCGTACGAAGCTGGCCGAGCGGGCGGCACCGCACCGGCGTGGCTCAACGGCGCCAACGAGGCGGCGGTCGCGGCGCTGTTGGCGGGCGAGGTCGCGTGGCGCGAGATTGCGCCGCTCATAGAGACTGCGATGAGCAGCTACGACGGCGCAGCTGCCGACAGCGTCGAGGCGGTCGTCGCGGCCGACGCCGCGGCGCGCCGCGCAGTGGCGGCCGCAGTGAGGGGCTTATGAAGGGCCACGACCAGCCCACGCGCACCGCCGTCGGGCGGCTCGGCCAGGCGTCGGGCCTCGCGCTGCTGGTCGGGCTGTGCGTGCTGGCTGCGTGGTGGGGGTCGGTCGCGCTGCTGGCCGGCATCTTGGCGGTGCTCGGCGCGGTCGTGGTGCACGAGCTAGGCCACTTCGTGACGGCGCGCTGGGCGGGCATGAAGGTGACTGAGTTCTTCGTGGGGTTCGGCCCCAGTTTGTGGAGTTTCCGCAAGGGCGAGGTCACCTACGGCGTCAAGCTCATTCCCGCGGGCGGCTACGTGCGCATCATCGGCATGAACGCCGCAGATGAGGTCGCGCCCGAAGACGAGCACCGAGCGTTTCGCAACAAGAGCTACGCGAAGCGTGCCGTCGTGCTGGCGGCCGGATCGGCAACGCACTTCATCATGGCAATGGCGCTGCTGGTCGCGCTGCACGCGATGATCGGCTGGCCGACCCAAGACGAAACCGCGTGGCAGGTCGGCGAGGCGCCGGCCGTGCTCGCCGACGGCTCACCCGGGCCCGCGCACGCCGCCGGCATCGTCGCAGGCGACCGCATCGTCGCGGTCGACGGCGTCGCGGTCACCACGTGGGACGACTTCGTCGGCGAAATCCAGCCTCGCCCTGGCGACCGAGTGCTCGTCCAGCTAGACCGCAGCGGCGAGCAGCTGGTGGTGCCGGTCGAGCTCGACACCTCGGCGCAAGGCACGGGGCGAATAGGCGTGGCGTACGGCTCGGTGACCACCAACGTCACCACGTCGCCTGACGCTGCCGTGGTGGAGGCGACCAAAGACTTCGGCGAGGCCGTGTGGCTGCAACTGCAAGGGCTGTGGTCGCTCATCACCAACTTGGGCGGCGTCGCCGACGCGGTCGCGTCTTTGCCGGGCGACTCGACCGCGAACGAAAACCTAGACGTGCGCCCGGTGTCGATCGTCGGCCTCGTCGACATCGGCGCCAGCGACTCGCTCAGCATCTCCAGCCGGCTGCTGCTGTTCGCGCTGTTCAACATCTTCATCGGCGTGCTGAACTTGCTGCCGCTGCCCCCGCTCGACGGCGGTCACCTCGCGGTCGCCACCTACGAACGCTGGCGCGAGCGCGGCGGCCGGAGCCGTCACCTGGTCGACATGCGTCGGCTCATGCCGGTCGTGTGGACGGTGTTCGCGTTTCTGGTGGTGCTGGGGCTGGGCAGCATCTACCTCGACATCGCCAACCCGCTCAACTAGCTCGGTGACGTTGTGACGCGCGAAGCAGCCGCTGACGCTTTGTCGGCTGACCCTCTATTTGCGCAGCGTCGACGCACCAAACA
This sequence comes from uncultured Acidimicrobiales bacterium, assembly GCA_964424585.1. GTDB lineage: Bacteria > Actinomycetota > Acidimicrobiia > Acidimicrobiales > Poriferisodalaceae > CAYRJD01. The sequence continues at coordinate 28,400 of CAYRJD010000042.1, read as the reverse complement.
GGTGCTCGTCGGCGACGTGGCGGTGGGCGGTGGCGCGCCGGTTTCGGTGCAGTCGATGACCACGACCAAGACGCACGACGTCGACGCGACGCTCAGCCAGATCTACGCGCTCGCCGCCGCCGGAGCCGACATCGTGCGCTGCACCGCAAACACCGTCGAGGCCACCGAAGCGCTGGCCGTGATGGTGCCCCGCTCGCCGGTGCCGCTGGTGGCCGACGTTCACTTTCAATACCGGCTGGCGCTGGCCGCGCTCGACGCCGGCGTGGCGTGCTTGCGGCTCAACCCGGGCAACATCCGCAAGCCCGACCAGATCAAGGCCGTGGCTACCGAGGCGCTGGCGCGAGGCGTGCCCATTCGCATCGGCGTCAACGCCGGCTCGCTCGACCCGGACATTGCCAGCCGCTACGGCATCACGCCGGTGGCCCTCGTTGAGTCGGCCAAGCGCGAGCTCGGCTACCTGGCCGACGTCGGCTTCGACGACGTCAAGATCTCGGTGAAGGCGTCTGACGTTCGCCTGATGATCGAGTCGTACCGATTGCTGGCCGACGCGGTCGATCATCCGCTGCACCTGGGCGTGACCGAGGCGGGCCCGCCGCCCGCGGGGATCATCAAGTCGACCGCCGGCATCGGCGCGTTGCTGGCGGAAGGCATCGGCGACACCATCCGCTACAGCCTCACCGCCGATCCGACCGAAGAGGCCAAAGCCGGACGGCAGCTGCTCGAAGCGCTGGGCCTGCGGCCGCGCAGCTCGGTCGACCTGATCGCGTGCCCGTCGTGCGGGCGTGCCGAGGTCGACGTCATATCGGTCGCGCAGCAGGTGCAAGAGTCGCTCGAAGCCAGCCAGCTCGGCGTGCAGGTCGCCGTGATGGGCTGCGTGGTGAACGGGCCGGGCGAAGCTCGCAGCGCGGACGTCGGCATCGCCGCGGGGCGGGGGAGGGGTCACCTGTTCGTGCGAGGCGAGGTCGTGGCGGTCGTGGGCGAAGACGAGATGGTCGAGCAGCTGTCGAACTGGGCGCATCGGGTGGCTAACGAAGGGGTGGAGGCCGCGCTTGCCCAGGCCGACGCCGGGGCCGCGGCCGTCGCCGAAGCCGACCGGCAGGCGCAACTCGACACCCAAGGCGACGACGTCAACCGCACCGAGACGGCCATCAGCGCGATACGCCGCCGGTAGCGCTCGCCAGCAGCCAGTCTTCGGTAGCCAGTGCTCGCTAGCCAGTGCTCGCTAACCGGTGCTAGTTAGCCAGTGCTCGCTAAACTGGGCGGGTTGCGAATCGGCTGCGGCCCGCAGCGACGCCAAGCCCACGTACCCCCGCAACGCCCATGACCACCACAGAAGCGAAAAACGCTGCGCCGATAGCCGATGCCGATGCGGTCGCGCCTGCCATCGAGCGGCTCGTGAACGACGCCGGACACCACCTCTACGACGTGACGGTCGGCGGCGGCTCTGTGCGCGTGCTGGTGGCGGCGAGCGCCGACCGAGCGACCGGCGTCGGCGTCGACGACCTCGCGCGGCTCAGCCGCGACATCGGCCGACTCCTCGACGAGCTGGCGGTCGGCGCTGGCCGCTACACGCTCGAGGTGTCGTCGCCGGGCCTCGAGCGGCCGTTGCGCAGGCTCGAACACTTCCGGCTAGCGCTCGGCGAGCAGGTGCGCATCAAGGCCGTTGATCGCGCAGCATCTGCCAGCGTCATCGTGGAAGGCCAGCTTTTGGCGGCAGACGAAACGACCGTCACGGTGCTCGACGGCGACGGCAAAGAGCGCGAGATAGCTCACGCGAACGTTCGCAAAGCCAGAACGGTGTTCGACCCGAAAGGAGCAACCAAGTGAACACGTCAGAGATCATGGAGGCGCTGCAGGCGCTCGCTTCCGAAAAGGGCATCAGCACCGAGACGCTCGCCCAGGCGCTCGCCAACGGCCTCGAGTCGGCATACAAGCGTCAACCCGACGCCGCGGAGGAGGCCTACGTCGTGATCGACGAGGCGTTCAACATCACCGTCATCGCGCAGGAGTTCGACGACGACGGCAACCTCGTCGAAGAGTGGGACGACACGCCGCCCGACTTCGGTCGCATCGACGCGCAGACGGCTCGGCAGGTGCTGAGCCAGCGCATCCGCGAGGTCGAGCGCGACATGAAATACGAGGAGTACGCCGGACGCGAAGGCGACATCGTCACCGGCATCATCCAGCACAACTCGGCTCGCTACACGCTGCTGGACTTGGGCCGAGTAGAGGCGTTGCTGCCGCACTCTGAGCAGGTGCCGCACGAACGCCCCGAGGCCAACAGCCGGCTCAAGGCGTACATCGTGGAGGTGCGCAAGACGATGAAGGGCCCGCAGATCGTCGTGTCGAGGACGCACCCTGGGCTGATTCGCGAGCTGTTCAAGCTGGAAGTTCCGGAGATCTCCGACGGCATCGTCGAGATCAAGGCGTGCGCCCGCGAGCCTGGTCATCGCACGAAGATCGCGGTGTGGTCGAACGACCCCAACATCGACGGCGTCGGCGCGTGCGTCGGCGGGCGAGGCACCCGGGTGCGCCAGGTCGTCAACGAGCTGCGCGGCGAGAAGATCGACATCGTGCCCTTCTCAGACGACTCACACGAGTTCGTCTCGCGGGCGCTGTCGCCGGCCAAGGTGCGCGAGGTGCGCTTCCACCGATACGAGGGCATCGCCGAGGTGATCGTTCCCGACCACCAGCTGTCGCTCGCCATCGGACGCGAGGGGCAGAACGCACGGCTCGCGGCACGGCTGACCGGCTGGCGCATCGACATCAAGAGCGAGTCGCAGATCGCTGCCGAAGAAGCCGGCATGGCGAACCAAGAGTGGGCCGAAGGGGAGTGGCGGGTCAACCCCGAAACCGGCGAGCAGGTGTGGGTGCCAGCAGGCGGCGGCCAGGCGATAACGGCGGGGCAGTGGAGCGAGAGCGCCGAGAGCGTCGATGCGCCTGCGGCGGCCGAGACGCCTGCGGACGAGACGTCTGCGGCCGACGAGCCGGCTGGCAGCGAGCCTGTCGCCGAAGAGCCAGCTGCCAGCGAGCCCGTCGCCGAAGAGCCCGTAGCCGGGTAGTGCCGCTGGCTTGGCGTCGGTAGCCTTGGCAGCTATGACTTCGGGCGACTGAGACGAACCACCACGTGGTCCGACCGAGAGGCCCGACAACCCCTAACAGAATGGCCTCTGGTTGGCGAAGAAGACAGTCCGCGTCCACGAGTTGGTGCGAGAACTCGACATTGCTCTCAGCGACATCCTCGACATCTGCGACACACTCGGCATCGGCGTCAAGTCACCTTCTTCGTCGATGGTGGAGCAGCAAGCCGACCGCGTTCGCCGCGCAGTTGCGCAGCGCAACCACAACGGCGAGGCCGCTGCCGCAGATGCGTCGCCAGCTTCGACAGCCGACGACGCTTCGAGCGATGCTGGTGCCGGAGACGCTGGCACCGACGAAGTCGCGTCGACGACGCGCGCCCGGCCTCGGGCCGTCTCCGCTGAGCGCAGCCCCACCGCTCGGCCCGCCAGAAGCGGCCGAGCCGCTAAGGGGCGCACGGCGGCGAACGCCGCGCGCGCCCGCACGACGCCTTCCGACGACGGAGCCAAGTCGCGTCGACAAGTGCCCGACCGAGTTCGTCAGACGCTGTCCAGCAAGAAGCCCCAGAGCGCTGGCGCGGGCGCGGCGGCCGCGCAAGCCAAGCCCAGGCCGGCGCCCAAAGACGAGCCTCGCGCGAGCCAAAACCCTCCCGCCGCAGCTGTCGAACCTGCGGCGCGCGCGCAAGGCAAGGCAACGACAGCCAAGTCAGACGCAGCGACCAAGGCCCGGCGCACGACCGCGGAGGAAGCAGCCAGAAGTTCTGCCGCAGCGCAGGCAGCCGCTCGACTGCCGGCACCGCCGGGCGGCGTGCGGTCGACCGGCTCTGAGCCTGCCCGTGTAGCTGCTGAGACGACGGCTCGCGCGCCCGCTGCTCGGCGCGAGCCGCCGGCCAGTGCGTCGCCAGCCAGCTCGCCACCGGCCAGTTCGTCACCTGCCAGGCGCACGGCAGGCGCGCCCGGCGAGAGCCCCCGACTGCCGCCGCCTCCTCCTCACACGCTGCGCGCGCCGGTGTCGCGCGACGGCAAGCCGATACCTCCGCCGCCCGGGCCGCGCCGTCCGGTCGAGCCTGGCCAGCGGCCGCCCGGCCAACGTCCCGCCAGCGGCCGCCCCGGCGCAGGCCAGCGGCGCGGCGCACCGTCGTTCGGCCGTCACACAGGTCCGCCGGGCGGCAAGCCGGGCGGGCCTCCGGGCCAGCGACCCGGCGGGCCCCGCAACCAGCCGCCGCGACGCACCAACCGGTCGAGGAGCCGTCGCAGGCGCCAGCTCGACGAGCTGGCACCGCAAGAGCTGACGTACGCGCCGCTCGACGCGCCCGTGCCCGAAGGCGAGATCGTCGTCGTGCGAGGCAGCAGCGCCCAAGAGCTGGCGCCGCTGCTGAACCGTTCGACGCCAGACATCATCCGCTTCATCCTCGAGCATCAAGAGCAGCTGGCGACCGGCACGCAGAAGCTCAGCGACGAGACCATCGAGCTGTTCGCCGCCGAGATCGGAGCCGAGGTTCGGCTGGTCGACCCGGGCGAAGAAGACGAAGAGAAAATTCTCGGCCTGCTGGGCGCGGACGAGCTGGCCGAACTAGAGCAAGCAGCCGAACGCCCGCCGGTCATCACGGTGATGGGCCACGTCGACCACGGCAAGACGCTGCTGCTCGACCGCATTCGCTCGTCGTCGGTGGTCGAAGACGAAGCGGGCGGCATCACCCAGCACATCGGCGCGTATCAGGTCGAGCGCGACGGCCACCTGCTGACGTTCATCGACACGCCCGGCCACGAAGCGTTTACCGCCATGCGAGCCCGCGGCGCGAAGGCCACCGACATTGTCGTGCTCGTCGTCGCGGCCGACGACGGCGTGATGCCGCAGACCATCGAAGCCATCAGCCACGCGAAGGCGGCCGAGGTGCCCATCGTGGTCGCCATCAACAAGATAGACCGGCCAGGTGCCGACCCGACGCGCATCCAGTCGCAGCTCGTCGAGCACGGCCTCCAAGCCGAAGCGTTCGGCGGCGAGGTGATAACGGTCGAAGTCTCGGCGCTGAACCGCGAGGGCATCGACGAGCTGCTCGACCAGCTGCTCGTGGTCGCCGAGGTAGAAGAGCTGCGCTCGACGACCGACAGCCGCGCGATGGGCCTGGTGCTCGAAGCTCGCCTCGACCGAGGGCGTGGCCCGATCGCGACCGTGCTCGTCCAGCAAGGCACGCTGCAGCCCGGCGATCCGCTGGTGGCGGGCGCCGCTTGGGGCCGGGTGCGCGCGATGATCGACGAGCACGGCGAGACGGTCACCGCTGCTGGGCCGTCCGTTCCGGTGCAGGTGCTCGGGCTGAACGACGTCGCCGGCGCGGGCGACCTGTTTGTGGTCGCGCGAGACGAGAAGACCGCCCGGGAGGCCGCCGAGTGGCGCGAGCACTACCAGCGTCAAGCCGACCTCGCCCGCCAGAAGGGCACAGCGGTGACCGGCAGCCGGCTGGAAGACCTCTTCCAGCACGTGCGCAAGGGCGAGACCGCGACGCTCAACTTGATCCTCAAAGCCGACATGGGCGGTTCGCTGGAGGCCGTCACCGACAGCCTGCGCAACCTCGAGCGCGACGACGTTAAGCTCAGCTTCGTCAGCCGGGCGGTGGGCGGCATCAACGAGAACGACGTCAACCTGGCGGCCGCGTCGAACGCGTCGATCATCGGCTTCAACGTGCGACCCGACCGCAACGCTCGCGTGCTGGCCGACGAGATGGGCATCGAGACGCGGCTGTACGAGATCATCTACCGGCTGCTCGAAGACGTGCAGAACGCGATGCTCGGAATGCTGGAGCCCGAATACGACGAGGTCGTCACCGGCGAGGCAGAGGTCAAGCAGGTGTTTCGCATCTCTCGGCTCGGCCCGGTGGCCGGCTGCGTCGTCGAGCACGGCACCATCAGCAGCGGTGCCAAGGTCAGGTTTTTGCGCGACGGCGCGATCATCTGGAAGGGCGCCATCAGCTCGCTGCGGCACTATAAGGACGACGTCGACGCCGTCAACGCGGGCATGGAGTGCGGCATCGGGCTAGACGATTTCACCGACCTGAAGGAGGGCGATGTCATCGAAACGTACGAGGAGCACGAGATACCGCGGGCGGCGTGACCCGCTCGCTTTTGTCGGGCCGTTCGAGACCTCATCGTGGTAGCCCACCGACGCCGCAGATCGCCGAGAGCGCAGCCGAAGAGCCAGCACCGGTATGAGCGGACCGACCGCGTCGCCGAGCTGGTGCGTGAAGTCGTAGCCGAGCAGCTCTCGCACATCGACGACGAAGAGGTCGAAGGCATCGTCATCACCGGCGTCGACGTCGACCGCGAGCTGACGAACGCGACCGTTCACTTCGACATGCGCGAGCCCGAGCTGGCGGACGAGGCGTTGCGGTGCTTGGAGGGTCACCGCGCTCGCCTGCAGCGCGTGCTCGCCGCCAGCGTGCGGATGCGACGAACGCCGGTGCTGCGCTTCGCGCACGACACGTCGCTGATCGAGGCCGACCGCATCGAGCGGCTGCTGGCCGCCGAGCGGGCGCGACGTTCCGCTGAGCAGTAGCTCGCGCACGCCGCCCCAGCCATCGGGGCGCCTGCGAGCAGGGCGCCAGCCCTCCGGGCTGGTTGGGATTGCGCTCATCGACAAACCCGCAGGCGTCACCTCACACGACGTGGTCGCCCAGCTGCGGCGACGCCTGGGCGAGCGTCGCATCGGACACGCCGGCACGCTCGACCCGCCCGCGACCGGGCTGCTGGTGGTCGGCGTAGGGCCGGCAACCCGGCTGCTGCGTTTCGTGACGGCGTGGCCCAAGACGTATGAGGCGACCATCTGCTTCGGCGCCGAAACCACGACCGGCGACGCGGCGGGGGAGGTGGTCGCGACCCATGAGATGACGCTCGACGCGGCGCGCGTGCGAGCAGCCGCCGAGCGCTTCGTCGGAACCATCGCGCAGGTGCCGCCAGCGGTTTCCGCCGTGAAGGTCGACGGACGGCGCGCCCATGAGGTGGCGCGCGAAGGGCAAGCGCCGCAGCTCGAACCAAGAGAGGTCACGGTGCACGAGTTCACCGTCGAGCCCACAGACGAGCCTGGGGTGTTCGCGGCATCGGTGAGGTGCGGGTCGGGCACCTACGTCCGCTCGCTCGCGGTCGACCTGGGCCGGGCGTTGGGCGGCGGTGCGCACGTCGGTTCGTTGCGGCGCACGACGAGCGGGCCTTTCCACGTCGACGACGCGGCACCTCCCGAGCACGCCACCCTCGGTGAACCAGCGGCTATCGCGCAGGGCATGGAGCGGGTCTCGCTCACCGACGAAGAGGTCGCAGCGGTAGCCGCCGGCGGACGGCTCGGCGAAGGCCGGTTCGCGCCCTTCGGCGGGCGCGCGAGCCAGCCAGGCGGCCCGTGGGCGTTGCTGGCACCCGACGGACGGCTGGTGGCCGTCCACGAGCGCAAAGACGGCGTCGTGCGTCCGGCGGTGGTGCTGGCTGGCGAACGAGACCAAAGCCGTAGGTAGCGTTACCTTTGATGGACATCATCCGCGACACCGACTGGTGCCCGGTGCTGGAAGCGGGCAGCGTCGTGACCGTCGGCGAATACGACGGCGTCCACCGAGGCCACCGCACGATCGTCGCCGAGATGCACAAGCTCGCCGCCGAGATGGGCTGCGCCACCGCCGTGGTCACGTTCGATCGTCATCCCGCGACGGTGGTGCGCCCCGAATCCGCGCCGTTGCTGCTGTGCGACCTCGACCACAAGCTCGAGCTGCTGGCGGAAACCGGCGTCGACTACACGGTGGTGATCGAGTTCGACGAAGCCCAGGCGGCCGTTCCAGCCGAAGAGTTTGCCGAACAGATTTTGGTGCGCTGTCTGGGCGCGAAGGCGGTCGTGGTGGGCGCCGATTTCCACTTCGGCCGCGAGCGCAAGGGCAACATCGACACGCTGCGGTCGGTCGGTGCCCAGCACGGCTACGACGTCGTCGGGCTGCCGCTGGTGCGCCAGATGACCGGCGACGGCGAGGTGATCTCGTCGACCTCCATTCGCAGTGCGCTCGACGCGGGCGACGTCGAGCGCGCCGCTCGGTTGCTGGGCCGGCCGTTCGAGGTGCGCGGCGTCGTGACGGCAGGCGACCGGCGTGGCCGGCACATCGGGTTTCCGACCGCCAACGTGCCCACGCCGCCCGAGCTGCAGCTGCCCGCCAACGGCGTCTACGCCGCGTGGTATCAGCGGCCAGACGGGTCGCACTACCCGGCGGCCGTCAACATCGGCCTCCGGCCGACGTTCTACGACTTCGCCGAGCGCCCGCTCACCGAAGTGCACCTGATCGGCTACCGAGGCGACCTCTACGACGAGCGAGCCAAGATCAGCTTCGTGCGACGCCTGCGCGCCGAGCAGCGCTTCGACGGGGTAGACGAGCTGAAGGCGCAGCTCGGGCGCGACGTCGCTGACGCCATCAAGGTTCTAGAGCCCACTTAGCTGTCGGCGACGCATGGTTGTGGCGAACGCGCGCGCAGCCGCTAGCATTACATCAACAACAAATGAGAAACCGACCAACCGGCGCGCGCTCACCCGAGCCAAACCTCCGAGCAAGCGCCCGCCGTCCCAGTGCGGGGCGGCAGCTACCCCCCAAAGGACACATACAGCCATGAACCCGAAGTCCGCCACCATCGCGGAGCATCGGCAGCATGAGAGCGACACTGGATCACCAGAAGTTCAAGTTGCCCTGCTCACCGAACGCATCGATCATCTCACCGAGCACCTACAGACGCATCGCAAAGATCACCACAGTCGTCGTGGTCTGCTGCAGCTCGTGGGTCGCCGTCGGCGCTTGCTCAACTACCTGATCAAGAACGACATCGACCGCTACCGCGCGCTCATTGCCAAGCTCGGCCTGCGCCGCTAGCGCCCTGACTCTCTTTTCACAGCCAGCACGTCAAGGACACCCATGACCACATCAACCATCAACGCGGCTGGCCGTACATCGGTCAGCGTCTCCGCCCCCATCGCCGGCGGCGAGAAAACGCTCACGCTCGAGTCAGGCAAGCTCGCCGGCCTCGCCACCGGAGCCGTCACCGTTGCGCTCGGCGACACCCGTGCGCTGGTGACCGCCACAGCAGCGAAGACGCCGCGCGAGGGCGCGTCGTTCTTTCCGCTCACCGTCGACGTCGAAGAGCGCATGTACGCCGCCGGACGCATTCCCGGCTCGTTCTTCCGGCGCGAAGGGCGAGCCTCCGACGAAGCCATCTTGACGTGTCGGCTGATCGACCGGCCGCTGCGTCCGAACTTCCCCGACGCCTATCGCCACGAGACGCACGTGGTCGGCACGATCCTCGGCGTCGACGGCGAAAACCCTCACGACATCGTGACGCTCAACGGCGCCTCTGCTGCGCTGTGGCTGAGCGGCATTCCGTTCGAGAGCCCCATCGGCGGCGTGCGCCTCGCCTACTCCGTCGCCGGAACGTGGATCGCGTTTCCCACCTACACCGAAGCCGAAGAGGCGACCTTCGAGATGGTCGTGGCCGGGCGGGTGCTCGATGGCGGCGACGTGGCGATCATGATGGTCGAGGCTGGCGGCACCGAGCGCAGCTTCGACCTCTACGGCGAAGGCGCGCCGAAGGTCAACGAGGCGGTGCTCGCCGCAGGGCTCGAAGCCGCGAAGGGCCCCATCAGCGACATCGTCGAGCTGCAGCACAACCTGCGTGCGAGCTACGAGGCGGCCAACGGGCCGGTCGAGCCGATCGAGTGGGTCGAGAGCTTGGACTACTCGCCCGAGGTGCTGGCGCGGGTGACCGAGGTCGCGCAAGACAAGCTCGCCGAGGTGCTGGCGATCGCCGACAAGGCGACCCGCGAAGCTGCGCAAGCCGAGGCGACCGACGAAGCGGTCGGCCAGCTCACCGAAGAGTTCAGCGAGCTAGACGACGCCAGCCACCAGATCTCCGCCGCCATGCGCACGGTCGCCAAGAACGTCGTGCGCCAGCGCATCGTGAGCGACGGGTTCCGCATCGACGGGCGAGCGACCGACCAGGTGCGCCCGCTCAGCGCCGAGGTCGGATACTTGGGCAGCACCGCGCACGGCTCGGGCTTGTTCCAACGAGGTGAGACCCAGGTGCTCAACGTCACCACGCTGGCGATGACCCGCATGGAGCAGATCGTCGACACGCTCACCCCGCAAGATCGCAAGCGCTACCTGCACCACTACAACTTCCCGCCGTTCTCCACCGGCGAAGCTGGCTTCATGCGCGGCCCCAAGCGGCGTGAGATCGGCCACGGCGCGCTCGCCGAGCGAGCGCTGCTGGGCGTCATTCCGTCGAAGGAAAAGTTCCCCTACGTGCTGCGGCTCGTCTCCGACGTGCTCAGCTCGAACGGCTCGACGTCGATGGCGTCGGTTTGCGCGTCGTCGCTCTCGCTGATGGATGCAGGCGTGCCGATCGTCGATCACGTCGCGGGCGTCGCGATGGGGCTCGTTCACGCAGACGATCGCTACGTGACGCTCACCGACATCTTGGGCGCGGAAGACGCGTTCGGCGACATGGACTTCAAGGTCGCCGGCACGCACGACGCGATCACCGCGCTGCAGCTCGACACCAAGATCGACGGCATTCCCGCCGACGTGCTGGCCTCCGCCCTCGACCAAGCCCGCCAGGCGCGCATGACGATCTTGGACGTGATGCGCGAAGCCATCGCCGAGCCTCGCGCAGAGCTTGCCGAGAGCGCCCCGAAGATCACGACGTTCGAGATTCCGATGGACAAGATCGCCGAGGTCATCGGGCCGCGCGGCAAGGTCATCAACGCCATCCAAGACGAGACCGGCGTGCAGATCAGCGTCGACGACGACGGCGTGGTGGGCACCGTCAGCATCGGCTCATCCGACCGGGCAGCGATGGAAGAAGCCGAGCGTCAGATCAGGCTCATCGCCAATCCGCCGACCGCGTCGGTCGGCGCGACGTACGCCGGTCGGGTGGTCAACATCACCAAGTTCGGCGCGTTCGTCAACATCTTGCCGGGTACCGACGGCTTGCTGCACATCAGCAAGCTGGGCGGCAAGCGCCGCGTCGAGCGGGTGGAAGAGTTCTTGAACCTGGGAGACGAGCTGAACGTCGTCGTCGAAGACATCGACCGCAACGGCAAGCTGTCGCTGTCGATGATCGACGGCGAAGCCGACGCCCCAGCTGCCAGAGGTGACGCGAGCGTGAACGGCGCAGGGCTGGCCGACGAAGCGGACCTCGATGCCGGCTACGGCGCGACGGATGACGCCGAGCCGGCAGTCGAGCGCGTGCGAGGCGTGACGATGGCGCAGACGGCGCCCGCTGAGGTGGCGGCTCGTTCGGCGGCCGACGACGGCACGACCGTGCGTCGCCAGGCAACGTTCGAAGACCACTTCGATGCCGAAGCTCGCGAGGTCTACGGCGACCTCAGCGCCACCGGCGACCGCGGTGAAGGGCGCGCTCGCAGGCGCAACCGGACCTAGGGCAAACTTCGCTGATGGCTGCTTCGCCCAACCCCGCTACGGGCGTGGTGGTGCTTGGCGCTGGGGGCCGCATGGGCGTGGCGGTCTGCGAAGCGGTGAGCGGTGCCGACGATTGCGAGCTGGTCGGCGCGGTCGACCCGTCGCACGCCGGTGAGCTAGACGCGTCGCGCAGCACGACGCTGGTGTCGTCGCTCGTTGAGATCGACGAGGCCACCGCGCCGGCGGGCACCGTCGCCGTCGACTTCACCGTGGCCGCCGCCGCGAGTCGTAACGCGCTCGACTGCGCTGCGCGCGGCATGCACTGCGTCATCGGAACGAGCGGCCTTAGCGACGAAGACGTCGCCGCGTTCGGTGAAGCGTTCGGCGCGAGCAACTGCCTCGTGGCGCCGAACTTCGCCATCGGCGCCGTGCTGATGATGCGCTTCGCCGAGATGGCCGCGCCGCTGTTTCCCACCGCCGAGGTGATCGAGCTGCACCACGACCAGAAGGTCGACGCGCCCTCCGGCACCGCCAGCCAGACGCTTCGTCGCATGGCAGACGCTTCGACGCAGTGGGCAGCCGACCCGACCACCCACACGGTCGTCGACGGCGCGCGCGGCGGAGCCGGGCCCGGCGACATCCGGGTGCACTCGGTGCGCCTGCGCGGGCTGGTTGCGCACCAAGAGGTGCTCTTCGGCGGCGAAGGCGAGACGCTGACCATCCGGCACGACAGCCTCGACCGTTCGTCGTTCATGAGCGGGGTGCTGCTGGCGTGCCGGCAGGTCGCGCATCACCCGGGCGTCACCGTCGGGTTGGAGCACTACCTGGGCATCTAGCTGGCTGGCGGGCCTCACCTAGCCTGGCGCGACAGTGAGCGCCGAGACACGTGCCCGGGTCGTGGTCGTGGGAAGCACGAACCTCGATCTGTTGGCGTTCGTCGAGCGACTGCCTGCGGCCGGTGAGACCATCGGCGCGAGCGAGCTGCGAACGCTGCCCGGCGGCAAGGGCGCGAACCAGGCGGTGGGCGCCGCGAGGTTTGAGGCCGACGTGTCGATGGTCGGCATGGTGGGCGACGACGCCGCGGCGAGCGTGCTGCGCGAGGCGTTCGCGCAAGCGGGCGTGCGAGATGATCTTGTCGGCGTCGCCGAAGGCAGCTCCGGCCAAGCGATGATTTCGGTCGCGCCCGACGACGTCACCATCGTCGTGGTGCCGGGCGCCAACGCGGCTCTGCGCGCGGAGCACGTCGAGGCGGCGGGCGACGTAATAGGCGCGGCTGACGTGCTGATGCTGCAGGGCGAGGTGGGGGCAGAGCCTGCTGAGCGTGCGGCGCTCATCGCCGCCGAGCACGGCACGCTGGTCGTGTTCAATCCGGCTCCGTTCAACGAGGTGGCGCGCGCGGTCACGCCGCTCGCGGACGTGCTGATCGTGAACGAGACCGAGGCCAGCTTGCTGGCCAGCGCTGGCATCGCAGAGAAAGACGAGCGGGTGGCGACGCTCACCACGCTCGGCGCGGCCGGCTGTCGCATCGATGTGAGCGGCCAGCTCGCACCGTTGACGGAACCGGAGAAGGCGTGGCTCGCGCGATGCGGCGGCGAGGTCGTGCCGAGCGACGGCGGCGTTTCGATAGCGGTGGGCGCGCCGGTGGTCGACGTGGTCGATACGACCGGCGCGGGCGACGCGTTTTGCGGCGCGGTCGGCGTGCTGTTGGCGGAGGCGTCGCGCGGCTCGCGCGCCGACGGTGAGGCTGCTGTGGGGCTGGCTGCGACAGGGCTGGTTGCGGGCGCGCAGCTCACGTCCGGCGACGTCGCGCGTGCTGCCGTCGTCGGGGTGTACGCCGGAGCGTTGGCCGTCACCCGCGCCGGCGCGCAAGCAGCGATGGCGGATCGTTTTGCCGTCGAAAAGCTGCTAGAACGTGAGCGCTGCTTCGACTGAGTCGATGCGACCGAGCAGCTGGTTGACCCAGAGGTTGGTTTCGTCGTGGGGGGTCGCAGCTAGTTGTCGTTGTGCTTCTGCTGCGTCGCGTTGGGGCGGGTCTTGTCCGAGCAGGCCTTGCAGCACGTCGAGGCGGAGCTCGATGTTGGCGAGGCGCACTTGCTGTCGTTCTATGCGAGAGTCGATGTCTGGGCCGCTGGCTGCGTCTGCCGACGAGCTGGGCGTGAGGCCTGCGATCTGTTCGGCGAGCGCCACGCGCACGTCGAGTTCGTCGACCCGCCTGTCGAGCTGGCGGATTTCCTCGCCGAACTCGACGCGCAACAGCGACATCTCCTCACGCAGCGCGGCGAACCCTGCTTGCATCTCGGAGCGCAGTTCGGCATGGGTCTCTCGCAGCATGGCGAAACCTGCCTGCATCTCGGAGCGCAGCCCGGCGTCGGCCTCGCGCAGGTCGGCAAAGCCAGCCAGCATCTCGGAACGCAGTCCGGCATCGGCCTCGCGCAGCTCAGCAAACCCAGCGTGCATCTCGTCACGGAGCGAGTCGTATGCGGCCCAGCCGGCGCCGCACATCGCGAGCAGCACTGCCACCAGCACTCCAATCGACGTCGCGATCGTGGAGGCCTTGATGCGCTGGCGCGCGACGATCTTCTTGAGCCGCGCGACCTCGCGGAAGAACCACTGCGGTGGCTCCGTCTCAGCGGGCAGGTGTGGGCCGGTGATGCTCACGGGTTTCACGCTAGTGACCTCCTTGTCACATAAGAGCGCGGCTGGCGCTCGGTGGAGTCACCGAACGTAGACGACGAGCGCGACGCGACCCCCTGGATTTATTTCTTGGCGCGCACCGAATGGATGACCGTGAGCGCCAGCAGGCCGATGGTGATCAGCAGCGCGTACCGATTGAGGAAGTTGACGGCGCGCCCGATGGGGTTCTCAAACCATCCGGTCGCCCACCAGATGAGCACCAAGCGGGTCACCGTGCCGGCGACGTTGACGACGTGAAACCACCACCACGCCATGCGCGCCGCGCCCGCGAGCAGGCACATCGGGTAGCCGGGCAGCGCGAACAGCGCGATCCAGCCAAAGGCGCTCCGAGCCATCCGCGCAGCCAGCCACGCGTAGGTGCGCCCAATGCGCGAGCGTGAGCCCAGCGTCGCGACGAGGTAGTCGTGCGTGCCCGTGCCCAGCGTCTCACCCAGGCGATACAAGAACGGGTCGGTGACGTAGAGCCTGAACGTGCCGACCGCGATGAACAGCGCGGCGGGCAGCTGATTGGCGACGCCGATCAGCACGATGTCGGTGCTGTTGAGCACCATCAGCAGCAGCGGTCGCCGCTCGACGAGCGCGGCGTAGAGCACTTGCCCGACCGTCCCCGCGACGAGCAGCGCGAGCGGCACGAGAGCCAGTTTCAACGCTCGTCGTCGCTGGGTGGCGCTGAACGGATGCAGCGGGTCGACCTCACACTCTTGGCCAGTGTCAGACACCGCGGCGCAGGGTAGGGCTAGCTGTGCGGTGAAAGAGGGCCAGCCGTCAAGCTCGCCGTAGGGTTTGCCGCGTGCTTTCAACAATGATGGACTCTCAGCTAACCCTCGACGTCTTCGTGCGACGGGCGCAAACCCTGTTTGCCGACAAAGAGATCGTCACCGCCACCGCCGGCGGCATGCACCGAACCAACTACGGCGAATGGGCGCACCGCACAGAGCTGTTGGCCGGAGTGCTCGACGACCTCGGGGTGTCGGCCGACGGTCGGGTCGGCACGTTCGCTTGGAACACCAACCGGCACCTCGAGCTGTACTTCGCGGCGCCGTGCTCGGGGCGCGTGCTCCACACCATCAACATTCGCCTCTTTCCCGAGCAGATCGCCTACATCGTCACCCACGCCGAAGACGAGGTGGTGTTCGTCGACCGCTCGCTCATCGTCCCGATGTGGCCGCTGGTCGAAGCAGGGCACATGCCCACGGTGCGTCACTTCGTCGTGATGGACGACGGCGCTGGCGACATTCCCGACGACGAGCGCGTCGTCGACTACGAAGAGCTGCTCGCGGCCTCTAGCGGCGGCAACTTGAGCGCTGTAACCGATGAGCGCCAAGCCGCGTCGATGTGCTACACGAGCGGCACCACCGGCAACCCCAAGGGCGTCGTCTACAGCCACCGATCGACCTACCTGCACTGTCTCGCCGGAGCAGCCGCTGACGGACTGGGGCTCAGCGAAGCAGACGTCGTGATGCCGGTCGTGCCAATGTTTCACGCGAACTCGTGGGGCTTAGCGCACGCCGCGATAGCGCTCGGCTCAAAGCTCGTCAACCCCGGCCCCAACCTCGCGCCGAAGCCGCTGGCAGAGCTGATCGAAGCCGAGCGGGTGACCGTCGCCGCTGGCGTGCCGACCATCTGGATGGGCATGCTCGGCGAACTCGAAGGCCGCGACACTTCGTCGCTGCGGGCCATTCCCTGCGGCGGGTCAGCCGTGCCCAAGAGCCTGTCGGAGGGCTACCGCACTGCCATCGGGCTGCCGATCCTCCAAGCGTGGGGCATGACCGAGACGAGCCCGCTCGCGACGATCGCGCACATCCGCAGCGGTGAAGCCGACCTCGACGAAGATGCCAAGGCCGACCTGCGCACCAGCATCGGCACGGTGGTGCCGCTGGTTGAGTTTCGCATCTGCGAGCCCGAGACAGGCGAAGAGCTGCCGTGGGATGGCCAGAGCAGCGGCGAGCTGCAGGTGAAAGGCCCGTACGTGACCGGCAGCTACTACCTGCGGCCCGACGCAGACGACAGCTTCACCGACGACGGCTGGCTGCGCACCGGCGACGTCGCCACCGCCGACCCGAAGGGCTACCTGCGGCTGGTCGACCGCACCAAAGACCTCATCAAGTCGGGCGGCGAGTGGGTGAGTTCGGTCGAGGTGGAGAACCAGATCATGAGCCATCCGGCGGTCGCCGAAGCTGCGGTCATCTCGGTCGCGTCGAAGCGCTGGATGGAACGACCGATGGCTTGCGTCGTGCTGAACGAGGGAGAGACGCTTACCCACGACGAGCTGGTGGCGTATCTCGAACCACGCATGGCGAAGTGGTGGCTGCCCTCCGCGACCGAGTTCATTAGCGAGATTCCGAAGACGTCGACCGGCAAGTTTTCTAAGAAGACGTTGCGCGAGCGCTTCGCTGACGCCGAGGTCGCTTAGCGTCGCGTAGCGTTAGAGAGACAAGTTCCGCCCAAAACCAACTCAAAGCGAGGCACAACATGTCGATCACCCAGACTGTCAGCCAGACTGTCAGCCAGACTGGCACCGAGACCGCCGACGGTGCGCACCGCGACGTGGCCGACATCATCGGGCGGGCCGACGCGAACGACGTGAGCGCCATCTTGGCGATGACGAACACGTCCGGCGACGAGCTGTTGCATCCGGTTGTCAACAACGCCGACACGCTCTACACCTGGGATTACCGCAAGGGCCAGCGGCCTCGGCTGGAAAAGCTCTATGAGAAGGCGAAGGTCGGGCAGTGGAACGGGTCGACCGACCTCGACTGGAACCAAGACGTCGACCAAGAGCGGCTAGCAGCCGAAGATTACGACGCCCGCGGCTCGATGGGCGAGTTCATCGACTTCAGCGGCACCGGCGTCGAACGGTGGGGACGCGACGAGTGGATTCGCTTCAACATGGAGAGCCAGTCGTGGACGCTCAGCCAGTTCTTCCACGGCGAGCAGGGCGCGCTGATCTGCACCGCCAAGATCGTCGAGACCGTCCCCTGGATTGACGCCAAGTACTACGCCGCCACGCAAGTAGTCGACGAAGCTCGGCACGTCGAGGTGTTCACCCGCTATCTGCACACCAAGCTCACCGAAACCGACGAATACCCGATCAACGTGCACCTGCGCGCGCTGCTTGACGACATCGTCGCCGACAGCCGCTGGGATATGACGTACCTGGGCATGCAGATCATGGTGGAAGGCCTGGCGCTGGCAGCGTTCTCGTTCATGTTCCAACAAACCCAAGACCCGCTGCTCAAGAAGCTGCTTCGCTACGTGATGGCCGACGAAGCTCGCCACGTGGCGTTCGGGGTGCTGTCGCTGCGCGAGGCGTACGAAGACATGACCGAAGCCGAGCTGATTGAGCGGCAAGAGTTCGCGTTCGAGGCGGCGCTGCGCATGCGCGACCGGTTTCTCCAGCAAGAGGTGTGGGAGCGGCTGGGCGCGGATGTGTCGAAGATCGTTCCGCTCGTCATCGACAACCACCTGCGTCTCGAGTTTCAGCACACGCTGTTCACCAAGATCGTGCCGAATTTGAAAAAGCTCGGCTTGCTCGATGCGGGCAGCGGCTGGCTGCGACAAAAGTTCGGCGAGATCGGGGTGATCCAATACGAAGACTGGGTCGATACCGCCGAAGAGGTCGACTCGTTCGCCATCACCCGCGAGCTCGAAGCCACCGAGGCGGTCGCTGCCTAGCGAGCGTGCGGGCCGCCGCAGCGGCTGTGCCTGACGCGCCGCATCGCTCAGAACCAAAGCTGCTGGTTTGGCTGGCGCTGCGGCTGCGCGGGCTGGGCGAGATCGAAACCGTCGCCGCAGTCCACCGGCTCGACCCAGACGAGGTCGAGTGGCTGCTCGCCGAACTCGCTGCCGACGGGCTCGCGACGTTCGCCGAGGTCAACGGCGTGCCCAAGTGGCTGCTAACCGCGCAAGGCCGCGACGAGGGCGAAGCTGCGCTGGCGGCAGAGCTTTGCGCCGCCGAGGCTCGCAGCCACGTCGAGGCGGCGTACGGCAAGCTCAACCGCCTCGCGGCCAAAGAGCACGCCGTTTGTCGCGATTGGCAGGTCATCGACGCGCCCAGCGTGGCGCAGCGACGGCTCAACGACCACAGCGACCAGCGCTACGACGCCGCGGTGCTGGCGCGCTTGTTGGAGGTGAACGAGCAGCTGACAGACCTGCTGAGCGAGCTAGCCGGCGTGCTGGCGCGCTACGGCGGCTACGAGGCGCGGCTTACTCACGCCGTCAGCCAGCTCGCGAACGGCGACGTCGACTACATGGTGAAGCCGTCAATCGACAGCTACCACACGGTGTTTTTTGAGCTGCAAGAAGACTTGATCGCCACGCTAGGTCTCCGGCGCGCCACCGAAGAGGTCACGCCCAGCTTCTGAAGCGATGCGCCGGATGAGACGGCGGCAGCCGGGCGTAGCCGAACAGCTTCTCGCGGAACGTCCCCGGCGCGTAGTCGCGCTGCACGAGCCCGCGCTCGTTGAGTATCGGTACCACCGCGTCGATGAAGTCGACGAACGTGGTTGGCGTCGTCGCGTAGACCAGGTTGAACCCGTCGACTCCGTCTTCGTAGCGGCGCTGCAGGCGATCTGCGATCTGCGTGGGCGTGCCGACCATGAACTGGCCGGTCATGTTCAGCTTCACCAGATCGCCGAACGTGCGCGTGCCCGGCGGCGCTGAGTCGAGCAGCGACTTGACCGGCCCGCGGACGCCTTGCGTTCGCAAGCTCTCTAGCGGCCGATCTTTGTCGATCGAACTCAGATCGACGCCCAGGTTTCCCGACAGGTGCGCCAGGCCTGCCTCCAGCGACAGCTGGGCGAACAGCTCGTCGGCCTTGGCGTTGGCTTCGGCCTCGGTACCGCCGATGACCGGCGACACCCCGGCGAACACCTTGATGTGGTTGGGGTGACGACCGAAACCTGCTGTTCGGGCACGGATGTCTGCGGCGATGGCCCCGCCGCCGCGCGACGACGACACGATGAACGCGCACTCCGCGTGCGTGGCGGCAAAGTCGCGACCGCGCTCCGACGAGCCGGCTTGAAACAGCACGGGCATCCGCTGCGGCGACGGTTCGGCCAAGTGCGGCCCCTCGACGTCGTAGAACCGACCGGAGTGGTTGATGGGCCTGACCCGGGCCGGGTCGGTGTAAATGCCGCGCGCCCGGTCGGCCACCACCGCGTCGTCGGCCCAGCTGCCTTCGGTGAGCGCGTAGCACACGGCCAGGTACTCCTCGGCTCGTTCGTAGCGTTCGTCGTGGGGCGGAAGATCGTCAAAGCTCAGGTTGCGCGCCGCGTTCGGCAGGTAGCTGGTGACGACGTTCCAGCCGACACGGCCGCCGGTTATGTGGTCGAGCGTGCTGAGCTGGCGAGCGAACGTGAACGGGTGCGCCTGTAGCACCGAGCTGGTGAACGCGAAGCCCAAGTGCTCGGTCGCCGTCGCCATCGCCGGTATCAGCAGCATCGGGTCGTTCGCCGGCACCTGCATCGCTCGTTGAAGCGACGTGTCGGCCGACCCCTTGAAGGTGTCGTATAGCCCGATGACGTCCGCGAGGAAGACGGCATCGAAGCGGCCTCGCTCGCAGAGCTTGGCGAGTTCGAGCCACGGCTCAAGCGACGTGTACTCGCGTTGTTTGGTGTCGCGGCGCGCCCACAGGCCTTGATGGATGTGACCGACGCAGTTCATCGTGAACGCGTTCAGCAGCATCCGCCGTCGCGGTTCGCCTCGTTGCGCGCTCACTCGCCCAGTCTTGCGGCTGCGTCGCCAGCGTCGGGCGGCAGCCACGGCGCGCGGCTGCGACAATGCGCACATGGAACTGAACGACCGAGTGGCGATCATCACCGGCGGCGGTGGTGGCATCGGCTCAGCGTGTGCGCAACGCTGGCTAGCCGACGGCGCCAGAGCCGTGGTGGTAGCCGACTACGACGAAGCCGCCGCGCTGGCTGTGGCCGACCGGCTGGGCTGTGAAGGCGTCGGCTTAGACGTCACCGACGAAGCGGCGGTCGCGGCGCTGGTGGCAGACACCGAAGACCGTCACGGCCCCATCGACGTGTTCTTCTCGAACGCCGGCGCCGGCGCCGAAGGCGGCCTCGACGCTGCCAACGACGACTGGCAGTCGCAGTGGGAGCTGCACGTGATGTCGCACGTGTACGCGGCGCGAGCGACCGTCGGTTCGATGACGGCCCGGGGCGAGGGCTACCTCGTGCACACCGCCAGCGCGGCGGGCCTGTTGGCTGCTGTCGGTTCGATGCCGTATTCGGTCACCAAGGCGGCGTGCATCAAGCTGGCTGAGATGCTGGCGATCAGCCACGGCGACGACGGCATCCGCGTCTCGGTGCTGTGTCCGCAGGGCGTCAACACGGCGATGGCGCCGCGCCAGCTAGCGGACGGCGCGACCGACGGCATCGTCGAGCCAGAGTTCGTCGCCGACGTCGTTACGCAAGCGATGCGCGACGAACGGTTCTTGATACTGACGCACCCGGAGGCGCAGACCTACATGCATCGCAAGGTCGACGACCCCGACCGCTGGTTGGCTGGAATGCGCCGCCTGCGTCAGCGGTCGCTAGAGCAGATGGGCTAGACGCATTGGGCTAGCCCCACATCCCGCCGTCGACGGTGAACTCTTGTCCGGTGCAGTAGCTGGCTGCGTCTGACGCCAAGAACAACACCACTCGTCCGACCTCGTCGGGCTCGGCGACCCGTCGCAGCGGCACGCCCTTGAGGATGCGCTCGGTGCGATCTGAGTTCTCGTTGAACACGGCCGTCTGGGCGAGCATCTCGGTGTTGATGTAGCCGGGGTGCACCGAGTTGACCCGCACGCCCCGGCGGCCCAGCTCTTTGGCTGCCGACTTGGTCATGCCCCGCACCGCCCACTTGCTGGCGCTGTAGGCGAACGACCCGAGGGTGCCCATGAGCCCGGCGACCGAGCTGATGTTGATGATCGACCCAGAGCCCGCGTCGGCCATCGCGCCGCCGACCTTTTGCATGCCCAGGAACACCCCGAGCGCGTTGATGTCCATCATTTTGCGGTAGTCGTCGACTGTCGTCGCCATCAGCCCGGCACCCTTGAAGATGCCCGCGTTGTTCACGAGCACGTCGATGCGGCCGTGCGCGTCGAGCGTGCGGGCGACCACGTCGTCCCACGCCGCCTCTTGGGCCACGTCGTGCGGCAAGTATTCGCACCCCAGCTCGGCGGCGACTTGTTCGCCTTCGTCGTGCAGCACGTCGGTCAGCACCACCGTCGCGCCCTCGTCGGCGAACAGCTTGCCCTCGACCGCTCCCTGGCCTCGCGCGCCGCCGGTGATGATGGCAACTTGACCTTCTAGCACTCCCACGGTTGACCTCCTTGTGGTGCTCTATCGGCGCCGGCGTGTGCCGGCAAGTTCGTTCAGTATTGCCCGAAGACGCTCAGCCTCGCTCGCCGTCGTCACCGGGATGGAAAACTCGATGCGGTCGATCAGGTTCGCGTAGCGCTCGGTCAACAACCGTCCGATGTTGTCGTGGGTGCCGACCGTGGCGATCGTGTGCAGCATCTCGTCGGAAACGAGCGGCACGATGTCGTCCCAGCGCTGCTCTTTCGACAACGCCGCGGCGGCGTCTGCGGCGTCACCCCAGCCGTGCACGTCGAACGTGGCTCGATACGACGGCGTCGAGAGGTAGAAGCCGACCCTGGCTCGCACGGTCTGTGCGACCACGTCTAGCGCCGCATTAGTAGGCGCGGTGGCGACCAGCGGCTTCATGCTCCACTCGACCGATGCCTGGTCGCGGCCCGCCTTCGCTGCTCCTCGCGCGACCGCGGGAGCCATGACCTGCTCGACGAACAGCGGCGAGCAAACCGGGTGCAGCCGAATGCCGTCCGCGACTTCGCCAGCCACCTGGCACATAGCGGGATTGATCGCGGCGAGGTGAACCGGAATGTGCGGATGATCAATCGGCCCTGGGTCAAACAGCGGGACCATCAAGTTGAGCTTGTAGTGGTCGCTCACGTAGTCGAGCACTGTGCGTTCTTGCCAGCAACGCCACACCGCCCGCACGGCCCCGATGTAGTCGCGCATCCAGGGCGCGGGAGCGTGCCACTCCATGCCGTACCGGCGACGAATGTGGCCGCGAACTTGCGAGCCCAAGCCCAAGATGGCGCGCCCGGCGGACACCTTTTGCAGCGTCCAAGCCGACAGTGCCGTGATCGTAGGTGAACGCGGGAACGCCATCGCGACCGATGTGCCCAAGCCCAACGTCGACGTGGAGGTCGCGGCCAGCGCTAGCAGCTGGTACGGGTCGTCTTTGGTTTCTTCGACCACCAGCGCGTCGTAGCCGAGCGACTCCACCTCGGCGGCACCTGTCGCGATGGTGGGGACGTCGAGCGGGACTTCTGGCTCGCGCAACCCGGGATCGAGCTTGCCCAGAGGCAGCAGCGTTTCCGTCTTCACGATGCGACCGACGTTCGCGTCAGTCGTTGTAGTGCGCGAACAGGTCGGTGATGATGTCGACGATGCCTTCGGTGTCGTAGCCCTTGGCGATGTCGACCGTCGCCACGCTGCCGTTGACGTGGATGCGGTCGATGCCGCCGCGCTCGAACAGCCGCGTCGCCAGCACGTCGGCCGGGTCTTCGTCGTTGATCGCGTCGGCGGCGCTGCTGTAGTAGCGGTGGCCCATTCCGGTGAGCGGACGGTTCGTCTCAAACCGCACCGCGCCGGGGCGCGCGGTCGACGGCTTCTCGGCTACTCGAACGGGCTGACCCACGGCGACAAAATCTAGTTCGGCTAGCTTGCGGGGCCACCTAAACCGCCAAACACCACCGAGGGGAGTGCCAATGGCAACGATGACGCAAGAGCAGTTCACCACCGAGGCCACCGAGTTTCTCGAAGCCAACGCGCCGCGTCGGGCCGAACGCAAGGCGTTCGTGTGGGGCGAGGGCCCCGACAACTCGTCGATGTTCGAGGAGGTCGACCGCGAGACCGAAGAGCGTGATCTGGCTGTGGCCAAGGCGTGGCGTGCGGCGAAGTACGACGCGGGGTTCGGCTGGATCAGCGGCCCGACCGAGCTGGGCGGCGGCGGTCTGCCTCGCAAGTTCGAGCGCCTCTGGACGCAGCTCGAAAACCAGTTCGACACGCCCGACGGCAGCTTCTTCGGCATCGGGCTCGGCATGGTGGCGCCGACCATCCTCGCTCACGCCCAGCCCGACGTCGCGGCCGACGTGCTGCCCAAGATGTACCGGGCCGACATCGTCGGCTGTCAGCTGTTCAGCGAGCCCGGCGCCGGCTCAGATCTGGCGAGCCTGCAGATGCGCGCCGAACGCGACGGCGACGAGTGGGTGCTGAACGGCCAGAAGGTGTGGACGTCTGGCGCGCACTACAGCGACGTCGGCGAGGTGATCGCCCGCTCAGACTTCGACCTGCCCAAGCACCAAGGCCTCACTGGGTTTCTGGTCGACATGAACGCTCCGGGCGTCGAGGTGAAGCCGTTGCGCCAGATGACCGGCGGCGCAAACTTCAACGAGGTCTACTTCAGCGACGTGCGCGTGCCCGACACGCACCGGCTGGGCGACGTCAACGCCGGCTGGGGCGTGGCGCTGACCACGCTGATGAACGAGCGAGCGTCGATCGGCGCAGGCGGCTCCGGCAGCGGCGGCAGCTACACCAAGCTCAGCGCGATGGTTCGCCACTACGAACTGAGCGACGACGCGCTGGCGCGCCAGTCGCTCATGCGGGTCTACACCTACAACAAGCTGCTGTCGTGGTCGAACCAGCGCACGATGGATGCGCTGCGGGCAGGCAAGACGCCTGGGCCCGAGATGTCGCTCGCCAAGATGGGGCTCACCCGTCAGCTCAACGCCACGTGCGAGCTGGTCGCCACCGCACTCGGCCCGAAGCTGGTGGCCGACACCGGCGAGTGGGGGACCTACTCGTGGTCGGGCGTCGTGCTGGGCTTTCCGGCGATGCGCATCGCCGGCGGCTCAGATGAGGTGATGCGCAACATCGTCGGCGAGCGGGTGCTCGGGCTGCCGAAAGAGCCCGGCATCGACACGACCAGCCCGTTCCGTGAGCTGAAGGTGGGCACCCAGCGCAGCTGAGCCCGTTAGCCCGAGCCGGATGGCTGGCTGCCGTTAGCCAGGCGCCACTGCGCTCACCAGCCACGCCGCGCTAGGCAAGACAACCCCGGTGTCGGTCTCGTGCGGTGCGAGCGCGTCGACCATCGCCGCTCTCACCCGTTCGCGCAGCTGCGCGTCGGCACCGTTGAGCGCGACGCCAGCGGGGCCCAACTCGATCAGCCCGTCGACGACCTCGGCTGCGGTGCCGCCGCCAAAGAGCGTGACCTCGGGCGTGAACGGTTCGATCAGCACGTCGTTCCAGCCAGCTTCCGCCAGATACGAACTCACCAGCGACGGCTCGCCAAACGCGAACGGGTCGACGCGCGGCGCGGCGAAGGTGACCAGCTCCATCGCGGCTCGGTTGGCGGTCGTCATCCACGGGTTGCGGTGCGACGCTCCCCAGCACACGAACGCCAGCACGCCAGCTGGCCTGGCTGCGGCCAGCAGGTTGGCGAACGCGGCCGACGGGTCGGCGAAGAACATCACGCCGAAGCGTGAGTAGATGAGGTCGTAGCCGGCGGCTGGCGCGTCTGGGGCGAGTGCCCGCAGATCGACGGTCGCCGCATCGGCGCAGACGAACGTTGTGTTTGTAGCGGCTTCGGCGGCGGCCCGCTGGCGGGCGAGATCGATCAGCTCGGCGTTCACGTCGACGCCGATTGCGGTTCCGGCGGCTCCGCTTGACGCTGCGATCTGGATCGTCGTGCGGCCCGCGCCGCAGCCCACGTCGGCAGCCTTGATGCCGTCGAGCGACTCGACGCTCAAGCGTTTCTGTGCGGTGCGCTGCGCCTCGGCGCCGAACACGTCGAGCTGGGCGTCTAGCTGGTCGGCGTAGCGCAGCCACGCCGAGGCCTCGCTTTGCCAGTAACTGGTCTGCGCAGAAGCTGCCGAAGCGTCGGATGAGTTGGCGGGTGCGGGGCTCAACGGTTCGCTGCCTCCTGGTTGGCTGCTGGCCAGCGGTCGGCCAGCTCGTTGGGGAAGGATGCCCACTGCGGGCTATCTCGCCACAGCGGGCTCAAGTTGTCGAGCGCCGCGAGCGGCGACCACGACATCCGATGCAGCGCGCACGGGCCGTGGCTCGCTAGCGCGGCCCGATGTGCGGGCGCCGGGTAGCCCACGTTGCGCTTGAAGCCGTACGGCGCGAACGTCGTAGCGGCGTCGGCCATCAGCCGATCTCGGGTGACCTTCGCGACGATCGAGGCGGCGGCTATCGACCAGCACGTGTCGTCGCCCTTCACTACGGCCGTCGTCGGCGGACCGTCGACGAACGCCTGCTGGCCGTCTACCAGCACGCGGTCGGGCGAAAGTGCGAGCGCGTCGAGCGCGCGGCTGGCGGCCAGCGCGATCGCAGCGGTCATGCCAAGCCCGTCGCACTCGGCGGCGCTGGCGTGGCCGACAGCGGCCGACGCCGGGGCAGTCGCGAGCCAGTCGGCAAGTTCGGCGAACAGGCGCGAGCGCCGCGCAGGCGAGAGTTGCTTTGAGTCGCGCACGCCGCTGGGCGCGCTCGCGGCTGCGTGACGGCTGAGCGCGACTGCGCCGACGGTTACCGGGCCGGCCCACGCTCCTCGTCCTACCTCGTCCATGCCGACCACCAGCTGTTCGCCGGTCGACCAGGCGTGTCGCTCGAGGTCGAAGGTGGGGCCGGCGGCGCTTGCTCTCACGTCGGAGGCGCCTCAAGGAGTGCCTCGCCGGTGGCGGCGTGCGCGACGAAGGTTGGGTCGAGCCCTGGCGCGGTGACGCTGATCTGGTCGCTGGCACCCTCTATCTCCCACAGCAGCGCCGGTCGTTCGCCGTGCCAGCGCACCGCAAACGACGCTCGGCTCGGCTGGGCTCGGTGCGTCGCGAGAGGCAGGTCGGTGACGTCAAGCTCGGCACCCAGCCAGGCCTGCGGCCACCAGCGAGCAAGCTCGACACCCAAGCCGTCGTTGCTCAGCGTTTCCGCAACCAGCAAGCGACGCACGGCGCACGTGAGGTGCGCGGCGACCACGAGATCGTGGCCCGCGCAAGCACTTTCGTTGCGGCCCTCGTCGAAGGTTGTCCCAGCGTGGGTGGGCCACGTGAACGTGTCAGACGCGCAGCTCAGCAGCTCGTCGATTACGAGCGCTGCGTCTGCCGGCTGATGCTGCGCAACTCGTGCGGCGCGCGCAGCGAGTAGGCGGAGGTCGCCGCCATCATCGTTGGTTCGCCTCGATTGAGGCGCGCTCTTCCTCCGAGATGCCACGAGCGCTTGGTGCGCTCGATCTTGACCCACTGCGACCAACCACAGATGGGCACCGTCGAGCGCCGAGTCGGTGAGGGTGCTGGCTTCGTGCTGCGCTAGCAGCCAGCGCGCTCCGTCGGCGACTACTTCTGCCAGCGCGCTCAGCAGCGCGCCGTCTGCGCAGCCGTAGCGAACCAGCTCGCCCGCGGCGACGAGCGTCGACGCGGTGACGTCACGCTCGTGCCACACGATGTCGCCTCGCCCGCCAGATGTTTGCGCCCGCGTCAGCGTCAGCTCGACCACATCTTGTGCGTAGCCCATCTCGACGAGCGAGCGCAGCACGACGGCTTCGTCGACCTCGCTGGCTTGCGGCCCCCACGGCGCGACGTCTAGGTGGCTGTCACCAATAGCTAGCGGCAAGTGCGTGCGCGCCGCCGCGAACGCTTGAGACAGGCGACCGGCGGGCAGCACGCAGCGCCACGCGGCGTCGGCGTGTGCGCGCCAGCCGTGCGCGACCGCAGCAGGCGAAGAGGTGGACTGCGTTGAGATCGCGCCCGCATCGGTCGTGCGGTGACGTTCGCCGCGCCTACGACCGGTGAGCCAGCGGCGTGCGGTCCGCTGCGGCGGTGCTGGCGCAGGGTCGTCGAGCGGGAGCAGCAGCCGCAGCGTGCTGCCGTGCACCAGCGTAAAGATGAGCGCCGCGTTAGCCCAGCCAACCTCGCAGGCGACCCGCGTGTGCGCAGAGGCGGTCGCGTCGCCATCGGGCTGGCAGCTAACGGGGTCGCTGGCACCACCTGGCAGGTTGGCGGTCAGCCGAGTGGCCACGTCTGCGCCGCCGCTGGCCGTTCGCACGTCGCTCGGCTCGCGCTCGCAAGTCAAGGCGACGCGCTCGTTCACCAAGACCCGCCGGTTTGTTACGCCCAGCGAGTCAATGCGCCCCAGCCCGGCGGGGTCGTACGGGCGCACCGCTGCGGCGAGCGCTATTGCCAGGTTCGCTTCGTTGGTCACCTCCACCACCACGACGTCCTGGCCTTGCGTGCGGGCTGCGTACGCCCGGTGAACCACGCGCGCGCCCGCTGACCCCTTGGGCACTCGCAGCGTCGTCTCGATCACCGGCGCAAGTTCGATCAGCTGTTGAGTGAGCGTTCGGCGGTCGCGCCCGCTTGCTAGCTGCGAAGGAAACAGCCAACGGTCGCCAGCCCGAACCCACCAGTCCAAACTCCAGCCCGCTCGGGTAGCAACCAAGCCTGCGCGATCGACGACGGCTCGACGCGCGCCTCCGGTGGTGCCCAGCAGCGTCCAAGTGCCTGGTACGGGCAGCACCCAGTCTGGCCCCAGCTCACGCCCCACGTCGACATCGTGCCAGCCCGCGAGCCCGCCAATCGGCTACTCGTCGGCCAGCCACTCACGAGCCGGTCACTTACCATTGCGCGCGTGGACCGGCGCAACGCTTCGCCTGTCGTGCTGGTGCCGGTCAAAGACTTCGCGCAAGCCAAGGCGCGCCTCACGCCAGCGCTGAGCGCGCCCGAGCGCACGCGGCTGTCTGAGCTGATGGTGCTCAACGTGCTCGCCGCGGCAGGCGAGCTGCCAGCCTGCGTGGTGTGCGACCACCCGAGCGTGGCCCAGTGGGCTCGTTCGCAAAGCGTGATGCCTCTACTCACCGAAGCCGTCGGGCTCAACGCGTCGCTCACCGAAGCCGTCGCCCGCATCGAGTCGGGCGACGTGGCTTTGCCGACCGACGACGCGTGCACCCACGTGCTCATCGCTCACGGCGACCTTCCGCAGGCACGCACCTTCGATGGCCTGTGCCGTCGCGACGTGGTCACGATGGTTTCAGATCGACGACGTGATGGCACCAACGTGCTGTGCGTGCCGCTCGGGGCGGGTTTTGTGTTTCACTACGGCCCTGGCTCATACGCCGCGCACGTCGCCGAAGCGCA
>CAYRJD010000041.1:0-29758 GCA_964424585.1 uncultured Acidimicrobiales bacterium | reverse complement strand
CAAGATCGCCAACACCCTGTCGCTGGACGAACGCACCTGCCGCGTCTACTACAACCGCCTTGAGCGATGTCGGCTGGTGACTTCGCTCGACATCTGGCGCCCGAGGCCCAGCACGAAGCCATCGAATCGCAGGTACCGGTTTGTGACGGAGGCGGCGATGGTTCCAGCGTTTGCATCTCTGCCCGTCGAGAGGGTTCTGGCTGACGACAACCTGGCGGGCCGGACGCTCGAAACGTTCGTGCTCAGCCAACTGCGGGCGATGCAGTCGTTCGGCACAACGGAGTTCGGCATCGAACGGTACTACTTGCCGAAGTCGAGTCGAGCCGCAGGCGCGCAGGGCAGTAACCTCCCGTATGGCGAGATTGATTTCATCTTGCGAGGCATCACTCGTGACGAACTCGTTGCCGTTGAGGTGACGTGGGCGGCGAGGCCGCCGATCGAGGTGCTCAAGAAGCTGATCAAGTTGCGTGATGCAGTCGATCGCAGTTTGCCGACTCGCTTCTGCGCGGGCTTGGTGCTGACCTGTGGCGATGAGCCCGTCACACCGATTTACGACCGCATTTGGGCGGCACCGCTGTCCCTGTTGTGGGCTAGCGAAGACAACTACGGCGCGCCACCGACGCTCGCCGAGCGTCTGCGCGACCGTCCCTGACACAGCCGCGCACGGGCGAACGCGCCTCAAGTGTGCCCGGCGCTCTACATTCGCTAGGCGTGGAGCAAGTGGAGCAGCGAGATCGGCCGCCAGACGTGCTCATTCACGACGCGTGGGTCGTCGCGACGGTCGACGACGCGCGCCGCGAGTTGACGGGCGGCTGGCTGACGATCACCGACGGGCTCATCAGCGGCGTGGGCGACGGCGTGCCGCCGGTGGGCGCGAACGCCGCGCCGCTCAACATCGACGCCAGCGGCTGCTTGGTGACGCCGGGGCTGATCAACACGCACCACCACCTGTTTCAAAACCTCACCCGGGCGTGGCGCCCGATGACCCGCCAAGCGCTGTTCGGCTGGCTGACGTCGCTGTACGGCACCTGGACGGCGAACCTCGATGAAGAAGCTGTCTACGCAGCCGCCTGGGTCGGGCTGGCCGAGCTGGCGCTGTCGGGCTGCACCACCTCGACCGACCACCACTATCTCCACCCGTCGGGTGCGGGCGACCTGCTGGGCGCCGAGATCGCCGCGGCGACCGACCTCGGCTTTCGCTTCCATCCCACCTACGGCTCGATGAGCCTGGGCACCAGCGACGGCGGCCTCCCGCCCGACGCCGCCGTGGCGCCCATCGACGACATCTTGGCAAACTCAAAGCTCGCCGTCGAGCGTCACCACGACCCTGGCCACGGCGCGATGGTGCGCGTCGCGTTGGCGCCGTGTTCGCCGTTCACCGTGAGCCGTGAGGTGATGGAGCAGACGGCGCGACTCGCTGAGCGCTTGGACGTGCGTTTGCACACGCATCTCGCTGAGAATGCTGAGGACGACGAGTTCGCGAAGGCGCGCTTTGGGCTGCGTCCGGTCGACTACTTCGACGATGTCGGATGGATGAGCGGCCGCTGCTGGGCTGCTCACGTGGTGCGGCCCGGGCCGAAGGAGGTGCGGCGGCTCGGGCGAGCAGGGGTGGGTGTGGCGCACTGTCCGAGTTCGAACATGATTTTGGGTTCGGGCATTGCGCCCGTGGTTGACTTGCGTGACGCTGGTTGTGCGGTGGGGCTGGGCTGTGACGGGTCGTCGTCGGCTGACGCGGCGTCGTTGTGGCAGGAGGCGAGGCTGGCGTTGCTGGCGGCCAAGCTGAGGTCGGGGCCCGAGGCGGTCGGCGCGCGTGATGTGTTGGAGATGGCGACTCGCGGCGGGGCGGCGTGTTTGGGTCGGGCGGGTGAGCTGGGTGAGCTGTCGGTCGGCGCGGCCGGCGACGTCGCGGTGTGGAGTTTGGACGGCCCCGCGTTTGCCGGCGTGCTCGATGACCCGGTCGAGGGTTGGCTGCGGTGCGGCCCGCTGGGTGCGCGCGACACGATCGTCAACGGGCGGGCGGTGGTGCGCGACGGCTCGCTCGTGCACCCGCGGCTCGATGAGATGCTCGCCGCGCATCGCCGCATCGCTCGTCGCTTCCAGCCCGTGGTTTGCTAGATGTGTTCCAGGCACTACGTTCGTCTTGGAGGACACTTAGAAGGAGAACGCATGCGACGAGACGCGGTTTCGGTCTTCTCGGTGCGGCCCAGCGGAAAGGTCAGTCGGACCGCCGGGCAGTTGGTGCTGGCGTTCGCGTTGGCTGTGCTTGGGGTGCTGGTGGTGGGGTGCAGTTCGTCAGCACCGGGCGAGACTGGTTCAGCCGACGAGCCGACGGCAGCGACCGTTGATGCCGTCGCACCGTCGACGGGCGTGTCTGTAGGTCAAGATGCTGTGCTTGATGGAGAAGAAGAGGATCCTGAAGCCGTGCAGGACGCTTATTTGGCGGATGGCGTGTTGACGGATGAGGAGTATGAGGCGGCGTTCAATGCGTTTATGGACTGCGCGAATGACGGTGGTGCGCGTGTTGAGATTCGCGGTGTAGATCCGGAGTCCGGGCAGATCCTTTACAGGATGTGGTATGACGAGGGTTATGAGATCGGCGAAGCCTGCTACAACAAGCACTTTCAGTGGGTGGATGGGTGGTTTCAGACCACCGATCCCGTGATGCTCCGACAGGGAGAGGAGCGCGTTCGCGACGGATGGACGCGACACATTGTGCCGTGCTTGGAGAGCTTCGGCATTGAGGTGCCCGAGCATTTGGACGGCACGGAGAACATGGAAGAGACCGACGAAGCCACGCCCTTTTACGACCTGTTCTTCGAGTACGTCAAAGCAGGTAGCTGCGAGTAGCAATCCGCGCGTGAGGCGTCGCCGAGCGGTGAGCCTTGTTGAGACCGCGCTGACGTTTCGCGCCAGCCGCGCTGCGGCGCTCCGCTAGCGTTCGTCTTCGTGCGCTACCTAGCAGTCTTTCTCGGAGGCGTCGTGCTCGCTGGTGCGGTGGCGCTCGCGCTGTGGTGGCGCGACGACGCGAACCCGCTCGTTAGCAACGACGCGCCGCAAGAGCACGCGACCGCTCCGATAGGCACCTCGACCAGCGCCGACGCAAGGCCGGCGCGGTGGCAGATCGAATGGACAGAGCCGGTAACCGTCAACTCCGGCGCGGTCACCGGCACCGTCACCGCTATCGGTGTCGTCGACCCCGTCGGCACCGGCAGGCCGCTGCTCGTCGTTGACGGCAAGCCGCGCTACTGGCTCATCGGCGGCACGCCGCTGTTTCGCCCGATATCGCGCAACGACACCGGCCTCGACGTGCGCAACGTTTCTCGCCTGCTCATCGCGCTCGGGCACCTCGCCGAACCGCCGAAAGACACGGTCGACGCCGCGTTCGTTGCCGCCATTCGGCGGTTCGAGCGCACCGCAGGCTGGCCTCGCACCGGCACGTTCAGACCCGACTACGCCATCTGGGCAGACGACGACATCAGCGGCATCGAGCTGGGAGTCGAGATCGGCGACGTCATCGGGCCGCAGCAAGCGCTCGGGTCGACGCTCGCCTCGGTGGATGCGGCGAAGCTGCTGGCGACGGGCGACAACACCCCCATGCTTCTCGACAGCGCTACGCCCTGGGAGCTGTCGCTCGCCGACGGCGAGACCTTCGCCGTCGACCGCGACGGCAAGCCCGACGCCGCCGACACCGCACGCCTGCGAGCGGCACTCGACCGGGCGCCGTCGCCAGCCAGCAACCCCTTCGGCGCCACTCCAGAGCAGACGCAAGGCACGGCAGCCGTGCAGGTGGTCGTGCGACGTACGACGCAGGTGCAGCGCCAAGACATTCCCACTAGCGCCGTCGCCGTCGGCCCGGCGGGACACTCGTGCGTCTTCGACGCCGACGGGCGCGCCTATCCAGTGGAAGTGCTAGACGGCCTGGCTGGCGTCACCCACGTAGTGCCGACCCTGCCCGAGGGCATCCGCGTGCGGCTGTCGCCGACGCAGGCCGACGCCGAGGCCTGCGTCTAGAGGCCTTCGAGGTTTCGGGGCGCAGGGAGGAAACGCGATGTGGCTGCGAGCGCACCAACTCGGACACCGCTTCACCGACGACTGGGTGTTTCAGGGTGTCGATCTGAACGTCACGGGCGGCACGTCGGTCGCGGTGGTGGGCCCGTCAGGCGTGGGCAAGACGACGCTGCTGTCGCTGCTGGGCGGCTTGCTGTCGCCTGGGGCGGGCACGGTCGAGCTGCTGGACGACGACCGCCAGCCGGTCGATGCCGGCGAGCATGCCCGCTCGTGCTCGTGGGTGCTGCAGACCACCAACGCGTTCGGCAACCGGTCGGTCGCCGACAACGTCACCGCGCCGTTGCGGCTCGCCGGGCTCGGGCATGGCGAAGCCCAGCGGCGTTGCGCGTCCGAGCTGCGCAAGGTCGGCCTCGACACGTTCGCGGCGCGGCGCGCTCGGTCGTTGTCGGGCGGCGAGCTGCAGCGGCTCGGCATCGCCCGTGCTCTCGCGCTGCGGGCGCCGGTGGTGCTGGCCGACGAGCCGACGGGTCAGCTCGACACCGACTCGAGCGCGCACGTCGCGCGCCTGCTGGTGTCAGCAGCAGATCACGGCGCGCTGGTCGTGGTCGTCACCCACGACCCGGCGGTGGCGCAGGCTTGCTCGACCGTGCTGACGTTAGGTGCTGACGGGCTGCGGCCGTCGTCAGCGTCGTCGGTGAGCTAGCGCGCCGTGGACGCTCGACGCGCCGACGCGCCCGCCGTAGCCATCGCGACAGAGGCGCTCGCGAGAGCGACCACCGGCCGCCTGCTGGCGTGGATGCAGATCGTCATCGTCGCCGTGGCGGTGACCGCCACCATCGCCGTTGAGGCGCTCGAAACCCAAGCGGCGGTCGACAGCGAGGCGGCGCAGCGGCGCAGCGGCTACCACCTGCTGGTGGCGTCGATCACCGACCAAGAGCGGTCTTCATCTGGCATCAGCCGGGCCGATTGCGAGCGCCTGCGTCACGTCGACGGCGTAACGGCGGCAGGGTCGCTCTCGACGATCCTGGGCGAAGCGCTGGTGGCCGCGCCCAGCCAAACCGTCACCTACGCCGACGCGTCGCCTGGGTTTCTCGCGGTGATGGCGACGGTGCCGTGGCTGGCGACCGAAGGTGGCCTCGCTGCTCACGAACCCCCTGGGCCAGCCCACTACCTGGTGTCGCCCGCGACCGCGCAACGCCTTGAGGTGACGACCGGCGACAACCTCGGCATCGCCGGGCGCGGCGGCCGGCCGGTGGCGGTGGCGCCGCTCGACGCGCTGGGTAGCGGCGTGGGCCGCACCGTGGTCGGTGTCGTTCCGGCAGTGGGCGAGGCCGAGTTCTGCTACGCGGCTGCCGAGTCGCCGCTGCTCGAAGCGCCGCAAGCCCCGCTGCGGGTCGTGCTGGGCGGCGGCGTGTCGGTGTGGCGGGTGTTGTCTGGCGCGGAGAATCTCGCGAGCGTCGACGCCGACTACAACAGCCGCTTGTCGCAGCACGCCTGGCTCGGCGCGGCTGCGCTCACGTTGCTTTTCCTCGCGCTGGGCGTCTGGCTGCGCCGGGCCGACGCCGCGCTGTACGCCGCGCTCGGCGTCGGGTCGCGCGACGTGCGGTTGATACTGGGCCTCGAGCTAGCGGTGCTGTTGACGCTCGGTGTCGAGCTGGGACTGATCTCCGGGGTTTCGGTCGCGCTGCTGGCTGGCACCGAGTTCGACGCGCTGCTGCCAGCGGCGGCTTCGGGTGTCGCCGCTGGCCTGATGAGTTTCGTCGCGCTAGCCGCGCTGCTGCTGGTTTGGAAGCCTCCGTCGCCGACCCACGCGCTGAAAGACCGCTGACGCCCCAAACTTCGCTGAGATTCGCTGCTCGCGGACGGCGAAGCGCGGCGCGCGGTGCAAGTGGCGCGAAGGGCAATTTCGGTGTGGCAAAGTGGGCCTCAAGCACACCAACAGGAGGTGATGTCATGAGAACCAACCGGTACTGGTTCGCTCACCGACGCAGGCTTTTCGATTGAGATGCGGTGTAGCGCTGCGCTGGTGGCAGCGCTCTTGACGGCTGGAGCTGTCTTGGGCGCGTGTGCGTCGGGGGCTGGTGAGGATGGTTCGCTGTCGATTGGCTCGGTGCCTGTCGGGTTAGCGGTTTCGTCCACGACTTCGGGTGCGCCAGACACATCCGCCGCATCGGCGACGCCAGCGCTGCCGTCTTCGGCTGGTGCGGTCGATGCGGGTGGTGGCGATGTGGTCGACGATGAGGTGCGGGAGGCTGCGTTGGCGGTGCAGCACGGCTATCTGTCAGACGGAGAGTTGACGTCGGAGGAGTACGAGGCGGCGTTCAACGCGTTCATGGTGTGCGCGAACGACGGCGGTGCTCGCGTGGAGATCAGAAGGGTTGATCCGGAGTTGGGCCAGATCCTCTACAGCACGTGGAACGAGGGCAAAGAGATCGCGGACGAGTGCTACTGGCGCCACTTCGCTGATGTTGATCGTTGGTTCCAGACCACCAATCCCGTGCTGTTGGCCCAAGAGGCGGAGCGCAATCGTGAGCGATGGCAGACGTCAGTGCTGCCGTGTCTGACGCGCTTCGGGGTGGAGGTGCCTGCGCACCTCGACGGCACCGAACTCACGCGGGACAATCCGGAGGCGCTGCCGTTCCATCGGCAGTACCAAGAACACCTGCTGGCTGGCACATGTGAGTAGCCGCTGGCTCAACGCGTCAGCAGAGGTAGGCTGCGCAACTGAGCGACTTGCGGAGTAGACGACGGTTCGGTTGAGTCGTGCTCACGCGGGCGACAGGTCGGCCATCCAGACCGTGAACGTCATCAACGCGACGTAGGGCGGCGCCCACCACCAAGCTCGGGCGAGCACGAGCGCAGCAGCCACGAACACCATCACCACCAGCGGTGCAGCTACCCCGAGTTGGCGACGCCAACCGGAGGTGAGAACGACAGACGAGTTCGACATGGCAACACCCAGTCTGCTCTGCGGCAGCGGTTGGGGTGGCCTCTTGTGCAACCTCCGTGGAGGACGACCGTTCAGTGCGCTAGCCGCGCTGCTGCTGGTTTGGAAGCCTCCGTCGACGCCCCGCGCGTTGAAGGATCGCTGAGTCTTTGGCGCTCGCGAGCGCGTTTGTGCGCCGTGCAGCGCGAGTGGCGCGGAGGCCTTTCTTGGTGTGGCAAGATGGAGGACACACACACCTAAAGGAGGTGATGTCATGAGACAGGACCGGCGCTGGTTCGCTCGTGGACGCAAGCTCCTGGTGGGCGCGCTTGCTGCGTGCTTGCTGGTGATCCCGACTCCTGGGTCTGAGGCTCCGGTTGATGCCCAGGCGTCGGGTGGCTACTGCGTCTTCTGGGGCGGCCACACGAGACGGTCTGCCTACACGACGACGGACGGCTCCTGCGACGAGGTCGGCGTGAACGCGCTGTTCTTCGATGCCCTAGCAGGCGGGTACGTCTGGTCCGGATGGAGAACGTCTCGCAGCAGGCGAGTCAGTTTCCACTATTCGGGCATCGTGGGTAGCGACCACACGGGCTACCGCTCGCTGTATTCGTACTAGAACGCGGAGCGCAAGGGTGATGAACGAGATGAGTCGGAAGATCGCGTGCTGGGCCGGGTTGGTTGTCTGGGTCACGGCGTGTGTGTCGGGGGCTGGTGAAGACGGTTCGCTGTCGACTGGCTCGGTGCCCGGCGGGTCGTCGGTTTCGTCCACGACTTCGGGTGCGCCAGACACATCTGCCGCACCTGCGACGCCAGCGCTGCCGTCTTCGGCTGGTGCGGTCGATGCGGCTGGCGATGATGTTGTCGTCGACGACGAGGTGCGGGAGGCTGCGTTGGCGGTGCAGCACGGCTATCTGTCAGACGGAGAGTTGACGTCGGAGGAGTACGAGGCGGCGTTCAACGCGTTCATGGTGTGCGCGAACGACGGCGGCGCTCGCGTGGAGATCAGAAGGGTTGATCCGGAGTCGGGCCAGATCCTCTACAGCACGTGGAACGAGGGCAAAGAGATAGCAGACGACTGCTATCGGCTGCACTTCGCTGACGTTGATCGTTGGTTCCAGACCACCAACCCCGTGCTGTTGGCCCAGGAACAAGAGGAAAACCGCGCCGAGTGGCGCGACTACGTCGTGCCGTGCTTAGAGCGGCACGGCGTGGAGGTGCCTGCGCACCTCGACGGCACCGAGATCACCGACGACAATCATGAAGCAATGCCCTTTTACACGCAGTACGACGAGCACTCGCTGGCAGGCACCTGTGAGTAGCCGCTGGCTCAACGCGTCAGCGGCGGTAGGCAGCGGAAATGAGCGACTTGAGGTGTAGACGACGGTTCGGTTGGGTCGCGCTCACGCTCGTCCTCGCTGGCGCGGTGCTTGCGGCTGCGTGGCGCGGTCAGATGCCGCAGACGGACGCCGCGTCGGTTGCCGGCGCAGATTCGGTCAGTGCTGTTGAACCGGTGAGTTCAGCTACTGCCCATCATCCGTCGTGGTCGCACCACGAGTTCACGTTTGACGACTATGTGGCTGGGTTTCGGCGCTACATCGACTGCACCACCGGACGGACGGCTCAGGCCGGGCTCGACGCAGCAACCATGAGGTCGGCTGCGCCCCACGGAGAGGAGTGGGAGCAATACGTCATGATCGACTGGAACTGCTACGAAACCCACTTCTATCGGGTCGACGTCTGGCGTCAGACCACCAGGGAACAAAGAGATCGTCAGCGGTGGTTTGATCGCGGTCACGCAGAGCGGAACCCGACACGCCACGTCGGGTCAGGGTTGACCCCTGACCGGGTTGACGCGGCGCTCCGATTAGGCACAAACCAACGCGGCGCTTAGGCCGCGTCGCGGGCTCGCTGGCGCGCTCGCTCTGCGCTTGACCACAGCCGTCGTCGGGTGGTCGTGGCAGGCATGTCGGCGGGCGGCGGCTCCGCGTCGACAGAGGCGACGTAGGGCGGTGCCCACCACCAAGCTCGGGCGAGCACGTGCGCAGCAGCCACGAAGACCATCACCACCAGAGGTGCCGTCACCCCGAGCTGGCGCCGCCAACCGGAGGTGAGGGCGACAGGCGAGTTCGACATAGCGACACCCAGTGTGCGCCTATGCGGGCGATGGCGCGCCCGCCGCTCGCGACCGACAAGGTGCGCTTCGCGGGCGAGCCGGTCGCGGTGGTGCTCGCCGAAACCCAGGCCAAGCGCTCGACGCCGCGGAGATGCTCTGTGAGAACCCCCGCGCTGCGTCCAACTCGTCGGCCGGCCCGTGCGCTGGGTGCAAAGCCGAGCCGAGCAGTTCGTCTCGATGCCGTACGGCCGCGCCCAAACGCATCGCATCCGCCTGGAGCTCACCGCGGAGGGCGACCTCGTCGGGCTCGAGGTCGACATGTAAAGATCGCTGACGCCTCAAGGCCGGTGAGATTCGACACCCGCGCGCCTGACGAAACGGCGTGCGCCGCCTAAGTGGCGCGAAGCCCATTTTCGGTGTGACAAAATCGGGGCCAAGCACACCAACAGGAGGTGATGTCATGAGCAAGAACCGGCTATGGTTCGCTCACCGACGCAGGCTCCTAGTAGGCGCGCTCGCTGCGTGCCTGGCACGAGGACGTCGCGGAGCACGATGGTCGAAATTCGAGTCCCGAACATCGTCAGTAGCTTCCACTTCGGCGGCGGCTGGAACTGGCGCTAGACCCATGAGTCTCGCTGGATCTGCTAACCGAGGCCGCGCGATAGCGTTGGTGGGCGCGTGGGTTGCGGCAGTGATTGGTGGAGTCTCTTGCGCGACCGCCGGTGACAGCGACCGGGCCGATGATGCTGTCGTGGGCGCGCCGGCTGCTTCGCTGGTGACCACCAGCTCAATCGGGCCGTCCGAGACGAGCACCGCAGCGAGTCCCGGGAGTGGCCCGGGCAGGCAGGTTCTGGTGTGCGACCAGGACGGCACCTGCGAGCGTGTCTCAAGCCCTGCTGTCGCCGATGGCGATGCGCGGGATGCTGCCTTGGCAGAGCAGCTGGACTACCTCGCCGACCAGGTGCTGACGCGAGAGGAGTATGCGGAGGCGTTTGCAAACTTCATGCGATGCGCGAACGAGGGGGGCGGTCATGTGGAGATCAGCGATGTCGATCCCGAGTCAGGGCAGATCACGTATGTCATACTCGAAGACGGTCATGAGACAGCGATGGCGTGCTACGAGATGCACTTTCTGGCTGTCGACACGTGGTTTCAGACCACCGACCCCGTTGCGCTGCGTCAAGAGGTTGAGCGCAACCGTTCAGCGTGGCGGCAATACGTGGTGCCGTGCCTTGAGCGGTTTGGTGTGCACGTGCCGGAACACCTGGACGGCAGCGAAATCTATCGAGAGAACTCCGAGGCGAGTCCGTTCTACGACATTTACAACGAATACAGCCTCGCGGGTAGTTGCGAGTGAAGGGCCTGCGAGAGTAGCGAGGCGGCGCGAGGCTGCGGCCGGGGGTCGAGCCCAGTTAGCCTGCGCCTGTGGGGCGGTTGGCGGGCGAAGACGAGCCGATGCTGCGAGGTGCGGCGCGCTTCACCGCCGACTTGCCGACGCCGTCGGGCACGTTGTGCGCCGTCATGGCTCGCTGTTGGGAGGTGCACGGCGAGCGTCTGACCGTCGACGCGACCGCAGCGCAGCGAGCGCCGGACGTCGTCGCGGTCGTTACGGCCGCCGAGCTGGCGCTTGAGCCGGTGTCGTTCTACCCGTCAGCCAACCTGCGAGGCGCGATGGCGCGCCCGCCGCTCGCGACCGACAAGGTGCGCTTCGCGGGCGAGCCGGTCGCGGTGGTGCTCGCCGAAACCCACGCCCAAGCGCTCGACGCCGCCGAACTGGTCGAGCTAGACGTCGAGCCGCTGCCGGTGGTGCTCGACCCGCTGGCGGCGGCGCAACCCGACGCGCCGTTGCTGTTCGAGCAAGCCGGCACCAACGTGGTGCGCGAGCTCGACGACACGCCGACCGTCACGGTCGCAGCCGCGCAGGCGGGCGCGGGCGAAGCGCACGAGGGTCCGCAAGACGACGACCCGTGCGCGGGCGCCGCCACGGTCGTGGAACTGGTCTGTGAGAACCCGCGCGCCGCGTCGGTGCCGATCGAGCCGTGCGCCATCATCGCGACGCCCGAGGGCGACATCCACTGCACCGGCCAAGGCGTGCACCGCACCCGCGACGTCATCGCCCGAGCCCTCGGCGTGAAACCAGACACGCTGCGGGTGCGGTTTCCGGCGGTCGGAGGCGGCTTCGGCGGACGAGCCGACCCGGTGCTCGAGTTCGTCACCATCGCTCGCTGCGCGCAGATAGCAGGCCGCCCCGTTCGATGGACGCAAAGCCGCGCCGAGCAGTTCGTCTCGATGCCGTACGGCCGCGCCCAAACCCATCGCATCCGCCTAGGGCTCAGCGCGGAGGGCGACATCGTCGGGCTCGACGTCGAGATGTGGTGCGACGCCGGCGCGTATCCGCACATGGCGCCGATGCTGGCGGGAGCCAGCCGCCGGCAGTGCACCGGCATGTATCGAGTGCCGCGCTTTCGCTACCGCTACGGCGCGGCCGCCACCAACGCGCACCCGGTCGGTGCCTACCGAGGAGCCGGCCAGCCCGAGGTGAACGCCGCGCTCGAACGCGCCATCGACGCAGCCGCCCGCGCCGCCGGGCTCGACCCGACGCACGTTCGCCGTCGCAACCTGCTGCGCCCCGACCACTGGCCGTACGAGACAGACACCGGCATCACCATCGACTCAGGCGAGCCGGTCGGCGCGCTCGACGCGGCGCTCGACGCCATCGACGCGCAAGCCTGGCGAGCCGAAGCCGACCAGCGCAAACGACGCGGCAGCACCCACCTCATCGGCATCGGCGTCGGCTGCTACAGCCAGACCGCGGGCAGCGGCGATGACGCCGACTTCGCAACAGTCGAGATGCACGACGACGGCACCGTCACCGTGCGCTGCGGCAGCGCCGGGCACGGCCAAGCCCACGCCAGCGCCTGGGCGAAGCTCGTCTCACGCCAGCTCGGCGTCGCACCCGAAGCCGTCAGCGTCGTAGACGCCGACACGCAAGCGACCCCCGCCGGCCAAACCACCGGCGGCTCTCGCACCGCGTTCGTGCTGGGCAGCCAAGTGCACGTCGCCGCCGCCGAGCTGCGCGCGCAGCTCCTCGCCGTCGCAGCGCGGCTGCTCGAAGCAGCCGAAGACGACCTCGTCACCACCGAGGGCGGCATCCACGTCGCCGGCGTGCCCACCCGCTTGGCGCCCTGGGCCGACGTCGCCGCCGCAGCCGAGCCCGACCAGACCCAAGCCACGTGTCGCGAACGTCAAGGCGCGCCCACCCATCCTTACGGCACGCACGCAACCGTCGTCGAGGTCGACACCGAAACCGGCGGCGTGAGCGTGCTCGCGCACGCGGCGGTCGACGACGCAGGCACCGCCATCGACGCCGACGTGGTGGCCGGCCAGCAGCACGGCGGCGCGGCATCGGGCATCTCTCAAGCGCTGTTCGAGGCGGCGCTGTACGCGCCAGACGGCACCCCGCAAACGCTCAACCTCGTCGACTACCCCATAGCCACAGCCGACTCGCTGCCGATGATCGAAGTGCTCAACCCCGCAACGCCCACGCCGCGCAACCCGCTCGGCGCCCGCGGCATCGGCGAGAACGGCGCCATCGCCGCGCCGCCCGCGGTGCAAAACGCCGTCGTCGACGCGCTCGCGCACCTGGGCGTAACCCACGTCGACATTCCGCTCAGCCCTGAGCGCGTGTGGCAAGCGATAAGCGCGGTTCGGCACGGCCGATTAAGCGTGCGGGCGTAGAATGTTGGCGGTGCCAACGTCAACCGGGAGCGGCTCGTGATTCGTCGATTGACGGGTTTGTTTATCGGGGGGGGGTTGCCGGATTAGTCGCGGCCGGGGTCTCGGTTGTTTTCGTGACGACGGCTGGTTCGCAGGTGTTGCCGCCGGGAGTTGAAAGCGATTGTTCTTCTCAGGTGCCGATTGTTGTGGCGTCTGACACTGCTGCGCAGAGCGATTTGTATTCGGCTGCGACCTTGGCTGGTGTGTTGGACACGACGTGCGTCGTGTTGGCGGGTGCGCGCGGCGAGCCGATGCCTGCTGAGCAGGTGGCGCGCCTGGATGCCGCTGAGCGTGCGGGTTGGGTGATGGGCGGCACTGCTGCGGTGCCGGACGCGAAGGTCGCGGGCCGAAATCTCAAGCGTTTGAACGGCGTCGATCGTTGGCACACGGCGCGGCTGGCGGGTGCGATTGCGGTCGACCCGGATGGCGACATTGCGGCGTTGACGGCGGCGACCGCGCCGGTGCCGGGTGCGCCTGGCGACAGCTCGGCGACCGTCGATGGCGAGCAGGTGCGCTTGCCGCCGGGCCGAGGTGCTGATTGCGCTGGTCAGGTGCCGATCGTGGTGGCGGCTGACGCGGCTGCGCAGAGCGACCTCTACTCCGCCGCGACGCTGGCAGGCGTGCTCGACACCACCTGCATCGTGCTGGCTGGTGCGCGCGGCGTGCCGATGCCGACCGATGAGTTCGCGCGTCTCGCGGCGGCACGGGCAGATGGCTTCGTGGTGGGCGGTGAGGCGGCGGTGCCGCCTGCGAAGGTCGCAGCGTTCGCGTTGGAACGCATCGGCGGCGCGGACCGGTGGCACACGGCTCGCTTGATCGGCGAAGCCGCGGTCGCGCGAACGGCTGCCGGCGCGTCCGTGACGACGACCACCGAAGCGGAGCGCCGCGTCACGGGCGGCGGAGGTGGCGGCAGCAGCCGCAGCAGCGGCGGGTCGAGCCGTAGCTCCGGCGGCGGGGGTCGCGCGCCCATCGGCACGATCAGGCCGGTGTCCAATGTGGGCACCGCGACTGCTGCCACGACATCAACGACGACGTCGACGACCGTGGCCGCACCCACGACATCAACGACTTCGACAACGGTGCCCGACAGCACGACGACTAGTTCATCGTCCACTACGACGACCAGCACGACGACCACGAGCACCACGACGACATCGACGACGGTGCCACTGGGCGGCAGCCGTTTGCCTCAGTTGCCAGACCTTGCTCTCGGGACGCTTGCGTTTGCGCAGGTGTCAGCTGGTAACGCGCACACTTGTGGTCTGCGGCTCGACGGCGCTGTGGCCTGCTGGGGTGCTGACGACGAAGGGCAAGCCTCACCGCCGACGCTTGAGGCGGGCGAGTCATTCACGCAGGTCTCGGCTGGCTTTGAGCATTCGTGCGGCGTGAAGAGCGATGGGTCGGTGGCGTGCTGGGGCAACGAAGACCAAGGTCGTGCCTCGCCGCCTGCGGGTGCATCGTTTACGCAGGTGTCGGCGGGTGGTTTCCACTCGTGCGGGGTGAAGACCGACGGCACCATTGCGTGCTGGGGTTTCGATGGCAACCACCAAGCCAGTCCCCCAGCACCAACGCAAGATGAATCGTTTGTGCAAGTGTCGGCCGGCAGCACGCACACGTGCGCGGTGCAGACAGAGGGCACCATCACCTGCTGGGGCAACAACGGCGGCGGACGCACCGCCCCGCCGACATTGATGCAGAGCGAATCGTTCGCGCAGGTATCGGCTGGCAACGCGCACTCGTGCGCGGTCAAGAGCGACGGCACGATCGTGTGCTGGGGCAGCGACGGCGACATCGGTAGCGGCCCCGACGGCCGGCTGATACCGCCTGACGGCACCTTCGTCTCAGTCTCTGCTGGCGGCGCACACTCGTGTGGCCTGAAGCCTGACGGCGCGGTCGCGTGCTGGGGCAGCATCGACGACGGGCAGACGACACCCCCGACCCTGGCAGCGGGCGAATCGTTCACGCAAGTGTTGGCCGGATCGGAGCATTCGTGTGCCGTTACCAACCACGGCACAGCCGTCTGCTGGGGCAACAACGCCGACGGCCGAGCGTCGGTGCCCGTGCCATTCACCCAGGTGTCGGCAGGCAGCTCTCATTCGTGCGGGCGAAAGGCCGACGGGTCGGTTGCGTGCTGGGGCTCGAACCTCAACACCGACGGCACTTGGGCGGGACAGGCGACACCCCCGACCCTGGCAGCGGGCGAGTCGTTCACACAGGTGTCGGCTGGCACGGCGCACTCATGCGGCGTGACAGCCGACGGGTCGATTACGTGTTGGGGCACAGACCCCAGCGGGCTTACGATGCCGCCTGCAGGGTCGTTCGCGCAAGTGTCTGCTGGACGGTGGCATTCCTGTGCGGTGAGTAACGATGGCACCATCGCGTGCTGGGGCGACAACTCTTTCGGACAGTCGACGCCAGCCGGTGGGTCGTTCACGCAAGTGTCGGTGGGCAGGACGCACTCGTGCGCGGTGAAGAGCGATGGGTCGGTGGCCTGCTGGGGCAACGACGGCGATGGTCAGTCATCCCCACCGCCGGTCGGGTCGTTCACTCAAGTGACCGTTGGTGACTTCCACTCGTGTGCGCTGCAGAGCGACGGCACCCCGGCGTGCTGGGGTGCCAACGCCGACAGCGCCGGCAGCCCAGCGGACCAGGCAACGCCGCCGCTGGACGCGACGTTCACTCAACTGTCGGCTGGCGAGTTCCACTCGTGCGGCGTGAAGCGTGACGGCACAGTTGGGTGCTGGGGTTCCGATGCCAGCCGTCGGGCATCGCCGCCGTCGTCGGTGCAGGGTGCGTCCTTGATTCAGGTATCCGCTGGCGGTGCTCATTCGTGCGCGCTCAAGAACGACGGCACGATCGCGTGCTGGGGTGCTGACGAAGCCGGGCAGGCATCGCCGCCCGCGCCATAGCCCCGCTGAACCTCCGCACAGTTCAACGCCTCCCTCGCCCGCTGAAGGCCGCCGAGCGCGACGGCTGGGTCGGCCGTCGTGCAAGCGATCACTTGGGAAGTACCGTCGTGTGATCTCAGCAGCGAACCGAGGAGCAGCCCGTGGTTGAGCCAGACTTCCTCGCCTTCGACACGCTCGCGCTCCACGCCGGCCAGCGACCCGACACCGCCACCGGCGCACGAGCGGTGCCCATCTATGCAACGACGTCATACGCGTTCGACTCAAGCGCGCGAGCCGCCGACCTGTTCAACCTCGACGTCGGCGGACACATCTACAGCCGCATCTCCAACCCGACCGTCGCCGTGTTTGAGGAACGCATCGCCGCGCTCGAAGGCGGCGTCGGGGCCGTAGCCACAGCCAGCGGCATGGCGGCGTTTCACCTGGCGTGCGCGACGATCATGAGCGCCGGCAGCCACGTCGTCGCCAGCCGCAACATCTACGGCGGCACGCACAACATGCTCGCGCTCACGATGCCCCGCTTCGGCATCACCACCACGTTCGTCGACCCCCGAGACCCAGATGCCTGGCAACGCGCCATCACGGACGCCACCCGTGTGCTGTTCGCCGAGACGCTGGGCAACCCCAACATCGAAGTGCTCGACGTCGCCGCCGTCGCGCAAGTCGCCC
Organism: uncultured Acidimicrobiales bacterium; assembly: GCA_964424585.1. Lineage (GTDB taxonomy): Bacteria > Actinomycetota > Acidimicrobiia > Acidimicrobiales > Poriferisodalaceae > CAYRJD01. Next base: position 13,356 of record CAYRJD010000041.1, on the reverse strand, counting down.
ACCGCAACGGACTGCCGCTCATGGTTGACGCCACGTTCACCACGCCGTACCTGATGCGCCCCATCGAGCTGGGCGCAGACATCGTCATGCACTCCGCCACCAAGTTTCTGGGCGGGCACGGAGTCGCCATCGGCGGCGTGCTGGTCGACGGCGGCCGGTTTGACTGGGCTGGCAGCGGCAAGTTCCCCACGCTCACCGAGCCCTACGACGGCTACCACGGACTGACGTTCGCGGACGAGTTCGGGCCCTACGCGCTGTCGATGCGAGCCCGAGCCGAGGGGCTGCGCGACTTCGGCGCGGCGATGAGCCCGCAGGTCGCGTTCGACCTGCTGCTCGGCGTCGAGACGCTGCCGCTGCGCATGGAACGTCACGTCGCCAACACGCACGCCGTGGTCGAGTTTCTGACCACCCACGAAGCCGTCGCCTGGGTGAGCCACCCGGCGTCGCCGACGCACCCCGACCACGAACTGGCGAAGCGATTGCTGCCGCGCGGCGCGGGCGCGATCTTGAGCTTCGGCGTGAACGGCGGCCGAGCCGCGGGCGAGCGGTTCATCGAAGCCGTCCGGCTCGCGACACACCTGGCGAACGTCGGCGACGCGAAGACGCTCGTCATTCACCCCGCCAGCACGACGCACCGTCAGCTCAGTGCCGAACAGCTGGCGGCCGCCGGCATCGGCGAAGAGCTGATCCGCCTGTCGGTCGGGCTTGAAGACCCAGCCGACATCGTCGCGGATCTGTCCCGAGCGCTGCGGGCCTCGCAGAAGGGCTGAGACGAGTGACGCGTTTTGATCTGACCGTCGACGGCGAAAGCGTCGGCGTCGCCACCGGCGGCGTCGCACTCGACGGCACTCAGCCGGTCGCGGTGCTGGTGCACGGCGCCGGCATGAACCGCACGGTGTGGCAGCAACAGACCCGCTACCTCGCGCACCACGGCGTGAGCGCGCTGGCGGTTGACCTGCCCGGGCACGGCAACTCCGGCGGCGAGGCGCGACCCAGCATCGGCGAGCTAGCCGATTGGCTCGGCCGCATCGTCGACGAGATTTGCGCCGCGCTCGATTGCGAGCAGGTCGCGCTCATCGGCCACTCGATGGGCTCGCTCATCTGCCTGGAAGTCGCCGCCGCGCGACCCGAACGCGTGAGCCACCTCGTGCTCGCGGGCACCGCGGCGACCATGGGGGTTCACCCCGCGCTGCTGGGCGCCGCCGAACGCAACGAGCCGCTCGCGCCGCAGCTGATGACCGCGTGGGGACACGGCCCCGCCAGCCACATCGCGCAGCACCCGACGCCCGGGCTGTGGATGACGGGCGGCAGCCTCGCGCTGCTGGAGGTTGCCGCCGACGACGTCATCTACACCGACCTCGCGGCGTGCGCCGCGTATGAGCCCAGCGACGCGGCCAGCCGCGTTGTTTGCTCTGCGACCGTCATCGTCGGCGGCGCCGACAAGATGACGCCGCCGAAGGCCGCAGCAGACGTCATCGCCGAGCTAGCCGACGCGAACGTCGTGCACCTAGCAGACGTCGGACACATGATGATGAACGAAGCGCCTGACGCGGTGCGAGCCGCGCTGCTCGCGGCGCTGACCTAGGATGACGACAACCCGCATCTCAACTGAAGGAGCAGCCGCCACATGGCCGTTGAACGTTTCCCCGTCGAAGAGTCGCACATCTTGATGTTCGCGAGAGCCGTCGGCGACACCAACCCCATCTACTCAGACGCCGCGTATGCGGCCAGCACCGACGTCGGCAGCATCATCGCGCCGCCGACGTTCGTGCAGTCCAGCGCGCAGTTCGACCCTGACTACTACCTCCGCCCCAAAGCCAACAAGAAGTGGTTCGGCAGCGGACGTACCGCGTCGGGCACGATGTCTGATCCGGCGGCGCGAGCCCAAGACGAGAACGCTCCGGTCGACGGCGAGAAAGAAGAGAAGTCAGACAGCGGCGCGGCCGCCGGCGGACTTCACGCCGAGCAGCACTTCACCTACCACCGGCAGCTCAAGCCGGGCGACGTGCTGCGCGCCGAAACCCGCGACGGCGAGTCGTGGGAAAAGCAGAGCAAGCGCGCCGGCACGCTGCGTTTCACCGAGTCGATCACCGAGTACTACGACCAAGACGACCAACTCGTCATCACTGCCCGCGGCGTCGGCGTGGTGACCGAGAAGGTCATCGACGGCTAGCACCCAACAAAACAGGAGACAACCCATGGCACTTTCAGCAGCTCACGTCAGCGTCGGCGACCGCTACTCAGAGCAAGTGGTCGACGACCTCACCCGCACGCAGATCGTGCAATACGCGGGCGCATCGGGCGACTACAACCCCGTCCACACCGACGAAAAGTTTGTCACCGAGGTGGCGGGCTATCCCACCGTGTTCGCGCACGGCATGCTCACGATGGGCATGACCGGGCGCATGCTGACCAACTACGTCGGCGACGGCAGGCTCACCTACTACGGCGTCCGGTTCGTCAGCCAGGTGTGGCCGGGCGACACGCTCACCGCGACCGCCGAGGTGACCGACATTCGCGACGGCGACGACGGCAAGGTGGTCGAGCTAGATGTCACGACGCTCAACCAAGACGACCGACCCGTGCTCACCGGCCAAGCGACGGCGCGCCTCGACGACTAGAGGGCCGACTAGCGGGACGGCTAGCCCTTCGCCCGCCCGGTGATGCCGAACAGCTTCCCGGCGACCTTGCGAATCTGAATCTCTTCAGCCCCTTCGGTGATCCGGTAGCGCCGGTGATGCCGGTAGATGTGCTCGAACGGCATCCGCCGGCCGTAGCCCGCGCCACCGCAGCTTTGCATCGCTCGGTCGGCCGCGTCGCAGCAGAACCGGTTCGCCCGGTAGTTGCACATCGCCACCTTGTCGGTGATCTCCATGTAGTCGACGCCTTCGTCCATCTGCCAAGCCGTCTTGTGGATGAGCGCACGAATCATCTCGGCTTCGGTGTAAAGCTCGGCGAGCGGAAACTGGATCGCCTGGTTGGTCGCGAGCGGCTTGCCGAACGTGGTGCGCTCGTTGACCCACTCGACGGCGACGTCGATGCAGTGCAGCCCAGCGCCGACCGACGACGCCGCTTGGCGGATGCGGTTCTCGTGCACGAACAGCTGGGCCGTCGCGAGGCCGCGCCCCTCCTCGCCCAAGATGTCGTCGTTCGACACCCGCACGTCCTCTAGCACGACGTGCGCGTGGTCGGTGGGCATGTTGAACGTCCACATGAACTCTTCGACGCGAAAGCCCGGCGTGTCGGTCGGCACGATGAAGCACGTGATGCCCATGCCTTCGCCGGGGTTGCCCGACGTGCGAGCGAAGATGTAGTCGTGGGTGGCCGAGTGGAGGCCCGTGTTCCAGTACTTCTCGCCGTTGATGACCCACTCGTCGCCGTCGCGCACCGCCGTCGTTTCCATCCACGTCGCGTCGGATCCGTGGCGCGGCTCGGTGAGCCCGAAGCCGATGCGAGCGCCGCCTTCGAGCATCCGAGGAATCCAGTAGGCCTGCTGGCTGGCCGAGCCGAAGCGTTCCATCATCAGCACCGTCGGGAAGTTGCCGACGATCGAGTTCTCGTTTTGTAGGTCGTTGTGGAGGCCCAGCCCGCGGCGCGCCAGGTGCTCACGGACGATGGCCATGCCCAAATTTGTGCCGTCGCTGCCGCCGAAACGAGCGGGCAGGTGCCAGCGCAAAAAGCCAGCCTCGTCGGCGGCGGCTCGCATCTGGGCCAACAGCGCCTCCCACTGCGCGTTCGGCAGGCCGCCGCGCTCCCAGTCGGTGCGAGCGTCTTCGCGTCGGTGGTCGAAGAACCTGATGTTGTCGTCGCGCTCCTCCATCGGCGCGATGACGTCGTCGATGAACGCGTCGAGGTCGTCGAGCAGCTTGGTGATGTCGTCGGGAATGTCGAAGTTCATGGGTGCTCCTGTTTGCTTGAAGGTGGCGCTAGCGGGTGTCGGCTCAGCCGTAGCTGAAGCCCAGCCCCGCTCGGGCGTCTTGTTGAATGCCGTACGGCGGAATCGGGTAGCGCAGCCCGTTGCGAGACAGCGCCTCCATGCCTTCGACCGCGACGCGCAGGTCGTCGGGCCGCAACGCCATCAGCAGCTCGTCTTCCATCACGCCGCCGTAGCGCCGCTCGGCAAAGCACGGCAGCGACAGGCTCGGCTCGCCGGTGCGCAGCGCCCGCCCCCAGCTATCCGCGCACGCCGATTCGCCGACGCAGCCCCACTCGAGCTTGCGGTAGTTCTTCCATTGCAGCCCGTTGATGAAGATGATCATCTGCGCGGGCGTCGCGTAGATGAGGCACACGTCGGGCGGGTCGAGACGCTTCGACGCGAGCGGCGAGACCGCCAGCGCGGCGTAGCGGCCGTACGGCACCACGTCCATCGCCTCTTGGTGGCGGTTGGCGTCGGGCGCAGTTTCGTACCAGACGCCAGCCATGCGCTCGCCGGAGAGCCAGTCGTCGTCTTGGGGGTGCAGGCCGATCACCGCGCCGCACTGCGCGCCCACCAGGTCGTCGACAGTGATGCCGACCGTCCAGTTGAGCCGAGACGCCATGCCGACGATCTGGTCGGTGGTGTGTATCGAGTCTGGGCGCCTGATGCGCGGCACGGCTTCCATCTCGGCCACCGTCTCGAACAGCTTCATGCCGATCGGCGTGGTGCGCAGCCGCAGCGTCGCGTCTAGGCGGGCGAGCAGCGAGTCCCAGTCGATGTCGGTCGTGGCGACGTGCACGGCGGTGGCGTCGCGGTGCTCAGTGTTCGTCATTTTGGGTGGCTCCTTGTTTTTCGTCACAAACGGACGTCCTTGAAAGTAGCGTCACCGACGCCATCGAGGGAAAGCAGAGGCCAGCACATGACAGATGAGCTGCTCGTCGAGCGACGAGGCAACGTCGGAGTGGTGACGATGAACCGCCCGCCGCACAACTTTTTGAACTTCAACCAAGTGCACGCGATCGCCGACGCGCTGGCCGAGCTTGAGGCCGACATGTCGGTGCGCTGCGCGTTGTTGACGCACAACGGGCGGTCGTTCTGCGCGGGGGCTGACCTCGGCGGCGACGGAGTCGGCGGTGGCGCCGATGAGGTCGTCGGCGGCGACGCGACGCTCGCGCTCTACCAAGGCAGCGGCCGCCTGTTCGACATCACGCTGCCGATCGTGGCTGCCATCGGCGGGCCCGCCATCGGCGGCGGGCTGGGGCTGGCGATGGTGCCAGACATTCGCATCACGACGCCGGACGCGCGGTTTTGCGCGAACTTCGCGTCGCTCGGCATTCACCAGGGCTTCGGGATGAGCGTGACGCTGCCGCGACTGCTCGGGCCGTCGAAAGCCGCGCGGGTGCTGCTGGGCGCTCGCCGCTACACCGGCGAAGAGGCCACCGCGATGGGGCTCGCTGATGAGTGCGTGCCGCCCGACGCGCTGGCCGACCGTGCGATGGAGGTGGCGAACGAGATAGCGGCGAACGCGCCGCTCGCGGTGCGCTCGATCAAGAGCACGCTGCGACTCGGGCTGGGCGATGAGGTGCGCGAGATCACCCAGCGCGAGGCCGCCGAGCAGTTCCGCCTGTCAAACACCGCCGACGCGAAAGAGGGCATGGCGGCGGTCGGCGAACGGCGGCCCGGCAAGTTCACCGGCAACTAATGAAGGTCGCCATCAGCGGCTTCTCCGGCACCATCGGCTTCGCGGTCGCGAAGACGCTGCTGCGCCGAGGCCACGAAGTCGTTCGCATTACGAGAGAGGCCACGGCTGACCGCCCGAAGAATTACGTGCCCGACCCCGAACCCGACCCCGACGCAGAGCACCTCGGCGCCGGGCAGCTCGTCGACATCGACGCGGTCGTCAACCTCGCGGGCGAGCCGATCGGCGGACGCTGGAACACCGCACGTTGCAAGGAAATTCTCGAGAGCCGCGTGAACGCCACCCGCAACCTCGCGAGCGGGCTGGCCGAGCTAGGCGAGGCGGGCGTCGGGCCCCGGGTGTTGGTCTCGGCGTCGGCCATCGGCATCTACGGCGACCGCGGCGATGAGGTGCTGACCGAGCGGTCGCGCCTGTCGACCGGCGAAGAGTTTCTGGCGAGCGTGTGTAAGCAGTGGGAGCACGCAGCGCAACAAGCCGCAGACGCCGGCGTGCGGGTGGTGCACCCTCGGTTTGGCCTCGTGCTGGCGGGGCACGCGCCCGCGGTGCAACGCATGTTGCGCATCAGCAGGTTGCGCTTGGCGGGCCCGCTGGGCGGCGGCCAGCAGTGGTGGAGTTGGGTGTCGCTCTGGGACGCGGTGCAGGCGATCTTGTTCGCTATCGACTGCCACGAGCTGTCGGGGCCCGTCAACGTCGTCGCGCCCAAGCCGGCTCGTCAGCGTGACTTCATGAAGCTGTTCGCGGCATCGGTGGGGCGCAACGCGTTCGTGCCTGCGCCCGCGTTCGCGGTGAAGGCGATGCTGGGGCAGATGGGCAAAGAGCTGCTGCTCGACAGCATCCGTGCCGAGCCTGAGCGGCTGACCGAGCTGGGCTTCAACTTCAGGCACCCAGACCTCGTCACGACGCTGCCGTGGATGATTCGCGAGAGCGTGCAGTGGCTGCTCACCAAGAACGACCACCTGTATCAGGACGACTAGCGCGGTGAGCCCGGTTCGCGAGGCGACGGTTGGCGAGGCGACCATCCGGCGTGACCGGTTCGGCATTCCGCATATCGCAGCGCCCAGCGCGGCGGTCGCGTTCGCGGCGCAGGGGTGGGTGGCTGCGGCCGACCGCATCTGGCAGATGGAGTGGGATCGACGGCGCGCGCTGGGGCGTTGGGCTGAGGTGGTCGGCTGGCAGGGCGCCGCCGAAGACGCGCTGTTTCGGCGGCTCGGGCTGGCGTCTGCGGCGCAGGCCGACGCGGAGGCGTTGAGCGAGCCAGCGCAACAGATGCTGGCCGCGTATGCGGCCGGGGTGAACGCTTGGCTGGCTGCTAACGCCGGGTCGCTGCCGGAGGAGTTTCGGTTTCACCCGGCGCCGCCCGAGCCGTGGGAGCCGTGGCACAGCATCGCCGTCTACAAGGTGCGACACATCTTCATGGGCAGCCTCGGCCGGAAGCTGTGGCGCGGCTACGTGGCTGCAACCGCTGGGCTCGACGTGATGGACGCGCTGCGAGTTGACCCGATGAGCGGCGCGGCGATGGTGCGCGGCGACGGCGACGCGCCAGACCTGCGCGCCGGACTGGCTGAGCTTGCTGCTGAGCCGGAGCTGCTTGAGGCGCTGCGAGCGGTGGTCGCGGCGGGAGTTGGCGACGACCGCACCGCGGGCGTGGCGGGTTCGGCTCTCGGGGCGACGGCGGGTTCGGCCGACGATGGCTCAAACTCGTGGGCGCTGTCTGGAGGTCGCACCGCGACCGGCGCGCCGCTGCTGGCTGGCGACCCGCACCGCGGCATCGAGTTTCCGGTCGTCTACCAGCAGTGCCACATCGCTTGCGACGAGTTCGACGCCATCGGGTTGGCGTTTCCCGGCGTGCCGGGCTTTCCGCACTTCGGGCACAACGCTTTGGTCGCCTGGTGCATCACGCACGGCGCTGCCGACGACACCGACGTGTTCATCGAACGCTTTGATGAGCAGCTGCAGCCCGTTGACGCGTCAGAGCCGCACATCGACTGGCGACGTGAAGAGCTGGTCGTCGCGGGCGGCGCGCCCGACGGAGCGCCTCGCGTCGAGGTGTGGTGCGGCTCGACGCCTCGCGGCCCGGTGGCGCTGGGCGATCCGGCCGACGGCGTCGCGCTGGCGGTCACGTGGACAGGCTTGTGGGGACGTGACACGACGTTCGAAGCGCTGCGTCCGATGCTGAGCGCTGCCAGCGCAGCTGAGCTGAACGAAGCGATGCGCCTGTGGGTCGTTCCGGTCAACAACTTGTTGTGCGCGGACGTCGGCGGGCACATCAGCTACCAGACGCGCGGCAGGCTGGTTGACCGCGAGCCGGTGACTCGCTGGGTGCCGGTGCCGGGCGAGCCTCGCTATGAGTGGAGCGAGCGCGACGTCGTGCCGTTTGAGGCGCTGCCGCACGTGCACGACCCCGCTTCGGGTGTGCTGGTGACGGCCAACAACCGCATCAACGAGGCGGGCCCGTTCGTCACGGTCGACTTCTCGCCGCCGTTTCGGTTTGAGCGCATCTGTGAGCTGCTTGATCCGCTCGACGCTGCGACGGCTGACGACATGACGCGGGTGCACGCGGACGTGCGCTCGGTGATTGCGCCGGCGGTGTGCGCGGCGATCGTCGACCTCGCCACCGGGTGCGTTGACCCGCTCGCGCCGCAGATGCTCGACCTGCTCGCGAGTTGGGAGGGCGACATGAGCGTCGAGTCGGTCGAAGCGACGCTCTACGCGGTCATCCGCCGGCGCTGGGCTGAAGGCGTCGCGGCTCGGCTGGGCATCGAGCGGCCCAGCTTCGGCGCGCCCAGGTGGCCGCGCGCGTCAGACGCGAGCCAGTACGTGTTCGTCGGTGCCACCGCGATGCTGACGGCCGGCACGTGGCACGTCGTCGACGGCCTCGAGACTCGTGAAGCCGCTGAAGCCGCGATGAGCGCGTGCGTCGACGAAGCGCTGGCCGAGCTTCGTGCGCGGCTCGGCGACGACGTCGTCGATTGGATGTGGGGTCGGGTGCACCGGATGGCGAGCCCGCACCCGCTCGCCGCGCAACTGCCGGAGGCTGCTCACTTGCACCCGCCGACCGACGGCATCGGCGGCGACAGCGACACCGTGCGCGCCGCGTCGACGGTGCCGGAGACCGGCGAGCGAGCGGTCGCCGCGTCGGCTGCGCGCTACGTGTTTTGCCTCGCCGACTGGGACGTGTCGGGCTGGGTCGTGCCGCACGGCGTGTCGGGCGTTCGCGGCGGCGGTCACGATCTCGATCAGCGTCAGGCGTGGCTTCGTGCCGAGCTGCTGCCGATGCACTACAGCGAGCCAGCTGTCGCGGCGGCGACGGTGAGCACCGAGACGGTTTCTTTTGGTGCGTAGCGTTCGGCTGCTGGTGTGTCTGGCTTTAGCGTTGCGGACGTGAACGACGAGCAGGCAGGTGCGGCGCACGAGGTCGACCACTTCGGCGGATGGCAGGGCATTCTCGGCGACCTCGTGGGCGGCGTCGACCTGTCGCCGTCGGCGGCGCGTGCCGCTCTCGGGTCGATCCTCACCGGAGGAGCGACCGACGCGCAGCTAGCGGGGTTCATCGTCGCGCTCGGCATGAAGGGTGGGTCGGTGCCCGAGCTGACGGGCATGGTCGAGGCGATGCTCGACGTAGCCGAGCCGCTGCATGCGCCTGCCGATGCCATCGACATTGTGGGCAGCGGCGGCGCGCCGGTGCGGCGGCGGCACGCGCTGAGCGTGTCGACGATGGCTTCGTTCGTGGCGGCTGCGGCGGGCGCAGTGGTGTGCAAGCACGGCTCGGTGCGCGCCAGCAGCTCGACCGGCTCGTTCGACACGCTGGCTGCGCTGGGCGTTCACGGCGACCTCGGCGGCCCGGCGGTGGAACAGTGCATCTCGCAGCACGGGCTGGGCTTCGCATTCGCCAAGCGGTTTCACCCGGCGATGCGTTACGCCGGGCCGGTTCGTTCAGAGCTGGGCGTGCCGACGACGTTCAACTTTCTTGGGCCGCTGGCGAACCCGGGGCGGGTGCGTCGACAGGTGGTCGGCGTGAGCGACCCGACGATGGCGCCCAGGGTCGCAGGCGTGTTGGCGGCGCGTGGCAGCGAGCGGGCGCTGGTCGTGCACGGGGCTGACCGGCTAGATGAGGTGACCACCACCGACGTCACGCGCGTCTACGACGTGAAGGAGGGTCGGATCGCCGATGAGTACGTGCTCGACCCGACCGCCTTCGGTGTCGAACGTGTCAACCGAGCCCAGCTGTTCGGCGGCAGCGCCGAACGCAACGCCGAAATATTCGACGAGCTGACCAGCGGCGACGCCACCGGCCCGAGAGCCGACATCGTCGCGCTCAACGCCGCCGCCGGTTTGGTAGTCGCCGCCGTGGTCGACGATTGGCCCTCGGGTTTAGAGGCCGCCCGCGAAGCGCTCCGCACAGGCTCTGCCCGCGACAAGTGGCAGTCTGTCGCCGCCACCACCCAACACCTCGCCACCGAGCCCTCCACCGCCTTGCCGTCCAGGGGGTAACAATGGTTCCGCCGCACAACGATGAGAAGGTGGTGAACGGGGCGCTCGCGCAAGCGCTGAATCGTCGGCATCCGCGCTGGCAGGTTGACGCAGAGCAGAGCCAGATGCTCACGAGCAGCGCAGGCAAACAGCCTGACGTGCTGATAAAGCCGGAGGGCGCGGGGCTGCTGCCTATGGTCATCGAGACAGAACATGATCCCGCGGCAACCGTCGAAGAAGATGCAGACAAACGGCTAGGGGAGCCGCTCCGAGCGACCGGCAAGATCATTCGGCGTGTAGTGGCGTTGAAGCTGCCCGCCGCCTTACGAACGGTCCCGCAAGATGCGTTTGCGTCGATCATCGAAGACCGGGCTACGCGGTTTGAGTGGTGTGTTCGCTCCCGCGATGAGAGCGACACTATTCGATGGCCGGAGACGGGTTGGCTGGCTGGCAACGTGGACGAACTCTCGCGTTTCTGCGAACTGATGCTCGTCGATGACAGTGGACTGGCTCAAGCGGCGAAGCGGATGGACGATGTGGTGAATGGGCTCGCCGCAACACTCCGGCGCAGCCCACTGGATCGCTCTCTACTCGCTGATGCAGCCGTTGTGCTGCAGCAAGCTGACAACAAGCAGACCACTAAGATGACACTGACACTGATTGCAAACGCATTCATCTTCGAGCGCGCCATCGAAGGCACCCGCGACGACGATGGTAATCTGCTGCCAGTAAGCCAGTCCACCGACAGCTGGCAGCGAGTGCTCGCTAACTGGCAGACGATTATCGATTTCAACTACTGGCCCATCTTCTACATAGCGCGCGAGGTGATGCGTGACGGCATTCGCGAGCAATCGGCGAAGCAGGTGGTCATTCCGCAGCTAGTCAGCTTAGCAGGCGAGCTTAGCAGCTATGGTGTCACGTCCACCGGCGACATCGCCGGACAGATGTTCGGTAAGCTCATTACCGATCGCAAGTACTTGGCGACCTTCTACACGCTTCCACCCTCGGCATATTTAATGGCGGAGTTGGTGGCAGGTAAACTCGACGCTGGTGGCCAAACTCCGACTGGGCGCGACGACGTAGATGGTTTCCGCGTCGCAGATTTGGCGTGCGGGACCGGCGCGTTGCTGACCGCGCTATACCAACGCATCACTGCACGCATTCGCACGGCAGGTAGCGACGACGCCGCAACGCACCAGACGTTCATGGAGAAAGTTCTCTACGCCGCTGACATAATGCCTGCTGCAGCGCACCTCACGGCAACATTGCTGTCGTCTACCCATCCGACGACCACCTACACCGATGCGAAGGTGGCTCTCTATCCAATCGGACAATCTGATGTGACTAAGGACGTGGAGCCACCGTCGGTGGATAACGTGAGCTTGGGTTCGTTGGAGTTGCTGGATTCAAATGAAGTGCAAGGTGAGCTGCTGAACCAGGGTGCGCGACGCGAGAAGTCGGTGGTCAAGCGTACTGGCGAAGAAGTTCAAGCGATTTCGATAGGTGAACGGATGCTCGATGTGTGCGTGATGAATCCGCCGTTCACGTCCAATAGCAGCCGCCCAACGAAGACCGAAGAGGGATTGAAGAACCGCAAGTGGGCTGGGTTGGGGCGAACCGAAGACGAGCAAGAGGCTATGGAAGCACGAGAGGCGCAGCTCGTCGAAGCTCATCGGCAGCAATTGGCGGCATCGTTGACATCCGCAGTTGATCCTGCGTATCACGGCAACATCGGGCTGGCTACACCTTTCATGGATTTGGCGGACACGAAGCTGAAGCACGGAGGCATATTGGGTCTCATTCTACCCCAGACGTTTCTCTCAGGATCACGCTGGAGGAACGCTCGTAAGCTAATCGAGACACTTTACGAGGATATCGTGGTGGTCACCATCGCAGCCACAGGGCAAGAAGATAGAGCGTTTTCGGCAGGGACCGGGATGGCGGAGTGCATGCTCGTGGCGCGCAAGAAGCGTAGCGGCGCGAGCGGCGGCCAGCGTGTTTTCTACGTCAATCTCAGCGAGCGTCCCGCCTCGACGGCCGCCGGCGTGGAGATCGCGCGGGCTGTCGCTGCCGCCCCTGAAGACGCGACTACAGGCGAGCTGCGCATCGGCAGCCAGCACGTGTGCGGAACCTACGCGTCCGCAGACACCTTGAGCGGGCATTTCGCGGGTGTGCGAGATGTACGCCTCACCGAGATATCTGAGCGGCTGGCCGCAGGCACTCTCGACTTGTTGACCGTGCCCCCGATGTCTGTACCAATGACGAGGCTGGGAGAGGTGGGCAGCGTCAGCCCGAACCACGTGATGATCGGCACCCTCGTTGGGACGACCAATACATCCGAGGAAGGTCCGCTCATCATCCACAACAAGATGAAAGAGCGGGTGTCCTGGGAGTCGTTTACCTATCGCACCCTGTGGTGGCACGACGCGCTTCAAGAACGATATCTCGAAGTGCTGCCGGACGCAGAAGGAGCACCACGAGATGGGCGCCGGGCCGATGCCGACACACTCTGGAATGACTGGGCAGCGTGCCTTCATATGAATCTAGAGTTCACGCTTAATTCGCAGCCGCTTGCCGCGTGCCGCACCCCTAAGCCAGCCCTCGGTGGACGTGCCTGGCCGACATTGAAGTTGGAGGACACAACCTGGGAGCGTGCGGCTGTGTTGTGGCACAACACCACGCTCGGGTTTCTTCTCTGGTGGCAGCACGGAAGCAGACAGCAAGCGGGGCGAGCCAATTTCACGGTAGGGCGGCTGCCTGACTTGCCGACGCTCGATTATCGGCAACTCACTGACGAGCAGCTCGCGAAGGCGGACGAGATTTACGAGCGGTTCACCACCGGCGACACAAAGCTCACCTTGCGCCCGGCGAACGAGGCGTGGCACGACCAGGCACGCCACGAACTCGACCGCGCCGTGCTGGAAGAGATCTTGGGCCTCGACTGGACCACCATCGAACAGCCACTCGCGACGTTGCGGGAGCAGTGGTGCTCAGAGCCGTCCGTTCACGGCGGACAGCTCAGCAGGCCATACGGGGTTGGTGGCAACATCAATCTGGTGCTAGCTAGAGAAAGGCTGAGCGATTACGCTCGCCACGTGACGTCACGTAGGCGACAGACGGCGTGGCGCAAGTTGAGCGGTCGACGCACCAAGAACCCAATGGAGATGAAGCACTATCTGGTGGTGCTGGACGAGATCGCGTCGCTGTCAGGTTCGCGCGCTAGTGAACTCGCCTCAGACGTCGCAGAGATCGTTGCGTTCGACATCGAGCT